>NZ_JBWKYU010000013.1:0-201145 GCF_059423925.1 Pseudomonas sp. GW458-11-26-14-LB4
CCCCAGCCCTCTCCCCCAAAGGGGGAGAGGGGGAAGGGAGCAGATCTTCATGCTTTTCAAAGCCTGAGTTCGACTCGGTCATTCAGGTCGATGTAACTCGAATGTTCAACACCGTCGGCTCCCTCTCCCTCCGGGAGAGGGCTGGGGTGAGGGTGCTTTTGCTTCTGAGCTTCAGCCCTCGACCGCCGGAATATGCCCAAACAACTCCTGAGCAAACGCCACCCGCTCTTCAACCGACTCCGTCACGCCGCGCGCCTTGAGCTCTTCCAGATGCGCTTCCACCGCATGGGTACGCAACGTCAGCCCGCAATCATTGGCAATCTGGATATTCAGCCCCGGCCGCGCATTCAGCTCCAGAATCAGCGGGCCTTTCTCCTGGTCCAGCACCATGTCTACGCCGATATAGCCCAAACCACACAGCTCATAACAACCGGCCGCGAGCTTCATGAAACCGTCCCAGTAGGGCAGTTGCACGCCGTCTACCGCATTGGTGGTGTCCGGGTGTTTGGTGATGATGTTGTTCAGCCAGGTGCCGCGCAGGGTCAGGCCGGTGGCCAGGTCGACGCCGACGCCGATGGCGCCCTGGTGCAGGTTGGCCTTGCCCCCGGACTGACGGGTCGGCAGACGCAACATCGCCATCACCGGGTAACCCATCAGCACTATGATGCGGATGTCCGGCACGCCTTCGTAGCTGATGCTCTTGAAGATCTGGTCCGGGGTCACCCGGTATTCGATCAGCGCCCGATCACGGTGGCCGCCCAGCGAATACAGACCGGTGAGGATGCTGGAGATGTGATGCTCCAGCTCTTCGTGGGCAATGATCTTGCCCGACACCGTACGATAGCGGCCCTCGAAACGGTCGGCGATGACGATGATGCCGTCACCGCCGGCGCCCTGGGCCGGCTTGATCACGAAGTCGTTGCGCCCGCCGATGATCTCGCCGAGCTTGTCGATTTCCTTCTCCGTGGAAATCACGCCATACAGTTCCGGCACGTGAATGCCGGCCTTGATCGCGCGTTCCTTGGTGATGATCTTGTCATCGACGATCGGGTACAGGCTGCGCTTGTTGTACTTGAGCACGTAGTCGGCGTTACGCCGATTGATGCCCATGATGCCCCGGGCTTCCAAGGCCTTCCAGGTCTTCCAGAAACCGAACATCAGGCGTCAGCCTTCTTCAGGAAAGCCTTGAAACGTACGAGTTCAGTCAGGCGATAACCGCGATAACGACCCATGGCCAGCATGAAGCCCACCAGGATCAGCAGGATCGCCGGGAAGGTGAACACGAAGTACACCAGCTCAGGAACGGTCATGATCAAGTGCGCCAGGGACGCTGCGAACAGCGTGCCGATCGCCACTTTCATGGCATGGCTGGCGCCGCGTTCTTCCCAGGTGATCGACAGACGTTCGATGGTCATGGTCAGAATCACCATCGGGAACAGCGCCACCGACAGCCCGCGCTCCAGACCGAGTTTGTGACTGAACAGGCTGATCGCCGCGATCAGCACCACCACGAACGTCAGCACCACCGACAGGCGCGGCAGCATTTGCAGCTTCAGGTGTTCCAGATACGAGCGCAGCGATAACCCGAGCGCGGTGATCACGGTAAACAGCAGGATGCCGAAGCCCAGTTGCGTCTCGCGGAAGGCCAAGGCGATCAGCACCGGTGTGAACGTGCCGAGGGTCTGCAGGCCGATCAGGTTGCGCAGGATCAGGATCACCAGCACGCCGATCGGGATCATCACCATGATCATGAACGTCTGCTGGGTTTGCAGCGGCAGGCCGTACAGCGAGTATTCGAGGAAGTTGGCGTCGGTGTTTTCGTCGGTCAGCTTGGCCAGACGAATCGCGTTCATCTCGCTGTTGTTCAGGCTGAAGGTCACGTTGGCCTTCTTGCCGCCGTCGACAGTGATCAGGTTTTCATCACCGCTCCACCACAGCAGGCGGTCGGTCGGCAGGCCTTGTTCGCCGGTTTCCGGGTTGAAGTACAGCCAGTCGGTGCCGTTGAAGCTGCGCAGCCACAGTTCCGGAGTTTGCGGCTGATCGGCGACGAGGCGGATGGTGTGGACTTTCTCCACCGGCACGTGGGCGATGGACAGCAGCAGTTCGACAATCTTGGCTTTGTGCGGCGTCGACGGATCGCCGGCCAGCAGCAGTTTCACGTTGTCGTCGTTGACGTTGTTGACGCGTTTGATCGCTTCGCCAATGAAGGTCTCGACGTCGGCCGAGTGCTGGCGGATCGGGGCGAGCAGGGCTTCGGCGGCAATCTTTTCCGGGCCTTCGATGGCCATGCTGTCGCGGAAGGTCGGGCCTTTGATCTTGGTTTTCTCGGCGGTGTAACGCTTGGTCAGCACCAGGCGGTAATAAAGGGTCTGGTTGCCCTTGGCCCGGCGTGCCGACCAGGTGACCTTGCGGTTGCCGTCGACACGGTTGACCGCCACGCCGTAGTTGTTGGAGATGAAGCTCTCATTGAGGCTGACGTAATCGCGGCTCAAGGGCGGCACGAACATCTGGATCTTCACCGGATCCTTGGTGCTGGCGACGAACTCGACCTTGGCGTCGATGTTCCACAGGTCGTCGGTGGCGTCTTCGGTCACTGGAATGCCGAGCACGAAAATCTGATAGGCCGTAACCGAAACGCCCAGCAACACCAGGATGGTGATCAGGACTTTCAGGTGGAAGGTTAGAGAACGCATGGAAATTACTCGGCGGTATGAGCGGCGATGGCGCAGGCGGGTTTGCCGGCAGCGTATTTAAGACTGGGATCGACCAGCGCATCGAAGCGTTTCAGCGCCTCGGAGCCGATCAAAAGCGGGTATTGGAACGCACTACGGTCGGTCAGGTTCACTTCGATGCTGCGCATTGCCGAACCCATGCAGATGTCCAGCTCGATCACCGGGCGCGCGGTGTACTTCTTGCCTTCTTCAGGGTCGTAGTCGCCGGCGCGGCGCTTGATCTTGCTGACCCGGGCCAGCGGCCGTTCGATCGGGTGCGAATGCGCGGCGTCGATGGCCAGGTAGAAACGTACCCAGGACTCGCCGTTGCGTTTGAAACGTTTGATGTCGCGGGCGCTCAGGGAGGCGGTTTTCGCCCCGGTGTCGAGTTTCGCCGCCACTTCCAGGTTGATCCCGTCGAGGGCAGCGTATTCGTTGAGGCCGTACACGGTCTTTTCCCCCGCCGCGGCGAGGCCGGGCAGGCAAAACAGTGCAAAGAATGTGGGGAAGGGCTTGAGTCTCATAAATCCTGGCGAGCAGCGTTCCGTTCTCGGTTCAGGGCCATGGCATCAGGAAATCCTGTCTGCCCATGCGCCTTCGTGTGCCTATCAGCTTTTTATGACAAGCCGTGCAAATGACTCGCAAATGCGGGCGGCATTCTAGCACGGTGGTTTTATGGCGCCAGCGGCGGGACCGGTCTATAACCCTTGGGGCTGATATGAAGGCTTATTAGACGATTGTCGACAATCTGTATTTATCCTTTGACTGATGCGGGCTGGTTCGCTAGTTTTTGCCGCATTGGATTTGAAGGTGTCGACAATATGCTGGATCAACTCGATCCCCCGGTGATCAACGGCGACGATTCCGAGACGCTCTCGGAAAACGTCTTCCGACGCATCCAGGCGGCCATCGTCAAAGGCGAGATCGCCCCGGGCAGCAAGATCTCCGAGCCGGAACTGGCGCGCACCTACGGCATCAGCCGCGGGCCGCTGCGCGAGGCGATCCACCGGCTGGAAGGCCAGCGCCTGCTGGTGCGCGTACCGCACGTCGGTGCGCGGGTGGTGTCGCTGAGCCACGCCGAATTGCTCGAACTCTACGAAATCCGTGAATCCCTCGAAGGCATGGCCTGCCGTCTGGCGGCCGAACGCATGAGCGTCGAAGAAATCGACGAACTGCGCCGGGTGCTGGAAACCCATGAACGCGATGCAGCCTTCCAGGCCGGTGTCGGCTACTACCAGCAGGAAGGCGATTTCGACTTTCACTACCGGATCATCCAGGGCAGCGGCAACCGCACCCTCACGCAAATGCTCTGCGGCGAGCTCTATCAACTGGTGCGCATGTACCGCATCCAGTTTTCCACCACGCCCAACCGCCCGCGCCAGGCCTTTGCCGAACACCACCGGATTCTCGATGCCATCGCCGACCGTGACGGCGAGCTCGCGGAATTGTTGATGCGCCGTCACATCGGCGCCTCGAAACGCAACATCGCCCGTCACTACCAGGACGGCGCCGACAATAAGACAGCCACTGAACGAGGTGAGTCATGAGTTCCAACAAGAGCACTCCAGGCCAGCGTTTCCGCGATGCGGTCGCCAGCGAACATCCGCTGCAAGTGGTCGGGGCGATCAACGCCAACCACGCGCTGCTGGCCAAGCGCGCCGGTTTCAAGGCGATCTACCTGTCGGGTGGCGGGGTGGCTGCCGGCTCCCTCGGCGTGCCGGACCTGGGCATCACCGGCCTGGATGACGTGCTGACCGACGTGCGCCGCATCACCGACGTCTGCGACCTGCCGCTGCTGGTGGACGTCGACACCGGTTTCGGCGCCTCGGCGTTCAACGTGGCCCGCACCGTCAAGTCGATGATCAAGTTCGGCGCGGCGGCGATTCACATCGAAGACCAGGTCGGCGCCAAACGCTGCGGTCACCGCCCTAATAAAGAAATCGTGACCCAGCAGGAAATGGTCGACCGCATCAAGGCTGCCGTCGATGCCCGCACCGACGACAGTTTCGTGATCATGGCCCGCACCGACGCCCTGGCCGTTGAAGGTCTGGAATCGGCACTGGATCGCGCCGCTGCGTGCATCGAGGCCGGCGCCGACATGATCTTCCCGGAAGCCATCACTGAACTCGAGATGTACAAGCTGTTCGCCAGCCGCGTGAAAGCGCCGATCCTGGCCAACATCACCGAATTCGGCTCGACGCCGCTGTACACCACCGAGCAACTGGCCGGCGCCGATGTGTCGCTGGTGCTGTACCCGCTGTCGGCGTTCCGCGCGATGAACAAGGCCGCGGAAAACGTCTACACCGCGATCCGCCGCGACGGCACTCAGCAGAATGTCATCGACACCATGCAGACTCGCATGGAGCTCTACGATCGCATCGATTACCACACCTTCGAGCAGAAGCTCGACGCGTTGTTTGCGGCGAAGAAGTAAGCCGCAACCGTACTCCCTAATAAATTCAAGATTGGAGACAACAATGGCCGAAGCAAAAGTACTCAGTGGCGCCGGGCTCCGGGGCCAGGTTGCCGGGCAAACCGCACTGTCCACCGTGGGCCAGGCCGGTGCCGGGCTGACCTATCGCGGCTACGACGTGCGCGAACTGGCGGCAGACGCACAATTTGAAGAAGTGGCGTACTTGCTGCTCTACGGAGAACTGCCGACCAAGGCACAGCTCGCCGACTATCAAGGCAAGCTGAGCAAGCTGCGCGACCTGCCACAAGCACTGAAAGAAGTGCTGGAACGCATCCCCGCCGACGCCCACCCGATGGACGTGATGCGCACCGGTTGCTCGTTCCTGGGCAACATCGAGCCGGAGAAAGATTTCTCCGAGCAACGCGACAAGACCGACCGCCTGCTGGCCGCGTTCCCGGCGATCATGTGCTACTGGTATCGCTTCAGCCACGACGGCAAACGCATTAATTGCGTAACGGACGAGCAGTCCATCGGCGGCCACTTCCTGCACCTGCTGCACGACAAGAAGCCGAGCGAACTGCACGTCAAAGTGATGAACGTGTCGCTGATCCTCTACGCCGAGCACGAATTCAACGCCTCGACCTTTACCGCTCGGGTGTGTGCTTCGACCCTGTCAGATCTGTATTCCTGCGTCACGGCGGCCATCGGCTCGTTGCGCGGCCCACTGCACGGTGGCGCCAACGAAGCGGCGATGGAAATGATCGAGCGCTTCTCGTCGCCGGAAGAGGCGATCAAAGGCACCCTCGGCATGCTCGAACGCAAGGACAAGATCATGGGCTTCGGCCACGCGATCTATAAGGACAGCGATCCGCGCAACGAGGTGATCAAGGGCTGGTCGAAAAAACTCGCCGACGAAGTGGGCGACAAGGTGTTGTTCGCGGTTTCGGAAGCCATCGACAAGACCATGTGGGAGCAAAAGAAACTGTTCCCCAACGCCGACTTCTACCATGCCTCGGCGTACCACTTCATGGGCATCCCGACCAAGCTGTTCACCCCGATCTTCGTCTGCTCGCGCCTGACCGGCTGGGCAGCGCACGTGTTCGAACAGCGCGCCAACAACCGCATCATCCGTCCAAGCGCCGAGTACACCGGCGTCGAACAGCGCAAGTTCGTGCCAATCGACCAGCGCTGACCGGGGAGGGCGCCGGCACAGGCGCCCCCTCTTTGAAACTACCGTGACCGAGTCCTGACCGATGAACACAGAATTTCGCAAGAACCTGCCCGGCACGCCGCTGGACTTTTTCGACGTCCGCGCGGCTGTCGATGCGATCCAGCCCGGCAGCTACGACACCCTGCCGTACACCTCTCGCGTGCTGGCGGAAAACCTCGTGCGTCGCTGCGACCCGGCCACGCTCACCGATTCCCTGAAACAACTGATCGAGCGCAAACGCGACCTCGACTTCCCGTGGTTCCCGGCTCGCGTGGTGTGCCACGACATTCTCGGCCAGACCGCGCTGGTGGATCTGGCCGGCCTGCGCGACGCGATTGCCCAGCAGGGCGGCGACCCGGCGCAGGTCAACCCGGTGGTGCCGACCCAACTGATCGTCGACCACTCGCTGGCGGTTGAAGCGGGCGGTTTTGACGCCCAGGCGTTCGAGAAGAACCGCGCCATCGAAGACCGTCGCAACGAAGACCGCTTCCACTTCATCAACTGGACCAAGAAGGCGTTCAAGAACGTCGACGTGATCCCGCCGGGCAACGGCATCATGCACCAGATCAACCTGGAGAAAATGTCTCCGGTGATTCAGGTGCGCGACGGCGTGGCATTCCCGGATACCTGCGTCGGCACCGACAGCCACACCCCGCACGTCGATGCGCTGGGCGTGATCGCCATCGGTGTCGGTGGTCTGGAAGCCGAAAGCGTGATGCTCGGCCGCGCGTCGTGGATGCGCCTGCCGGAAAGCGTCGGCGTCGAACTGACCGGCAAGCTGCAACCGGGCATCACCGCCACCGACATGGTGCTGGCGCTGACCGAATACCTGCGCAAACAGAAAGTGGTCGGCGCATGGCTGGAGTTCTTCGGCGAAGGTGCTTCGGCACTGACCCTCGGCGACCGCGCGACCATCTCCAACATGGCCCCGGAATACGGCGCCACGGCGGCGATGTTCTACATCGACCAGCAGACTATCGATTACCTGAAACTCACCGGTCGCGAAGACCAGCAAGTTCAGCTGGTCGAGCAATACGCCAAGCAGATCGGTCTCTGGGCCGACAGCCTGAAAGGCGCGCAATACGAGCGCGGCCTGACCTTCGATCTGTCTTCGGTGGTGCGCAACATGGCCGGCCCGAGCAACCCGCACGCCCGTGTGGCGGTGTCGGATCTGGCGGCCAAAGGCATCGCCGGTCAGTGGGAAGACGTGCCGGGGCAAATGCCTGACGGCGCGGTGATCATCGCCGCCATCACCAGTTGCACCAACACCAGCAACCCGCGCAACGTGATCGCCGCCGGCCTGCTGGCGCGCAACGCCAACAAGCTCGGGCTGACCCGCAAGCCGTGGGTCAAGTCGTCGCTGGCGCCGGGT
The DNA here is from genome assembly GCF_059423925.1 of Pseudomonas sp. GW458-11-26-14-LB4. Lineage (NCBI taxonomy): Bacteria > Pseudomonadati > Pseudomonadota > Gammaproteobacteria > Pseudomonadales > Pseudomonadaceae > Pseudomonas > Pseudomonas sp. GW458-11-26-14-LB4. Next base: position 7,707 of record NZ_JBWKYU010000013.1, read on the forward strand.
TCGAAAACCGTGGCGCTGTACCTCGATGAAGCGGGGCTGACCACGGAGCTGGAGCAGCTCGGTTTCGGCGTCGTCGCGTTTGCCTGCACCACCTGCAACGGCATGTCCGGCGCGCTGGATCCGGTGATCCAGCAAGAGATCATCGACCGCGATCTGTATGCGACCGCTGTGCTGTCTGGCAACCGCAACTTCGACGGGCGGATTCACCCGTACGCCAAGCAGGCGTTCCTCGCTTCGCCGCCGCTGGTGGTGGCCTACGCGATTGCCGGAACTATTCGTTTCGACATAGAAAAAGACGTGCTGGGCGTGGTCGACGGCAAGGAAGTTCGCCTGAAAGACATCTGGCCGAGCGACGAAGAAATCGACGCGGTGGTGAAATCCTCGGTCAAGCCCGAGCAGTTCCGTCAGGTCTACATCCCGATGTTCGCCATCCATGAAGACACAGGCCCGAAAGTCACGCCGCTGTACGACTGGCGCGAGATGAGCACCTACATCCGCCGTCCGCCGTACTGGGAAGGCGCGCTGGCCGGGGCGCGACCGCTCAAGGGCATGCGCCCGCTGGCGGTGCTGCCGGACAACATCACCACCGATCACCTGTCGCCGTCGAACGCGATCATGCTCGACAGCGCCGCCGGTGAGTACCTGGCGAAAATGGGCCTGCCGGAAGAGGACTTCAACTCTTACGCGACCCACCGTGGCGACCACTTGACCGCGCAGCGCGCAACGTTTGCCAACCCGAAACTGTTCAACGAAATGGTTGTGGAAAACGGCAAGGTCAAGCAGGGCTCCCTGGCCCGTGTCGAGCCGGAAGGCAAAGTGATGCGCATGTGGGAAGCCATCGAAACCTACATGGAGCGCAAGCAGCCGCTGATCATCATCGCCGGCGCCGACTACGGTCAGGGTTCGTCCCGGGACTGGGCAGCCAAAGGCGTGCGGCTGGCGGGTGTGGAAGCGATCGCCGCTGAAGGTTTCGAACGTATCCACCGCACCAACCTGGTGGGCATGGGCGTGTTGCCGCTGGAATTCAAACCGGGCACCGACCGCAAGACCCTGGGCATCGACGGCAGCGAAACCTATGACGTGATCGGTGAGCGCACGCCGCGCGCCGACCTGACGCTGGTAATCCATCGCAAGAACGGTGAACGCGTCGATGTGCCGGTGACCTGCCGCCTCGACACCGCCGAAGAAGTGTCGATCTACGAGGCCGGCGGCGTGTTGCAGCGCTTCGCTCAGGACTTCCTCGAAGAGTCGGCGGTTGCCGTTTAAATCAACTGATGTGGGCATGGGGCTTCAAGTCCCATGTCTTCGTTAAGGAGCACCATGGCTCACGCAGCTAATTTCGCACCGCAGATCAAAATCCCCGCTACCTACATGCGTGGCGGCACCAGCAAAGGCGTGTTTTTCAGCCTCAAGGATCTGCCCGAAGCGGCGCAGATTCCCGGCCCGGCCCGTGATGCGCTGTTGCTGCGGGTCATCGGCAGCCCCGACCCGTACGACAAGCAGATCGACGGCATGGGCGGCGCCACCTCGAGCACCAGCAAAACCGTGATCCTGTCGAAAAGCATCAAGGCCGATCACGACGTCGATTACCTGTTCGGTCAGGTGTCGATCGACAAGCCGTTCGTGGACTGGAGCGGCAACTGCGGCAACCTGTCGGCGGCAGTCGGTTCGTTCGCCATCAGCAACGGTCTGGTGGACGCCAGCCGCATTCCGCACAACGGTGTGGCGGTGGTTCGCGTGTGGCAGGCCAATATCGGTAAAACGATCATTGCCCACGTGCCGATCACCAATGGCGAAGTCCAGGAAACCGGCGATTTCGAACTCGACGGCGTGACCTTTCCGGCCGCCGAAGTCCAGGTCGAATTCATGGACCCGGCGGCGGAAGAAGAGGGCGGCGGTGGCTCGATGTTCCCCACCGGCAACCTGATCGATGAGCTGGAGGTGCCGGGCGTCGGCACGTTCAAGGCGACCATGATCAACGCGGGTATCCCGACGATCTTCGTTAACGCCGAAGACATCGGTTACACCGGCACCGAGCTGCAGAGCGCGATCAACAGCGATCCGAAAGCGTTGCAGATGTTTGAGACCATTCGTGCCTACGGTGCTTTGCGCATGGGGCTGATTTCCAGTCTGGATGAAGCGGCCAAGCGTCAGCACACGCCGAAAGTGGCGTTCGTTGCCAAACCTGCGGATTACGTGGCATCCAGTGGCAAAGCCATTGGCGCTGGGGATGTGGATTTGCTGGTGCGGGCGTTGTCGATGGGCAAGCTGCACCACGCGATGATGGGGACGGCGGCGGTGGCGATCGGCACCGCCGCAGCGATCTCCGGCACCTTGGTAAACCTGGCGGCCGGCGGCGTTGAACGCAATGCCGTGCGGTTCGGGCATCCGTCCGGGACGTTGCGTGTGGGGGCTGAGGCCAGCCTTGAAAATGGCGAATGGGTTGTGAAGAAAGCGATCATGAGCCGTAGTGCGCGGGTACTGATGGAAGGTTTCGTCCGCGTGCCTGGAGATTCGTTCTAACGCACAGTCGCTGAGAGCGAACCTGATCGCTCTCAGCGCTTTACGCATTTCAATAACAAGAAAAATTAGCCCTGAACCGAGGTCCCATCAACGAACCACTTCCAAGAGTGAATCGAACATGAGCGCCAACGTCGACCTGAACAACCGCCCCGACTACGACCGTGTCCTGCAGGACATCGCCGATTACGTCCTCACCTGCAAGATCGAATCTGCCGAAGCCCTCGACACCGCCCGCAACTGCCTGATGGACACGCTGGGCTGCGGCCTGCTGGCTCTGCGTTTCCCCGAGTGCACCAAACACCTTGGCCCCATCGTCGAAGGCACCGTCGTCCCATTCGGCGCCCGAGTTCCAGGCACGTCCTATCGCCTCGACCCAATCAAAGCCGCGTGGGACATCGGCTGCATCGTGCGCTGGCTCGATTACAACGACACCTGGCTCGCCGCCGAATGGGGGCATCCGTCGGACAACCTCGGCGGGATTCTCGCGGTGGCCGATCACCTGTCGCAAAAGCGTCTGGCAAATGGTGAAACGCCGCTGACGGTGCGCGATGTACTCGAAGCGATGATCATGGCCCACGAAATCCAGGGCGTGATCGCGCTGGAAAACTCGTTCAATCGCGTAGGCCTCGACCACGTCATTCTGGTGAAGGTGGCCTCGACTGCCGTGACCGCCAAACTGATGGGCGCCAACCGTGAGCAGCTGTTATCGGCGTTGTCCCACGCGTTCGCCGACGGCCAGGCATTGCGCACGTACCGCCATGCGCCGAACGCCGGTTCACGCAAATCCTGGGCGGCTGGGGATGCATCGAGCCGGGGCGTGCGGCTGGCGGATATCGCGATGCGCGGCGAAATGGGAATCCCCGGCGTCTTGAGTGCCAAACAATGGGGCTTTTACGACGTTTTGTTCAGCCACACCAACAACGATCTGGCGCTCAAGCCCGAAGACAAGCGCGCCTTCAGTTTTTCCCGACCGTTCGGCAGCTACGTGATGGAGAACGTGCTGTTCAAAATCAGCTTCCCCGCCGAATTCCACGCGCAAACCGCCTGCGAAGCCGCCGTGACCTTGCACCCGCAGGTGCGTAATCGTCTGCATGAGATCGACCGGATCGTCATCACCACCCACGAATCGGCGATTCGCATCATTTCCAAGATCGGGCCGCTGGCCAATGCCGCCGACCGCGATCACTGCCTCCAGTACATGACCGCCGTGCCGCTGGCGTTCGGCAATCTGGTGGCCGAGCAGTACGAAGACGATTTCCACAAGGCCCATCCGGTCATCGATGTGCTGCGCGAGAAAATGGTCATCGTCGAGGATCCGCGCTTCACCCGTGAATACCTGGAGGCCGACAAACGCTCGATTGCCAACGCGGTGCAGGTGTTTTTCAAGGACGGTTCGAGCACGGAGAACGTGGTGGTGGAATACCCGATCGGCCATCGCCGGCGTCGCGCCGAGGGCATTCCATTGCTGGAGGACAAGTTCAGGGCAAATCTGGCCACCCGTTTCACCGGGCAGCGCAGCGGGGAGATTCTTGCGCTGTGCAAGGATCAGGCGCGGCTTGAAACCACGCCGGTGAACCGGTTTGTCGATTTATTGGTTATTTGAAGCGCCGCTCCACGCCTTTTTCCACGAGGATCTTCGCGGAAATTTCTTCTACCGAGAAATGCGTGGAGTTGATGTTCGGGATGTTCTCGCGGCGGAACAGGTTTTCCACCTCGCGCACCTCGAACTCGCACTGGGCGTAGCTCGAATAGCGGCTGTTGGGCTTGCGTTCGTTGCGGATCGCGGTAAGGCGGTCCGGGTCGATGGTCAGGCCGAACAGCTTGTGCTGGTGGGCGCGCAGGGCGGCCGGCAGTTGCAGGCGTTCCATGTCGTCTTCGGTCAGCGGGTAGTTGGCCGCGCGGATGCCGAACTGCATCGCCATGTACAGGCACGTCGGCGTCTTACCACAACGCGACACGCCCACTAGTATCAGGTCGGCCTTGTCGTAATAGTGGGTGCGGGCGCCATCGTCGTTGTCGAGGGCGAAGTTCACCGCCTCGATCCGCTCCATGTAATTGGAGTTGTGACCGATGGAGTGGGATTTGCCGACGGTGTAGGAAGAATGCTCGGTCAGTTCCTGCTCGAGCGGGGCGAGGAACGTCGAGAAGATGTCGATCATGAAACCATTGGAGGTTGCGAGAATCTCACGAATGTCCTGATTGACGATGGTGTCGAAGATGATCGGCCGGAAACCGTCGGTTTCAGCGGCTTTGTTGATTTGTTGTACCATGGCCCGCGCTTTTTCAACGCTGTCGATGTACGGGCGCGTGAATTTGCTGAAGGTAATGTTTTCGAACTGCGCCAGAAGGCTTTGACCCAGGGTTTCGGCGGTGATGCCGGTGCCATCGGAGATAAAGAAAGCAGATCGTTTCATTTGCACCTTGGGCCTTAAGCTAGTGACGAATCTTGGATATGATAGGCGCGATTTGCCGGCCGCCATTGGCCCGCATTCTCACTTATTTTCCAGGTCCAGGCCATACAGCCGGCCAACGCTCCCCCGAGCTGCCGGTTTCTGAGCTTTTCCAACACAGTTAGTGGAGAGATCACCTTGGTAGAGTACGTAGTTTCCCTCGATAAGCTCGGCAAACACGATGTTGAGCATGTGGGGGGCAAGAACGCATCCCTGGGCGAGATGATCAGTAACCTGGCCGGTGCCGGTGTTTCGGTCCCCGGCGGCTTCGCCACCACGGCGCAAGCCTATCGCGACTTCTTGGAACTGAGCGGTCTGAACGATCAGATCCACAAGGCCCTTGATGCGCTGGACGTCGATGACGTCAATGCCCTGGCCAAGACCGGCGCCCAGATCCGCCAATGGATCATGGAAGCCGAATTCCCTGAAAAACTGAACACCGAGATCCGCACCGCGTTCGCCGCGCTGTCGGCCGGCAATCCTGACGTCGCCGTGGCCGTGCGTTCCTCCGCCACCGCCGAAGACTTGCCGGACGCTTCGTTCGCCGGTCAGCAGGAAACCTTCCTGAACATCCGTGGCGTGGAAAACGTCATCCGCGCGGCCAAGGAAGTGTTCGCTTCCCTGTTCAACGACCGTGCCATTTCCTACCGCGTCCACCAGGGCTTCGACCACAAACTGGTCGCCCTGTCCGCTGGCGTGCAGCGCATGGTGCGTTCGGAAACCGGCACCGCCGGTGTGATGTTCACCCTCGATACCGAATCCGGCTTCCGTGACGTGGTGTTCATCACCGGCGCCTACGGCCTGGGCGAAACCGTCGTACAAGGCGCGGTGAACCCGGACGAATTCTATGTCCACAAGGGCACGCTGGCAGCCGGTCGTCCGGCAATCCTGCGCCGCAACCTGGGCAGCAAGGCCATCAAGATGATCTACGGCGACGAGGCCAAGGCCGGTCGTTCCGTGAAAACCGTTGATGTCGACAAGGCCGAACGCGCGCGTTTCTGCCTGACCGACGCTGAAGTCAGCGAGCTGGCAAAGCAGGCGATGATCATCGAGAAGCACTACGGCTGCCCGATGGACATCGAGTGGGCCAAAGACGGTGACGACGGCAAGCTGTACATCGTGCAGGCCCGTCCGGAAACCGTGAAGAGCCGCACCCAGGCCAACGTCATGGAACGTTACCTGCTGAAAGAGACCGGCACCGTGCTGGTGGAAGGTCGTGCCATCGGCCAGCGCATCGGCGCCGGCAAGGTGCGGATCATCAAGGACGTCTCCGAGATGGACAAGGTTCAGCCGGGCGACGTACTGGTCTCCGACATGACCGACCCGGACTGGGAACCGGTCATGAAGCGCGCCAGCGCCATCGTCACCAACCGTGGCGGCCGTACCTGCCACGCGGCGATCATTGCTCGTGAGCTGGGTATTCCTGCTGTTGTCGGTTGCGGCAACGCCACCCAACTGCTGAAGGATGGCCAGGGCGTGACCGTGTCCTGCGCCGAAGGCGACACCGGTTACATCTTCGAAGGCGAACTGGGTTTCGACATCAAGAAGAACTCCGTCGACGCCATGCCGGAACTGCCGTTCAAGATCATGATGAACGTCGGCAACCCGGACCGCGCCTTCGACTTCGCGCAGCTGCCGAACGCCGGTGTGGGCCTGGCCCGTCTGGAATTCATTATCAACCGCATGATCGGCGTGCACCCGAAAGCGCTGTTGAACTACGACGGCCTGCCACAGGACATCAAGGAAAGCGTCGACAAGCGCATCGCCGGTTACGACGATCCGGTCGGCTTCTATGTCGAGAAGCTGGTTGAAGGCATCAGCACCCTGGCCGCTGCGTTCGCACCGAAGAAGGTCATCGTGCGTCTGTCGGACTTCAAGTCCAACGAATACGCCAACCTGATCGGCGGCAAACTCTACGAGCCGGAAGAAGAAAACCCGATGCTGGGCTTCCGTGGCGCGTCGCGTTACATCAGCGAATCGTTCCGCGACTGCTTCGAACTCGAGTGCCGTGCGCTGAAACGCGTGCGCAACGAGATGGGCCTGACCAACGTCGAAATCATGGTGCCGTTCGTCCGTACCCTTGGCGAAGCCAGCCAGGTGGTGGATCTGCTGGCCGAGAATGGCCTCAAGCGTGGCGACAACGGTCTGCGCGTGATCATGATGTGCGAACTGCCATCCAACGCGATCCTGGCTGAAGAGTTCCTCGAATTCTTCGACGGTTTCTCGATCGGCTCCAACGACCTGACTCAGCTGACACTGGGTCTGGACCGTGACTCCGGGATCATCGCGCACCTGTTCGACGAGCGTAATCCGGCGGTCAAGAAGCTGTTGGCCAACGCGATTGCCGCGTGCAACAAGGCCGGCAAATACATCGGCATCTGCGGTCAGGGCCCTTCGGACCACCCGGACCTGGCCAAGTGGCTGATGGAGCAGGGCATCGAAAGCGTGTCGCTGAACCCGGACACCGTGCTGGAAACCTGGTTCTTCCTTGCCGAAGGCCAGGCGGCGGAATAAGCCGTGAATGAAGCCCCGGCCCGTTGAACCGGGTCGGGGCTTTAAGATTGAAGTAGGGCGAGCTCTCCGGATGCCGCCCTTTTTTGTGCAAGAGCATTATGCAAAGCAGCAGCAACCTATTTCCTGTCGCCCTGATCAGCGCCGAACGGCGCGGTGATCTGAGCGAAGACGTTTACCGTTTGAAACCGGGCAACAGCCCTGACTGGTCCGTGGAAATCGCGGTGACTCGTCTCGGCATGGCCGATGAGCCGGCGTCGCGCGGCGTGCCGGTGATCTTGCTGCACGGCAGTTTTTCCAACCGGCGCTTCTGGTTTTCGCCGAAGGGCCTGGGCCTGGGCGCGTATCTCACGCGGCTGGGCTTCGATGTGTGGATCCCGGAAATGCGCGGTCACGGTCTGTCCCAGCGCAACGAGGACTACCGCCGCAACCGCGTCGCCGACTATGCCCGTTACGATCTGCCGGCCATCGCCGCGTTCGTCCGGGAGCAGAGCGGGCAGATTCCGCACTGGATCGGCCACTCGCTGGGTGGCATCACGTTGGCAGCCGCGCTGGGCGGCGAATACCTAGGTGAACCGGCGGTGGCCTCGGCGGCGTTTTTCGGCACCCAGGTCAGCCGCACGTACTGGCCGCTGAAAATTCCGCCGGTGGAGTGGAGCGGGCGCTTCATTCTCAAGCGTTTTGCCCAATTGTCTGGTTCGCGGCTCAAGCGCGGCCCCGAGGACGAGCCGATCGGCCTGGCGCTGGAAAGCATGCGCTGGTATGGACTGTTCGGCCGTTTCGGCGACAAGGACAAGGATTGGTGGGCGGGCCTTGCCGATGTGCAGGTGCCGGTGCTGGCAGTGAGCGCGGCGGGCGATCATCAGGATCCGGCCTGGGCGTGCCAGAAACTGTTCGAACAGATCGGCTCCGAGCACAAGCAGTTCATCAACCTGGGCCGTGAACAGGGTTTCAACGATCAGTTCGGGCATGTCGAGATGCTGGTCAGCAAGGCAGCGCAGGCTGAGGTCTGGCCGCTGGTGGCGCGTTGGCTGGCGGATCAGCACACGCCATTGCTTGGCGAGAAGCCGGATCTGGCGGCAGCGGTCTGAACGCGGCGCCCTGAAAAGGGCATTTCGTTCGAGTCGGCTTGCGGCTAAGATATGACGCATTGGACGGTTCTGGTCATATTTAGTGACTGTTTCGCTATTACGTTTCAGCTTGTGTTCAGGTTCGTTCAGCGACCATGACATGGGCTAAGGTAAACAACGACCGCCGGGACTCGTTTCAAAAGAGTGCGACATCCTTGATCGTCTTCCTTGTTACAGGAGTTATTCGATGAACCATTACCTTACGCCTGACCTGTGCGACGCCTATCCGGAGCTGGTTCAGGTGCTGGACCCGATGTTCAGCAATTTCGGCGGCCGTGATTCGTTCGGCGGCGAGATCGTGACCATCAAGTGCTTCGAAGACAACTCGCTGGTCAAGGAACAGGTCGAGCTCAAGGGTAATGGCAAGGTGCTGGTGGTGGACGGTGGCGGTTCCCTGCGCCGTGCACTGCTGGGCGACATGCTCGCCGAGAAAGCCTCGAAAAACGGTTGGGAAGGGCTGGTCATCTACGGCTGCATTCGTGATGTGGACGTCATCGCCCAGACCGATCTTGGCGTGCAGGCCCTGGCCAGCCACCCGATGAAAACCGACAAGCGCGGTATCGGCGACCTCAACGTGCCGGTGACGTTTGCGGGTGTCACTTTCCATCCCGGCCAGTACATCTATGCGGACAACAATGGCGTGATCATCTCGCCAAGTCCGCTGAAAATGCCTGAATAAATCGCGGTAACCACAGGGGTGAGGATGTTCGAGGAAGAAAACGCGCAATGGGGGCTGGTGCATGCCCTGGTGCTGGACGGTAAAGGCGGTGCGCGTTCGATAGCCCGGACTGATCTCGACGATCTGCAGCTGCAGGCTCATGAAAGCTTGTGGCTGCATTGGGATCGCAGTCACCCGCAGACCCAGACCTGGCTGCGCAAATCCAGTGGGCTCAACGAGTTCACCTGCGATCTGCTGCTGGAAGAAAACACCCGACCACGCCTGTTGCCGCTGCCGGATTCCGAGCTGCTGTTGTTTTTGCGCGGGGTCAACCTCAACCCGGGTGCCGAGCCGGAAGACATGGTGTCGGTGCGGATTTTCGCTTCGGCCCAGCGGGTGATTTCCCTGCGTTTGCGTCCATTGCGCGCCACCGATGAGTTGCTGGTGATGCTGGGCGAGGGCAAGGGGCCGAAAACCTCGTCCGAGCTGATGCTGTATCTGGCGCAATTCCTCACCAACAAGGTGCAGGATCTGGTGACTTGCCTCTCCGAAGTGGTCGATGAAGAGGAAGAAAAACTGGATGCCGACGAACGGTATACCCCCGAGCATGGTGCCATTTTGCACATCCGTCGCCGGGCTGCCGGGCTGAAGCGTTTTCTGGCACCGCAGCGGGATATTTTCGGACAGCTGACGCGGATAAAACTGCCGTGGTTCGTCGATGACGATGCCGACTACTGGAACGAATTGAACAACAGCCTGACCCGTTATCTCGAAGAGCTCGAATTGACCCGAGAGCGCGTGGGGCTTGTGCTGGAGGCTGAAGACCGGCGCTTGAGCGTGCACATGAATCGCACGATGTACCGCTTCGGGATCATCACCTGCATCTTTTTGCCGATGAGTTTTATTACCGGTCTGCTGGGCATCAACGTCGGCGGCATTCCGTTCTCGAGCAGCCCTTATGGTTTCCTGATCGCCTGTCTGACGGTGCTCGCCCTGGCGTTCGGACAATGGTGGTTGTTTCGCCGTTTGCGCTGGGTATGAAGATGCGCCATGTGACCCGACCAAATTTGCCCGCGTCTTTCACAGACATCACGAGAGGTGCGTATGCACGATCCGTTTGAACAGTCTTTGCGCGACATGCTCAACGCCTCGCCGTCCGGTCGCGACGACGATGCCTGCCTGGGCCGCGTACTCAAAACCGCCAACCGCCAGGTTGGCGCCGGCGATCTGTTCAGCCTGCTGGGCCGCTGGCTGCCCGCGCTGATGATCGCCCTGAATAACGGCTCGGCCCATGTCGCGCCGGTCTCCCGTCTCCGTAAACCTACCGCTCGCACTGCTGAAAAGGCTGATTGAATATGGAACTTGATCTCTGGACTCAGAGCCTCGTCACTGCAATGACTGCGTTGTGGACCAAAGTCGCTAACTTCATTCCGAACCTGTTCGGCGCATTGGTTGTGTTGCTGTTGGGTTTTGTCGTCGCCAAGCTGCTGGACACCTTGCTGTCCAAATTGCTGGCCAAACTGGGCCTCGATCGCCTGATGGGCGGCACCGGCCTGACCAAATTGATGTCCCGTGCGGGGCTGCAAGTGCCGATCTCGACGTTGATCGGCAAAATCGTCTATTGGTTCGTTCTGCTGATTTTTCTTGTTTCGGCAGCAGAATCCCTTGGACTTGAGCGAGTTTCAGCTACGCTTGACATGCTCGCGCTGTATTTACCAAAAGTGTTCGGCGCGGCGCTGGTGTTGCTGGTGGGGGTCCTTCTTGCGCAACTGGCCAATGGCCTGGTTCGCGGGGCGGCAGAAGGCGTAGGCCTGGACTACGCTTCAGGACTTGGGCGAATTGCCCAGGGCCTGGTGATCATCATCAGCATTTCGGTCGCGATCAGTCAGCTGGAGGTCAAGACCGACCTGCTGAACCATGTGATCGTTATCGTATTGATTACCGTTGGTCTGGCGGTTGCGCTGGCCATGGGTTTGGGAAGCCGGGAAATTGCCGGTCAGATTCTTGCGGGAATCTATGTGCGTGAGTTGTATCAGGTTGGGCAACAAGTGCGTATTGGCGAGGTCGAAGGCCAGATCGAAGAGATCGGCACGGTTAAGACCACATTGCTGACCGATGAGGGTGAGCTAGTCTCTCTCTCCAATCGGATCCTGCTGGAGCAGCATGTGAGTAGCCGCTAACCCGGCAAATCCTGCTAATGTATGCCGCCGCAAAATGCCAGCTGTCGCTGGCTGCGGTGGACATTGACCTGACTGTCGGCACGACTTGTTTTGAATAAAGCCCAAACGCTATCCACGCGCTACGACCCCCGCGAGCTCTCTGATGAGGAGTTGGTCGCGCGCTCGCATACCGAGCTTTTTCACGTGACGCGCGCGTATGAAGAATTGATGCGGCGTTACCAGCGGACATTATTTAACGTTTGTGCGCGATATCTCGGGAACGATCGCGACGCGGACGATGTCTGTCAGGAGGTGATGTTGAAGGTGCTGTACGGCCTGAAGAACTTCGAGGGGAAATCGAAGTTCAAGACATGGCTATATAGCATCACGTACAACGAATGCATCACACAGTATCGGAAGGAACGGCGAAAGCGTCGCTTGATGGACGCACTGAGTCTTGACCCCCTCGAGGAAGCGTCCGAAGAAAAGGCGCCGAAACCCGAGGAGAAGGGCGGACTGGATCGCTGGCTGGTGTATGTGAACCCGATTGACCGGGAAATTCTGGTGCTACGATTTGTCGCAGAGCTGGAGTTCCAGGAGATCGCAGACATCATGCACATGGGTTTGAGTGCGACAAAAATGCGTTACAAACGCGCTCTTGATAAATTGCGTGAGAAATTTGCAGGCATTGCTGAAACTTAGTTCGGCGCAAATATCTCTTACGTGTAGGCAAGTTCTGATAGACTTGCCGCCGAGTTGTCCCCCGGTTTGCGGGACTGCTTCACAATCACCAGATGGGGATTTAACGGATGAAACTGAAAAACACCTTGGGCTTGGCCATTGGTTCTTTGATTGCCGCCACTTCTTTCGGCGCTCTGGCACAAGGCCAAGGCGCAGTTGAAATCGAAGGCTTCGCAAAGAAAGAACAATTCGACAGCGCTCGTAACTTCAAGAACAACGGCAACCTGTTCGGCGGCTCGGTCGGTTACTTCCTGACCGACGACGTTGAACTGCGTCTGGGCTACGACGAAGTGCACAACGTGCGTTCCGACGACGGTCGTAACATCAAGGGCGCCAACACCGCTCTGGATGCTCTGTACCACTTCAACAACCCAGGCGACATGCTGCGTCCATACGTCTCGGCTGGTTTCTCCGATCAGAGCATCGGTCAGAACGGCACTGGCGGTCGTAACCGCTCTACCTTCGCCAACGTTGGCGGCGGTGCCAAGCTGTACTTCACCGAGAACTTCTACGCCCGTGCTGGCGTTGAAGCTCAATACAACATCGACCAGGGCGACACCGAGTGGGCTCCTAGCGTCGGTATCGGTGTGAACTTCGGTGGCGGCTCCAAGCCAGCTGCTGCTCCAGTTCCAGCTCCGGCTGAAGTCTGCTCCGACAGCGACAACGACGGCGTTTGCGACAACGTTGACAAGTGCCCGGACACCCCAGCCAACGTAACTGTTGACGCTGATGGCTGCCCAGCAGTTGCTGAAGTTGTTCGTGTTGAGCTGGACGTGAAGTTTGACTTCGACAAGTCGGTTGTTAAGCCAAACAGCTACGGCGACATCAAAAACCTGGCTGACTTCATGAAGCAGTACCCATCGACTCGCACCACTGTTGAAGGTCACACTGACTCCGTCGGTCCTGACGCTTACAACCAGAAACTGTCCGAGCGTCGTGCAAACGCCGTTAAGCAAGTTCTGACCAACCAGTACGGTGTTGAATCGTCCCGCGTTGACTCTGTTGGTTACGGCGAAACCCGTCCAGTTGCTGACAACAAAACTGAAGCTGGCCGTGCTGTTAACCGTCGCGTAGAAGCGCAGGTTGAAGCTCAAGCTAAGTAATTAGCTGCCGCTCCGAGAAAAGCCCGGCTTAGGCCGGGCTTTTCTTTGCCTGCGATTTGGTGAAACCGGGATTGTCAGGCCAGGCGATCAGCTGGCCAGCTAATCGAGTCGAACTGGGTCACAGCCGCGGCGACGGCACCTATGACCAGAATCGCAGGACTCTTGAGCTGGAAACCAAGGGCATCGTCTTCCATGGCTGTCAGCTTGCTGCGACATTCGCGCTGCTCTGGCAACGAGGCATTCTCGATCATCGCCACCGGCGTATCCGCTGCCATACCGCCCGCCAGCAGTTGCTCGCGAATCTCGCCGAGCTTCGCCACTCCCATGTAAATCACCAGCGTCGTCCCGCCTTGCGCCAGCGCCCGCCAGTTCAACTGACTGTCGTCCTGGGTATGAGCCGTGACCAGCGTCACGCCCCGGGCCACGCCGCGTAACGTCAGCGGAATATCACACTGGGTCGCGCCGGCCAGTCCGGCGGTGATGCCATTGACCAGCTCCACCTCGACCCCGCGCTCGCGCAACCACTGCGCTTCCTCACCCCCACGCCCGAAAATGCATGGATCGCCGCCCTTGAGCCGTACTACGCATTTACCCTGACGCGCATAACGCAGCATTAGCCGATGGATGAACGCCTGGGGCGTCGAGCGGCAGCCGCCGCGTTTGCCGACCGCGATGATTCGCGCAGCAGGGCAGTGCTCAAGCACCGCCTCATTGACCAGATCGTCGATCAGCACCACCTCGGCTTCGCGCAAGGCACGCAACGCTTTGAGCGTCAGCAGTTCAGGATCACCGGGGCCCGCGCCCACCAGCCAGACTTTCGCGTTCATGGTGTTTTCCTCTTCAGATGACGGCGACCGGACGCACGTCGGCGGCCAGCAAGCGCTTGATTTCCGGGACGCAGGAACCGCATTGCGTTCCGCACCCCAATGTATTTTTCAAACCCTGCAGATCCAGACCTTCACGAATGCCGGCGCAGACCGCGCTGTGGCTGACGTTCTTGCAGTTGCACAAGGTTTTGTCCGCCACAACCTGCGCGCCGGCATTGCCCGGCGGTGCACTCATCGGTGCCAGCAGCCAGCGCCGCAGTTGTTCGTCGGCGCGCCCCTCCAGCCACAGGCCTTGCAACCAGTGCTGAGCGAGGGTTTCACCGGCCAGACGGATCGCGGTGATTCGTCCGTTTTCGATGCGTACCCGCTTGCCGATGGCGCGGCGAGGATCGTCATAAGCCAGCACCGGCCCCTCAATCAGGGCCAGGCACTGGTCGATTTCACGCAGCAATTGCGGATCGGGTGCGGCGGCGCTGGCTGCGCGTATCAGCAGCGCAGGCCGTTCACGTCCGACAAGGCTGAGACTTGCGTAGGAAAACGCCTCACAGAGCGGTCGAAGCGCCTCGAAATGCCGTTGAACATCGCCCTCGATCAGTGCGAACAGTTGCCAGGGCAGATTCACCGGTTCCAGCCGTACACCGCTGTGCTTGAGTTCCGGCTGTTTCGACAAAGGATCGAAGGCGGGCAGGGTCAGGCTGTTCACGCCGCCCTTGAGGAAACGATCGCCCCAGTGCATCGGCAGGAACGCCTGACCCGGACGCACGCTGTCATCGCTGGCAACCGCCACAATCACCGCGCCCCGACGACTTTTCAGATTCACCAGATCCCCCGGCTGCAAGCGGTGGCGGCGCACCTCATCCGGGTGCAGGTTCAACACCGCTTCGCTGACATGGCCGAACAACTGCGCCGCCGTACCGGTGCGACTCATACCGTGCCATTGATCACGCAGGCGGCCGGTGATCAGGGTCAGTGGAAAGCGCGCGTCGCGTTGTTCCTTGGCGGCGCGATAGGGATCGGCAACGAACTGCGCGCGCCCGTTCGGCGTAGGAAAGATTCCGTCGCCATACAGCCGGGCTGTACCTTGGCGAGCGCCAGCGGGAAAGGGCCATTGCTGTGGCCCCAGTTCATCAATCAACCCATGGCTGATCCCGGACAAATCCAGATCGCGACCCCGGGTCAGTTGTTTGTACTCGTCAAACAGCTGACCCGGTTGCTCGAACGCAAACAGACCCGGCTGTTGCGGGCGCAGACGTTTCTCCAGGCGTTGTGCGAAATCCACCGTGATCGCCCAGTCCGGACGCGCTTCACCCGGTGCAGCAATGGCCTGGCGGACGTGGGAAATCCGCCGTTCGGAGTTGGTCACCGAACCTTCCTTCTCGCCCCAACTGGCCGCTGGCAGCATCAGATCGGCAAACGCCGCGGTTTCGGTGGTGCGAAACGCCTCCTGCAACACCACGAACGGACAAGCTTCCAACGCTGCACGTACAGCGTTCTGGTCAGGCATCGATTGTGCGGGGTTGGTGCAGGCAATCCACAGCGCCTTGATCTTGCCGCTACGCACTTGTTCAAACAGTTCGATAGCACTGAGGCCGGTACTTTCCGGCAGCTTATCCACACCCCAATACGCCGCCACTTCGGCGCGGTGCTCCGGATTGGCCACTTCGCGATGCCCGGGCAACAGGTTTGAGAGGCTGCCGGTTTCCCGTCCGCCCATGGCATTCGGCTGACCGGTCAAAGAGAAAGGTCCTGCACCCGGCCGGCCGATTTGCCCGGTGGCCAGGTGCAGATTGATCAGCGCACTGTTCTTCGCGCTGCCAGCGGTGGACTGGTTCAGGCCCATGCACCACAGCGACAGAAAACTCGGCGCGGTGCCGATCCATTCCGCACATTGCTGCAACTGCTCGACGCTGATTCCGCACAACTGCGACACCATGGCCGGCGTGTAATCGCGTACCAGGCTTTTCAGCTCGGCGAGCCCGTCGGTGTGCGCCTTGATGAAGTCGCGGTCGATCCAGTCTTCCCACAACAGCAGATGCAAAATCCCATGGAACAACGCGACATCGGTGCCCGGCAGAATCGCCAGATGCAGGTCCGCCAGATCGCAGGTGTCGGTGCGCCGTGGATCAATAACGACGACTTTCATCTGCGGGCGGTGGGATTTGGCTTCTTCGAGGCGGCGAAAGAGTACCGGGTGGGCGTAGGCCATGTTACTGCCGACGATCACCACGCAATCGCTCAACTCCAGGTCTTCGTAGCTGCACGGTGGTGCGTCGGCGCCGAGGCTGCGTTTGTAGCCGACCACCGCCGAAGACATGCACAGCCGCGAATTGCTGTCGATGTTATTGGTCCCGACCAGCGCCCGCGCCAGTTTGTTGAAGGCGTAGTAATCCTCGGTCAGCAACTGCCCGGAGATGTAGAACGCCACGCTGTCCGGGCCATGTTCGGCGATGGTGTCGGCGAACACGTTGGTGGCGTGATCCAGCGCGGTGTTCCAGTCGCAGCGACTGCGCGCCAGGCCTTTGCCCAGGCGCAATTCCGGGTACAACGCCCGTGCTGCCAAATCACCGGTCAGGTGCAGGGTCGAGCCTTTGCTGCACAGTTTGCCGAAGTTGGCCGGATGCGCCGGATCGCCGCTGACGCCGAGAATGCGCTCGCCGTCATGCTCGATCAGCACGCCGCAGCCGACCCCGCAATAGCAGCAGGTCGAGGCGGTCGTCTGGCGGTTCATCAGACGGCGTCCCGCAGGGCCAGTTGCACACGGCCGTTCTCGACCCGGGCCGGGTGATGGTGAGCGCAACCGACGTCCGGTGCCTGGGCTTCGCCGGATTGCAGGTCGATCTGCCAGTTGTGCAGCGGGCAGGCGACACGTTTGCCGTAGATCAGGCCTTGGGACAATGGGCCGCCCTTGTGCGGGCAGCGGTCATCGAGTGCGAAAACTTCGTCGTCGCTTGTGCGAAAGATCGCAATGTCACCTTTGGGCCCGGCAATGATCCGCGAACCGAGGGCATTGATCTCTTCCAGGGCACAGATATCGAGCCAGTTCATGCCGGCACCTCCAGGTTTTTCACGGGGATCACGTCGAATTCTTTCTTCAGTTGTGGCTGGGCGAGGCGCTCTTTCCACGGATCCTGTTCGAACGACAGGGAGAATTGCAGGCGCTCGTTCAGGGCCTTGCGGCGCTCGGGATCTTCCAGCACGGCTTTTTTGATGTGCTCCATGCCGACCCGTTGCAGGTAGTGCACGGTACGTTCGAGGTAGAAGGCTTCCTCACGGTACAACTGCAGGAACGCGCCGTTGTACTCGCGCACCTCCTCGGCGGTCTTGAGCTTGACGAAGAACTCGGCGACTTCGGTCTTGATCCCGCCGTTGCCGCCGATGTACATCTCCCAGCCGGAATCGACGCCGATGATTCCTACGTCCTTGATCCCCGCTTCCGAACAGTTGCGTGGGCATCCGGAGACCGCCAGTTTCACTTTGTGCGGCGACCACATGTTGAACAGATCGTGCTCGAGGTCGATGCCCAACTGGGTCGAATTCTGCGTGCCGAAGCGGCAGAACTCGCTGCCGACGCAGGTTTTCACGGTGCGGATCGATTTGCCGTAGGCGTGGCCGGACGGCATGTCGAGGTCTTTCCACACACCGGGCAGATCCTGTTTCTTGATCCCCAGCAGGTCGATGCGCTGGCCGCCGGTGACCTTGACCATCGGCACCTGATATTTGTCCGCCACGTCGGCGATACGCCGCAGTTCCGACGGGTTGGTCACGCCGCCCCACATCCGTGGCACCACCGAATAAGTGCCGTCCTTCTGAATGTTGGCGTGGGCCCGTTCGTTGATCAGGCGCGACTGCGGATCGTCCTTGGCTTCGCCGGGCCAGGTGGAAATCAAGTAGTAGTTGAGGGCCGGGCGGCAGGTGGCGCAGCCGTTCGGGGTGCGCCAGTTGAGGTAACTCATGGTGCCGGCGATGGTCAGCAGATGCTGTTCGCGAATGGCCTGGCGAATCTGGCCGTGATTGAGGTCGCTGCAACCGCAGATGGCTTTTTCGCTTTTCGGTTTGACGTCGGCTGCACCGCCAACGGTGTTGATCAGGATCTGCTCGACCAGCCCGGCGCAGGAGCCGCAGGAACTGGCGGCCTTGGTGTGTTTTTTCACCTCGTCGACGCTGAACAGTCCGTGTTCCTGAATGGCCTTGACGATGGTGCCCTTGCACACGCCGTTACAGCCGCAGACCTCGGCGTTGTCGGCCATGCTCATGGCTTTGTCCTGGCCCTGATGTCCTACATCGCCAAGTGCGTTTTCTCCGAACATGAGGTGATCGCGGATCTCACCAATGGCGTGATTCTCACGAATCTGCCGGAAATACCAACCGCCATCTGCCGTATCGCCGTACAGACAGGCGCCGACCAGCACGTCATCCTTGATCACCAGTTTTTTGTACACCCCGCCGATCGGGTCGGAGAGGGTGATGGTCTCGGTGCCTTCGCCGCCCATGAAGTCGCCGGCGGAAAACAGGTCGATGCCGGTGACTTTCAATTTGGTCGACGTCACCGAGCCCTGATAACGGGCGAAACCCAGTTGCGCCAGGTGATTGGCGCAGACCTTGGCCTGTTCGAACAACGGCGCCACCAGGCCGTAGGCGATGCCACGGTGGCTGGCGCATTCGCCGATGGCATAGATGCGCGGGTCGTAGGTTTGCAGGGTGTCGTTGACCAGAATCCCGCGATTGCACGGGATACCGGCCTTTTCCGCCAGTTCGGTATTGGGGCGGATCCCGGCGGCCATGACCACCAGATCGGCGGGGATGATGTCGCCGTTCTTGAATTGCACCGAGCCGACGCGACCATTGCCGGCGTCATGCAGGGCCTGGGTCTGTTCGCACAGGCGAAAGTGCAGGCCACGGGATTCGAGGGCGGTTTGCAGGAGTTGGCCGCTGGTCTTGTCCAGTTGCCGCTCCAGCAGCCACTCACCGAGGTGCACCACGGTGACGTGCATGCCGCGCAGCATCAGGCCGTTGGCGGCCTCGAGGCCGAGCAGGCCGCCGCCGATCACCACGGCGTGCTTGTGAGTTTTTGCGGTGTCGATCATGGCCTGGGTGTCGGCGATGTCGCGGTAGCCGATCACACCCTGCAAGGTGTTGCCGGGGATCGGCAGGATGAACGGGGTCGAGCCGGTGGCGATCAGCAAGCGGTCGTACTCGGCCTCGGTGCCGTCCTCGGCGATCACCCGGCGTTTGACCCGGTCGATCTCCACCACTTTGCGGTTGAGCAGCAGTTTGATGTTGTTTTCCAGGTACCAGTCGAGGTCGTTGAGCACGATTTCTTCGAAGGTTTGTTCGCCGGCCAGTACCGGCGACAACAGGATGCGGTTGTAGTTGGTGTGCGGTTCGGCGCCGAAGACCGTGATGTCGTACAGCTCGTTGCTCAGCTTGAGCAGTTCTTCCAGGGTGCGGACCCCGGCCATGCCATTGCCGATCATCACCAGTTTGAGTTTTTTCATCAGGTTCTCCGGGAGCATCGGGCTTGCCTCTTGTGGGCAGTCAGGCCTTGCTCGACAAAAATGGCGCAAACAAAAAAGGCGTCCCGCCAGTTACCTAGCGAGGACGCCTTTGTCCTTGTCCCGTTCTCTCGGGAAGCCTGGCCTTCGTCGTTGAAGGTCGGGCTTTATGTCAGTTGGAAACGTTAATGCAGTGGTTGTGCCAAGTTGCGCTGAGCCGCGATTTCACTGGGGTAATGCTGGAAATGGCCAGATGTTCGATGTGGTTTTTGCACTGAATGGAAGCGGCACGCCCGTTAATGGAGCGCCACATCAGCCATGAAACAACAGGAACAGCAGGACCAGATTGCCCAGCAGTGCCAGTAACGCCAGTGTCCGCCAGACCTTCAACGGCTCACGTTCCAGCAAGGGACGAGGGCGCACACTCAGGCTGCGGCGCTCACCTTGCTCCAGAATCAGCAGCCATTCCTCGGCGGTTTCATAGCGTTGCAAAGGATCGGCCGCCACACCGCGTTCCAGACACTGCGCCAGCCACTCCGGCAGATCCGGGCGATAACGCCCGGCACTCACCGGCACCCCGAAACGCGGGCGCTGGAACGCTTCGATCTCGCCGTAGGGAAAATGCCCGGTGAGCAAGAAATACAAGGTCACGCCCACCGCATACAGATCCTGTTGTGCGCTGGGTACTGCGCTTTGAAAGGCTTCCGGTGCGATGTAGCTCGGGGTTCCGGGCAAGGTCGACGGTGCGTCCTGCGACAGACCGGGACAATACGCCAGACCGAAATCCAGCAGGCGCAACTCGCCGTCGTCCCCCAGGTGCAGGTTTTCCGGTTTGATGTCGCGGTGCAGGATCTGCCGTCGATGCAACAGGCCGACAGCCCGCAGCAGGCGTTCGGCCAGATCCTGCCACTGAGCCAGTGGCAGCGGGCCGCTTTGCCCGAACAACTGAGCCAGGGTCGTCCCCGAATATTCACGCATCACGTAGTACAAATGCTGACGCTGGCCGGCGCTATGGACTTCAGGAAAGTGCCGCCCGGCGACGCGTTTGAGAAACCATTCCTCCGCCAGCAAGGCCTGACCGGCCTGAGCATCGTCTGCCAGTTGTGCAGGCAACGTCTTCAACAGCCACGCCTGGCCCTGACCATCGAGCACGCGATACAGCAACGATTGCTGGCTGCGACTTACAACCTCTTGAACCCGCCAGCCTTCAAAGTCCTGACCCGGTTTCAGCGGCGGGGGCAGCGGCCACTGCTGCAAATGGATCAGCGCGTCGCCGAGGCTGGCCTCGCCGACGGCATCCACTCGCACCAACAGCGCGCTGGCGTTGTCCTGACTGCCGGCCAGATGCGCGGCGTTGACCAACGTTAGCGCGGCACTGTTCAGATCCGGTTGATCGCGCAGGATTCCGGCGATGGCGGTATCGCCGAGCGCCGCCCACACGCCATCACTGAGCAGCACGAAACATTCGCCGTCACGCAGTTCGCCATCGAGAAAATCCAGCACCAGATGCTGATCCAGTCCCAGTGCCCGCTTGAGCACATGCTGCATGCCCGGTTGATCCCAGACGTGATCTTCGCTTATCCGCTGCAAGGTCTCGGCGTGCCAGCGATAGACCCGGCAATCACCGACATGCGCCAGCGTGAAGCGTTTACCGCGCATGACCAGCGCACTGACCGTGGTGAGCAACGGCTGTCCGCCACCGTTGGCCTGCAACCAGCGGTTTTGTGCGAGCAGCAGACGATCGAGGGCCTGGGCCACGCTCCAGGTTTCCGGGGTAGCGTAGTAGTCCAGCGCCAGCGCCTGCAAGGTCGAACGCGCGGCCAGCCCGCCATCGGCGCACTGGCTGACGCCGTCGGCGATGGCGAACAGAAACCCCTTGCTGGCCGCCAGCGCCGGGGCCGGGGTCACCAGGCGCAAGGCGTCCTGGTTTTCCGCGCGGGGGCCGGTGGCGCTGGCTTCGGCAAAGCTCAGTTGCAGAGCCATTCGGGCTTCAGACCCGGGCAGCGGTCACGGCCGCCGAACCCCAGGTGGTTCTCCAGCGACGTTTGACTCCGTGCAGACCGAACCACGCCAACACACCCAGGCTGGCAAACAACCACAGCGCCAGTTGATAGCTGCCGGTGCTCTGTTTGATCGCGCCCATGCCTGCCGCCAGGGCAAAACCGCCGATACCCCCGGCCATGCCGATCAACCCGGTCATCACGCCGATTTCGCGCCGGAAACGTTGCGGCACCAGTTGGAACACCGCGCCATTACCTGCGCCGAGACCGAGCATGGTGCAGACGAAAAGAGCCAGCGCCGCGTAGGAACTTGGCAGGTTGAAACCGACCGCTGCGATGCAGACGGCGGCTACCGTGTACATCGCCAGCAGGGTGCGGATACCGCCGAACCGGTCCGCCAGCGCGCCACCCAGCGGACGCATCAGGCTGCCGCCGAACACGCAGGCGGCGGTGTAGTAACCGGCGGTCACCGGGCTCAGGCCGTATTGATCGTTGAAGTAGCCGGGCAGGGCGCTGGCCAGGCCGATGAAGCCGCCGAAGGTGACGCTGTAGAAAAACATGAACCACCAGCTGTCGCGATCGCCCAGGGCCTTGAAGTAGTCGGCCATGGACTTGGCTTTCGGCCGCTCCGGCGCGTTTTTCGCCAGCCAGGCGAACAGCACCAGGGTCAGGATCAGCGGAATCAGGGCGAAACCGAACACATTGCTCCAGCCAAACGACGCCGCGAGTACCGGGGCGATCAGTGCCGCGAACACGGTCCCGGAATTGCCGGCTCCAGCGATGCCCATCGCCTTGCCCTGATGCTCCGGCGGATACCATTGCGAAGCCAGCGGCAGGGCCACGGCGAACGAGGCGCCGGCCATGCCGAGGAACAAACCGAGCAGCAGTGCCTGTTCATAACTGTGGATGCCCAGCTTCCAGGCACCGAATAGTGCGCAGATCACGATCACCTGGCCGATCAGCCCGGCGGTTTTCGGCGACAGGCGATCGGCGAGCATGCCCATCGCAAAGCGCAGCACCGCGCCGGCCAGAATCGGCGTGGCCACCACGAGACCGCGCTGCTGGGTGGTCAGGTGCAGGTCGGCGGCAATCTGCACCGCCAGCGGGCCGAGCAGGTACCAGACCATGAAGCTCAGGTCGAAATACAGGAAGGCCGCGAACAGGGTCGGGGTGTGGCCGGATTTCCAGAAGCTTTTATTCATCGCGCACCTCAGCTGTAGAGAATCTCGAGAAGGAGTCAGAACCAGCACAGTGGGGCGCCGCCACGGCCGCACCACCGGCCCCGGGCTGTGGGGCCAAAACGCAAAAACGCCGCTACCCGGATCGCCGAAAGGGGGCGAAGAAGGTGAGCGACGTCTTTGTCGTAGGTGGGGCAACCGCCGTTGGTTACCTGTAGGGATTGCTTAGCGAGATTTGTGCCAAGTCAAAATCAAAAGCCCCTCACCCTAGCCCTCTCCCGGAGGGAGAGGGGACTGATCGGGGGATATTCGAGAGATACGCCGACGTGAACGATCGGCTTTGAATCCATAATCGACTGGGTCGATGTATGACGCAAGACACTGCGGTCGGTTCCCTCTCCCTCCGGGCGGTCCGACGTTTCGGGAGGGTTAGGGTGAGGGGCTTTTCAGCCGAGCAACTCGCTCATCGCAATGATCTGCTCCGCCACCTGAATCAGTTTCTGCTGGCGGCTCATGGCCTGGCGGCGCATCAGGGTGTAGGCCTCTTCTTCGTTGCAGTCCTTCATTTTCATCAACAGGCCCTTGGCCAGTTCGATTCGTTTGCGCTCGGCCAGTTGCTGGTCGCGGGCCTGAAGCTGGGCGCGCAAGGCTTGATCGCTCTCGAAGCGGGCCATGGCCACGTCGAGAATCGGCTGCAGGCGTTGTGCGTGAATGCCTTCGACGATGTAGGCACTGACCCCGGACTTGATCGCCTGACGCATCACGCCGGGGTCATGTTCGTCGGTGAACATCACGATCGGCCGTGGCTGGTCGCGGCTGACCAGCACCACTTGCTCCATCACATCGCGGCTCGGTGACTCGGTATCGATCAGGATCACGTCCGGACGCACCGTTTCGACGCGCGCCGGCAGGTCGATGGTCAGACCCGACTCGTCGATCACCTCGAAACCGGCCTCGGTCAGCGCGGCTTTCAGGCGTCCGACTTTTTTCGCGGTGTCGTTGATCAGCAGAATGCGCAGCATGTTCGCGGTCTCCTGTCAGCGTTGGGCGAAAAGGGGCGCGCTGTCGCTCAGCGCGTGGAGCTTGAAGCTTCGGGCGTAGGCGGCCGGGTCGCTGCCGTCCCAGATTTTGCCGTCGATCAACTGGCTGCTGCGCATGTCCTTGCCCCAGGCTGCGACGCCCACAGCAGTCGCCGCGTCGCGATAGATCTCCAGTTGTTGCACCTGACGGGCGACGGCGAGGTAGTCCGGGTCATCGCGCAGCAAACCCCAACGGCGGAACTGGGTCATGAACCACATGCCGTCCGACAGATACGGCAGATTCACCGCGCCATCGCCGTGAAAGCGCAAGGCGTGCGGGTCCTGCCAGCGATTGCCGAGGCCATCGTCGTAGTCGCCGAGAAAGCGCGGTTCGATGCAGGACACCGGGGCGTCGAGGTATTCCGGGGCGCTCAGCAACTGCGCGGTGCTGCGGCGGTTTTCCGGGTTTTCTTCGATAAAACGGCTGGCTTCGAGGATCGCCATCACCAGCGCGCGGGCGGTGTTGGGGTATTGCTCGACGAACGCGCGGGTGCAGCCGAGGACTTTTTCCGGGTGATCGGGCCAGATGGTCTGGCTGGTCGCCAGCGTGAAACCGAGATCCTGCTGCACGGCGCTGGCCGCCCACGGTTCGCCAACGCAGAGGCCATCAATACGCCCGGCCTGCAGGTGCGCGACCATTTGCGGCGGCGGCACCACCACGCTGTCGACATCCTGCAACGGATGAATGCCCTGGCTCGCCAGCCAGTAATACAGCCACATGGCATGGGTGCCGGTCGGGAAAGTCTGGGCGAAGGTCAGTTTTGCGCGGGTTTGGTGCACATGGTGGTGCAGCGCTTCAGGACCGGTCACGCCCAGGCCCTGCAAGCCGTGGGACAGGTTGAGGCTCTGGCCGTTCTGGTTCAGACCCATCAGCACCGCCATGTCGGTCGGCGCAACGCCGCCGATGCCCAGATGCACTGCGTAGATCAGGCCGTAAAGGCTGTGGGCAGCATCGAGTTCGCCGCTGACCAGATTGTCCCGCAGGTTGGCCCAGGAATTCTGGCGCTTGAGGTTCAGGGTCAGCCCATAAGGCTGGGAGAAGCCCTGAGTGGCCGCGACCACCAGCGAGGCGCAGTCGCTGAGGGCCATGAAGCCCAGATTGATCGCGCTTTTTTCCGGGGCATCGCTGCCGTTGACCCAGGCCAGCGGCCCGGCGGAGGTTTGAGTCATGAAAGCCACCCTCAAAAAAAACGTCGTCCCAGGCTTTGCCCGCGCAAAACCGAGAGACGACGCCATTGTCCTTGCCTGCACGCCACCATTGGCCTGCGGGCTGATGCCGAGGAAGGTGCAAGGCATATGCCATGCGCACGGATTTACCCGTGCGCCTCGCGCGGCGGG
The DNA here is from genome assembly GCF_059423925.1 of Pseudomonas sp. GW458-11-26-14-LB4. Taxonomy (NCBI): domain Bacteria; kingdom Pseudomonadati; phylum Pseudomonadota; class Gammaproteobacteria; order Pseudomonadales; family Pseudomonadaceae; genus Pseudomonas; species Pseudomonas sp. GW458-11-26-14-LB4. The sequence continues at coordinate 32,896 of NZ_JBWKYU010000013.1, forward strand.
GCGATGCCCGGCTATAATCGCCGCCTCTTTTCGCCGCCCGAGTCATAGCCGCCCATGTACACCCTGGCCCGTCAGCTGTTGTTCAAACTTTCCCCGGAAACCTCCCATGATCTGTCGCTGGATCTGATCGGCGCGGGCGGGCGTTTGGGCCTCAACGGCTTGCTGTGCAAGGCGCCGGCGTCGCTGCCGGTGAATGTCATGGGCCTGCAGTTCCCGAACCCGGTGGGGTTGGCGGCCGGTCTGGACAAGAACGGCGCGGCCATCGACGGCTTCGCCCAGCTGGGTTTCGGGTTTGTCGAAATCGGCACCGTGACCCCGCGCCCGCAGCCGGGCAACCCGAAACCACGGATTTTCCGTCTGCCGGAAGCCGAGGCGATCATCAATCGCATGGGGTTCAACAACCTCGGTGTGGATAACCTGCTGGCGCGGGTGGCGGCGGCCAAATACAAGGGCGTGCTGGGGATCAACATCGGCAAGAACTTCGACACCCCGGTCGAGCGCGCTGTAGACGACTACCTGATCTGCCTGGACAAGGTCTACGCCCACGCCAGTTACGTCACGGTCAACGTCAGCTCGCCGAACACTCCGGGCCTGCGCAGCCTGCAATTCGGCGATTCGCTCAAGCAATTGCTGGCGGACCTGGCCACGCGCCGCGCCGAACTGGCCCTGCGCCACGGCAAGCATGTACCGCTGGCGATCAAGATCGCGCCGGACATGACCGACGAAGAAACCGCGCAAGTCGCCCAGGCGCTGATCGAAACCGGGATGGACGCGGTGATCGCCACCAACACCACCCTCAGCCGCGTGGGCGTCGAAGGCATGGAACATGGTGACGAGGCGGGCGGTCTGTCCGGCGCGCCGGTGCGTGAGAAGAGCACCCACACCGTGAAAGTGCTGGCGTCTGAGCTGGGCGGCAAGTTGCCGATCATCGCGGCGGGCGGCATCACCGAAGGCAAGCATGCGGCCGAGAAGATCGCTGCCGGCGCGAGTCTGGTGCAAATCTACTCCGGCTTCATCTATAAGGGCCCGGCGCTGATTCGCGAGTCCGTGGACGCGATCGCCGCCAAGCGCTGATCGGCGGACATAAAAGGCAGGCACAAAAAAGGGCTCCTCGAAGGAGCCCCTGGGCCGTAGCCCGCCGTCCGGGAAGGACGTGCATGGTGATCAGGTTGTTACGAAATCAGATTGTCGTGTCGGAATAAGTGCCCTGTGTCAGCCGACGGCGTGAAGTTCGTTGAGTCTGTGGATTCCCGCAGTGCCGGTCATACCGTCCCAGTTGTCGCCGCGTCCTTCTCGCCAGCCGTTGATCCAGGCTTGACGTACCGACGGTAGAGTAAATGGGCAAAGCTCACGGGATTTGCCACCAACGCCATATTGATATCCGCGCAAAAATGCTCTTTCCAACGGATCACGCTTAAGTCTTCTCATAGGGTGTTTCCCTCACTTGTTGACTGTTTTTGTCGCGTCGACCTCAATTGAGGTCTGGCAGAAAAACTCTGCCGTTGGCGGCTCGCTGCCGGCGTGGCGAGCCAAGGTGTTGACGCCGTTGCGACGTCAACCTGTGTCCAGTTCTAACCAATGAGTCACATCGATGGAATGACCGTTTTGTCATAAGGACGTAACGAAAAAGATGCTATGGCCATAAGTAACCGCGTATTTATCCAGCGTCTATTGGCCAAACCCCGGTATGATCGGCCCCGCGCTGGATGATGAGGTTAATCCTTTAGTGAGAATGACCCACGTTTACGCTGGGGTACTATTCGACGAAGGGTTGCTTTGAGTCATTTTGTTGCTTCAACTTTTTTATCTGTCCCGGCATCTAAGCTCTTTTAACCCGAGCAGCGGGGATGGAACGGCACACCTTCGTGCCACGCGGGCGCTCTTGTAGAAAAGCGCCTGATTGAAAACCGGATCGGCAATGCGTTGCCGGTTCATTAGCCAAAGGCTCTGGAAAAACCATGTCCGACCGTTTCGAACTCTTCCTCACTTGCCCCAAAGGCCTTGAAGGCCTGCTCATCGAGGAAGCCGTCGGGCTTGGCCTTGAAGAGGCCCGCGAACACACCTCCGCCGTGCGTGGCATGGCGACCATGGAAACCGCTTATCGCCTGTGCCTCTGGTCGCGTCTGGCCAACCGGGTGCTGCTGGTGCTCAAGCGTTTCCCGATGAAAAACGCCGAAGACCTGTACCACGGTGTACTCGACGTCGACTGGCAGGATCACATGCTGGCCGACGGCACCCTGGCCGTGGAATTCAGCGGCCACGGTTCGGGCATCGACAACACCCACTTCGGCGCCCTGAAGGTCAAGGACGCCATCGTCGACAAGCTGCGCACCCCGCAGGGCGACCGCCCAAGCATCGACAAGCTCAACCCGGATCTGCGCATTCACCTGCGCCTGGATCGCGGCGAAGCGATTCTGTCCCTCGACCTTTCCGGCCACAGCCTGCACCAGCGCGGCTATCGCTTGCAGCAGGGCGCCGCGCCGCTGAAGGAAAACCTCGCGGCCGCGATCCTGATCCGGTCCGGCTGGCCGCGCATCGCCGCCGAAGGTGGCGCGCTGGCTGACCCGATGTGCGGTGTCGGCACGTTCCTGGTCGAAGCCGGCATGATCGCCGCCGACATGGCGCCGAACCTGCGTCGCGAGCAGTGGGGCTTCACCGCCTGGCTCGGCCACGTGCCGGCGCTGTGGAAAAAGCTGCATGAAGAAGCGGTCGAGCGCGCCGCTGCCGGTCTGGCCAAGCCGCCGCTGTGGATTCGTGGTTATGAAGCCGACCCACGCCTGATTCAGCCGGGCCGCAACAACGTCGAACGCGCCGGCCTGAGCGAGTGGATCAAGATCTATCAGGGCGAAGTGGCGACCTTCGAGCCGCGTCCGGACCAGAACCAGAAAGGCCTGGTCATCTGCAACCCGCCGTACGGCGAGCGTCTGGGCGATGAAGCCAGCCTGTTGTACCTCTACCAGAACCTTGGCGAGCGTCTGCGTCAGGCCTGCCTGAACTGGGAAGCGGCGGTGTTCACCGGCGCGCCGGACCTGGGCAAGCGCATGGGCATCCGCAGCCACAAGCAGTATTCGTTCTGGAACGGCGCGCTGCCGTGCAAGCTGCTGTTGATCAAAGTCTTGCCGGATCAGTTCGTCACCGGCGAGCGTCGCACCCCGGAGCAACGTCAGGCCGAACGCGAGCAAGCCGCCTACGATCAGACGCCGGATGAGCCGCAAGAGCGCAAGTTCAACAAGAACGGCAATCCGATCAAACCGACGCCGGCCCCGGCGCCAGTGATCGAGCAACCGCGCCTGAGTGAAGGCGGGCAAATGTTTGCCAACCGCCTGCAGAAGAACCTCAAGGCCATGAGCAAGTGGGTCAAGCGCGAAGGCATCGATTGCTACCGCGTCTACGATGCGGACATGCCGGAATATGCCATGGCCATCGACCTGTACCACGACTGGGTGCACGTTCAGGAATACGCCGCGCCGAAGTCGATCGACCCGGAAAAAGCCTCGATCCGCATGTTCGATGCGCTGGCGGCCATCCCGCAGGCGCTGAACATCGACAAGAGCCGCGTGGTGGTCAAGCGCCGCGAGCGTCAGAGCGGCACCAAGCAGTACGAGCGTCAGGCGGCTCAGGGCAAGTTCAATGAAGTGACCGAGGGCGGTGTGAAGTTGCTGGTCAACCTCACCGACTACCTCGACACCGGGCTGTTCCTCGACCACCGGCCAATGCGCATGCGGATCCAGAAAGAGGCCGCCGGCAAGCGCTTCCTCAACCTGTTCTGCTACACCGCGACCGCCAGCGTGCACGCGGCCAAGGGCGGCGCGCGCAGCACCACCAGCGTCGACCTGTCGAAAACCTACCTCGACTGGGCGCGCCGCAACCTGTCGCTCAACGGTTTCTCCGACAAGAACCGTCTGGAGCAGGGCGATGTGATGGCGTGGCTGGAGAATTCCCGCGACGAATACGACCTGATCTTCATCGATCCGCCGACCTTCTCCAACTCCAAGCGCATGGAAGGCATCTTCGACGTGCAGCGTGACCAGGTGCAACTGATCGACCTGGCCATGGCCCGACTGGCGAGCGGTGGGGTGTTGTACTTCTCCAACAACTTCCGCAAGTTCCAGCTTGAAGACAACCTGGCCGAGCGCTACGCGGTCGAGGAAATCACCGCCAGCACCATCGACCCGGATTTCGCCCGTAATGGCAAGATCCACCGCGCCTGGAAAATCACGGCTCGTTGACGCTCTGCAAAATTGGATCCACAGAGCCTTGATTTTTAAAGGCTCTTGGATCCGTTCAGAGCTAGCCAAATTAGTGGCTAATAGCTATAACTCACACACGGCCGATGGGGTTTTTCCCGCAGATGCTGACGTAGTGAGTGGCTTTTATGTCGTTGCACCCCGTGCGCCCGAAGATATTGGGTTTTATCAGCGAAGACGTCTCGGCCTGGCTGGTCGGGGTGCTGGTATTGCTCGCCGGCGGAATTCTCACGGGGCTGCTCGCCTGGGGCACCCTCAATCAGTTTCACAGCCAGTTGCGCCAACGCTTTCAGCTGCTGGCCAACGAGCGCTACAGCCGCATCGAAGAGCGTTTTCAGGATCAGGAGCAACGTCTCGATGGCCTGCGCCGGTTCTTCGCCAACTCCGAATCGGTGTCCCGCGCCGAATTCGACGGTTACACCCATCCTCTATTGCTGCGCACCCAGGCTTATTCGTTTGCCTTGCGGGTGAGCGGTGCCGAACGTGCCGCCTTCGAGCAGCGCGTGCGAGATGAGGGCCTGAGCACCTTCAGCGTGCGCGAACTCAATGCGCGCGGCGAACTGCAACTGGCCTCCGCCCGCGATGAATACGTGGTGGTGTTGTACAGCCAGACCCAGAGCCGGCTCGGTTCTCCGCTGGGTTACGACTTGCTGGCTCAGCCGTTGCGCCGCTCGACCCTGGAGCGCGCCGACCAGCTTCGCAGTCTGGCAGTGTCGCAGCCGATGCATCTGGTCGGTATCGAGCCGGCTTACGCCCGCGGCGTATTGCTGGTGGCACCGGTGTTGCGCGAAGGCGAGCCCAGATCATACGGCTACGTGATGGCCGTCATCAGCATGCGTCAGCTGCTGGCGGACGGTTTGCCGGATGCATTTCATGACTATCTGTCGGTGCGCATCCTTGATCTGTCTACCAACGATCAGCATGAAGTGCTGTTCGAATCGACCAATGAACCGGCGCCGAGCGATCTGTCCGCTACCCGGCTGGTGCGCATGGCCGATCACGACTATCAGGTGGATATCTCGCCCAGCGAGGCGTTCATGCAGGCCAACCATTCGTCGGTTGGCAGCGTGGTGGTGCTGGGCGGATTGCTCAGTCTGCTGCTGAGCGCGCTGCTTTATGTGCTGGTCAGTCAGCGCCAGCGCGCGTTGCGCATGGTCGAATTGCGCACCCAGGAGCTACATGAGCGCGAACAGGAACTGCGCGGCACCCACGGCCAGTTGCGCGGGGTGCTCAACGCGGCGACCCAGGTTGCAATCATCGCCACTGACCTGCGCGGGGTGATCAACACCTTCAACCCCGGTGCCGAGCAGATGCTCGGTTATCTCAGCAGCGAAGTGGTCGGCCACATGACCCTGGAGAACCTGCACTTTCCCCGGGAACTGGTGGCCCGCGCGGCGGAGCTCAGCGCCCGTTATGGCAAGACCATTCCGACCTGTCAGGCGATGCTGGTGGAGGGCGGGGAAGTGGGCGGGCACGAGGCGCGCGAGTGGACGCTGGTGCGCAAGGACGGCAGCCACATTCCAGTGAACATGCTGGCCACGCCGGTGCTGGACGAGCAGGGGCTGTGGGTCGGGCACCTGGCGATCTGCATCGACATCACCGAGCGCAAGCGCGTGCACGAAGCGCTGGCCGCGCGGGACGTGCTGTTGAAGAAGCTCAGCGCCCACGTGCCCGGCGGGATCTATCAATTCAAAATGGAGTTCGACGGGCGCTTCAGCGTGATCTACGCCAGCGACGGCATCCGCGAGATCTACGAGCTGGAGCCGGATGTGCTGCTGCTCAACGCCGAAGCGATCTTCACCCGCATCCACCCGCAGGACGTCAGCCGCGTGCGCAAGTCGATCCGTGCCTCGGCGGACAACCTCAGCCCGTGGCGCGAGGAATACCGCGTGCAGTTACCCGGGCGCGGTCTGCGCTGGGTTCGCGGTGAGGCGACCCCGGAGGAATTGCCGGGCGGCGGCGTGCTGTGGCACGGTTATATCTCCGACATTTCCGACCTGAAGCGCGTCGAAGAAGAACTGCGCGCACTGTCGGTGACCGATTCCCTGACAGGCATTCACAATCGGCGCTATTTCCAGGAGCGCTTGACCACCGAAATGGCCCGAGTCGAGCGTGGGGGCGGCGAGTTGTCGGTGATCATGCTCGACATCGACCACTTCAAGCGGATCAACGATCAGTACGGTCACGCGGTGGGCGACCGCGTATTGCAGGCGGTCTGCGAGCGCATCGGCCATCGTCTGCGGCGTACCGACGTGTTCTGCCGGTTGGGCGGCGAAGAGTTCATGGTGCTGTGCCCGGACATCGACGGCGATCACGCCCACATGCTGGCCGAGGAGTTATGGCACAGCCTGCGCAGTGCGCCGATCGACGTGGTGGGGGTGGTGACGGCCAGTTTCGGGATTGCCAGCTGGCGACCGGGAGAGGGCGCGGACGCGCTGTTGCTGCGGGCGGATTCCGGGGTCTATGCGGCGAAGCAGGGCGGACGGGATCGGGTTGAGCGGCAGATGAACTGAGCCCCTCTGCCACCTGATCGTTCCCACGCTCTGCGTGGGAATGCCTCCGGGGACGCTCCGCGTCCAGTGACGCAGAGCGTCACGGGCTGTATTCGCACGCAGAGCGTGGGAACAATCATGTACGGGGGATTACAGAACCGAAGCAGTCTGCGGCGTCCGCGGCTGTTTGTAGAGATCCAGCAGCACCTGATCCAGCACCGACGACGCACCGAACGGGGCCTTATCGTTGAGGATCGCCACCACCGCCCAGGTGTTGCCGTTGACGTCGCGGCTGAAGCCGGCAATCGCCCGTACGGTGTTCAGGGTGCCGGTCTTGACGTGGGCTTCGCCGCGCATCGCGGTGGTCTTCAGGCGTTTGCGCATGGTGCCGTCGGTGCCGGCAATCGGCAGCGAGCTGATGTACTCGGCGGCGTACGGGCTGTGCCAGGCCGCTTGCAGCATGCTGGCCATTTCACGGGCACTGACTCGCTCGGAGCGCGACAGACCGGAGCCGTTCTCCATCACCAGGTGCGGCGCGGTGATGCCTTTCTTCGCCAGCCACTGACGCACCACGCGTTGCGCGGCCTTGGCGTCATCGCCGTCGGCGTCGTTGCGGAATTTCTGGCCCAGGCTCAGGAACAGCTGCTGAGCCATGGTGTTGTTACTGTACTTGTTGATGTCGCGGATGATTTCCGCCAGATCCGGCGAAAACGCGCGGGCCAGCACTTTGGCGCTGCTCGGGGTCGGGGCCAGACGATCCTTGCCCTGGATGCTGCCGCCCAGTTCCTTCCAGATCGCCCGCACGGCGCCGGCGGTGTAGGTCGCGTGGTCGAGCAGCGACAGATAAGTCTGCGAGCTGCAGCCTTCGCCCAACTGGCCGGCCACGGTCACGGTCACGCTGCCATCGGCTTGCGGCACCGGGTTGTAGCGCACGCCGCCGGTGCATTGTTTGGAGTTGAGCGCTTTGACGGTGTTTTCGATGTTGATGCTGGCAATCGGCGGTTCAACCGAGATCAACACCCGACCATTGTCGTTGCGGGCCACGAAACGCAGGGCCTTGAGGTTGACCAGCAGTGAATCCGGCTTGACCAGGAACGGCTTGTTCTCGTCGTTGCCGTCATCGTTGAATTCCGGCAGTTGCGGCTGCACGAAGAAGCTGCGATCCAATACCAGATCACCGGTGACCTGGGTTACGCCGTTGGCACGCAGGTCGCGCATCAGCAGCCAGAGTTTTTCCATGTTCAGCTTCGGATCGCCGCCACCCTTGAGGTAGAGGTTGCCGTTGAGGATCCCGCCGTTCAGGTCGCCGTCGGTGTAGAACTCGGTTTTCCACTGATGGTTGGGGCCGAGCATTTCCAGCGCCGCGTACGTGGTGACCAGCTTCATGGTCGAGGCCGGGTTGACCGAGACGTCGGCGTTGTACACGGTCGGCGTGCCCGGGCCGTCCAGCGGCACCATCACCAGCGACAGGGCGGTGGGCTGCAGCTTGCTGGCCTTGAGGGCTTTTTCGACGTTGGGGGTCAGGGCGGTGTTGATGGTGGCAGCGGAGACGGGCAGGGCCAGCGGCAGAAGAAGACCGGCCAGGAGCAGAGGACGCAACGATTTGATCATATGAAATAAAACCCTACAGCCGAGGGGAAAAAAGACGAGGACATGGATGAAAAGGCCCTCAGTGGTCATGAAAGTGTCGGCATTATGCCCCAAGGTGTAACAGCTTGTGCCTTTCGCAAGGGCGCCAATTCGTTATTTTTTTACAGGCGGTCGCACGCACGTCCCAGAGAGTCGGGCAATCGCCGGCTTAAACTGGTAAAGTGCCGGCCGTTATTACTTAAGAGGATTGTTCCAATGGCGACTAACCGTTCCCAGCGTCTGCGCAAAAAACTGTGCGTCGATGAATTTCAAGAGCTGGGTTTCGAACTGAACCTGGGCTTCAAAGAAGACCTGTCCGAAGAAGCCATTGACGCTTTCCTCGAAGCATTCATCAAAGAAGCCATGGAAGCCAACGGTCTGGGCTATGTCGGCGGCGACGACTTCGGTCTGGTTTGCCTGCAGAAGCGTGGTTCGGTCTCCGAAGAGCAGCGCGCTGCTGTTGAAGCCTGGCTGAAAACCCGCTCCGAGCTGACTTCTACTGAAATCAGCCCGCTGCTGGACGTTTGGTATCCGGAAAAGCCGATCAACCCGGCTAAGTGATACTGAAAAAAACGGCGACCTGAGGGTCGCCGTTTTTTTATGCCTGCTTTTTAACGAGGCCTCAAGCCTTGCGCCAGTTGAGGATCAGCAAGGTCAACACCCCCGCGACAATCCCCCAGAACGCCGAACCGATGGAAAACAGCGTCAGCCCCGACGCCGTGACCATGAAAGTGATCAGCGCCGCTTCCCGTTCCTTCACCTCGGTCATGGCGATGCTCAAGCCGTTGATGATCGAGCCGAAAAGCGCCAGTGCGGCAATCGACAGCACCAATTCCTTCGGCAGCGCGGCGAACAGCGCCGCCAGCGTGGCGCCGAACACCCCGGCAATCCCGTAGAAAATCCCGCACCACACCGCAGCGGTGTAACGTTTGTTGCGATCCTCATGGGCATGCGGCCCGGTGCAGATCGCCGCGCTGATCGCTGCGAGGTTGATGCCGTGGGAACCAAACGGCGCCAGCAGCAGGGACGCGATGCCGGTGGAGGTGATCAGCGGCGAGGCCGGGACGTTGTAGCCGTCGGCCCGCAGCACGGCGATGCCGGGCATGTTTTGCGAGGTCATCGCTACGACAAACAGCGGAATGCCGATGCTGATGGTCGCGGCCAGGGAAAAGTGCGGCGTGGTCCAGACCGGTGTCGCCACTTCCAGATGAAAGCCGCTGAAGTCCAGCAAACCCATGAAACCCGACAGCGCGGTGCCGATCAGCAGCGCGGCAAGCACCGCATAGCGTGGCGACAGGCGTTTGACGATGAGATAAGTGAAGAACATCCCCAGCACCAGACCGGTGCGGTGTTGCGCGGCGACGAAGATTTCGCTGCCAATCTTGAACAGAATCCCCGCCAGCAGCGCGGCGGCGAGGGAGGCCGGGATCTTTTTCACCAGCCGTTCGAAGCTGCCGGTCAGGCCGCAAATGGTCACCAGCACCGCGCAGGTAATGTAGGCACCGATGGCTTCGCCGTAGCTCACGCCGCCAAGACTGGTGATCAGCAGCGCCGCGCCGGGCGTCGACCAGGCAATCGTGATTGGCGTGCGATAGCGCAGCGACAGGCCGATCGAACACACCGCCATGCCGATGGAGATCGCCCAGATCCACGACGAAATCTGCCCGCTGGTCAGGCCCGCCGCTTGCCCTGCCTGGAACATCAGCACCAGCGAACTGGTGTAGCCGGTCATCATCGCGATGAACCCGGCGACGATGGCGGAGGGCGATGTGTCCGCCAGCGGGCGCAGTCGGGTGTGGGTAATTTCGTTCATGACAGCGGCGTTCCTTGTTCAAACCACGGATTTCGGGTTTAAGCCTAAACTCAAACGTAACGGAGCGTTGCAATACAGCCGAAGCCACAAACAGCCGTACAGTCGTGTTGCCACCTTCCATTGTGTACAATCGCGCTGTTTTTTACGCGATACTTGCCAGCGACCCACTGTGCCGTATTACAGTCACGGTCAATTCGCCGCCGTTCTTCCCGACTCGAGTGCCCATGAACGAACAGTTGCAACCCCTCAAGAAACAACCGCGAGCAGGCAAAGCCGGCCGCAGCGGAACCCAGGACGATATTGTCTATGCGCATATCTTCGAGGCCATCCTCGAACAGCGCCTGGCGCCCGGCACAAAGTTGAGCGAAGAAGCGCTGGGGGAAATTTTCGGGGTCAGCCGCACCATCATTCGCCGCGCGCTCTCGCGTCTGGCCCATGAAGGCGTGGTGCTGTTGCGGCCGAACCGTGGCGCAGTCGTTGCCAGCCCGAGCGTTGAAGAGGCGCGTCAGGTGTTCCTCGCCCGACGTCTGGTGGAACGCGCGATCACCGAGCTGGCGGTGCAACACGCCACCGCCGAGCAGATCGCCGAACTGCGCCAGATGGTCAACGACGAGCGCGACAGCTTCTCCCGTGGCGATCGCGGTGCCGGCATCCGTCTCTCGGGTGAATTCCACCTGAAACTGGCCGAAGCGGCGAAGAACGCGCCGTTGATCAGCTTCCAGCGCAGCCTGGTTTCGCAGACGTCGCTGATCATTGCCCAATATGAAAGCGGCAACCGCTCGCACTGTTCCTACGACGAGCACACCCAGTTGATCGATGCCATCGAAGCGCGCAATGGCGAGCTGGCGGTGGACCTGATGATGCATCACATGGATCACATCGACAGCAAGCTCAACCTCGACGAGGAAAGTGCTTCGGACGATCTGCATGCAGTGTTCTCGCACCTGTTGCAGACCAAGAAGCCAGGGCGTCCGGCGGTCAAGCTCTGAGGCGAATCGACAGGCAATAAAAATCCCCCGGACTGCAAAGTACCGGGGGATTTTTTTTGTCCGTCTGATCGTTCCCACGCTCTGCGTGGGAATGCCTCTGGGGACGCTCCGCGTCCAGTGACGCGGAGCGTCACGGGCTGCATTCCCACGCGGAGCGTGGGAACGATCAAGCGATCAGTTAGCGCTGGTGCACCAGCGCGCCCGCCGCATAGGTCTGAGCCACAGTGCGGTCATCGCCCAGGGTCATCAGCACGAACAGCGTTTCGGCAATGTTGTTGGCCTGCTTCAAGCGGTAGCTCAGCAGCGGCGTGGCGTTGTAGTCCAGCACCAGGAAGTCGGCGTCGGAGCCTGGTTGCAGGTTGCCGATCCTGTCTTCCAGACGCAGTGCCCGCGCGCCGCCGAGGGTAGCGAGGTATAGCGATTTGAACGGGCTCAGGCGTGCGCCTTGCAGTTGCATCACCTTGTAGGCTTCGTTCAGGGTTTGCAGCAGCGAGAAACTGGTGCCGCCGCCGACGTCAGTCCCGAGGCCGACGTTCAGTTTGTGCTTCTCGGCCATCGGCAGGTTGAACAGGCCGCTGCCGAGGAAGAAGTTCGAGGTCGGGCAGAACGCAACCGCCGAACCGGTCTCCGCCAGACGCGCACATTCGTCGTCGCACAGGTGCACGCCGTGGGCGAACACCGAGCGCTCGCCGAGCAATTGGTAGTGGTCGTAGACGTCCAGATAGCCCTTGCGCTCAGGGAACAGCGCCTTGACCCACTCGACTTCCTTGAGGTTTTCGCTGATGTGGGTCTGCATGTACAGATCCGGGTATTCGCTGAGCAACTGGCCGGCGAGGGTCAGCTGTTCCGGGGTGCTGGTCGGGGCGAAACGCGGGGTGACGGCATAGTGCAGACGACCCTTGCCGTGCCAGCGCTCGATCAGCGCCTTGCTGTCGACGTAGCTCGATTCCGGGGTGTCGGTCAGGTAGTCCGGCGCGTTGCGGTCCATCATCACCTTGCCGGCGATCATCCGCAGATCCAGCTTCTCGGCCGCTTCGAAGAACGAGTTCACCGATTGCGGATGCACGCTGCCGAACACCAGCGCGGTGGTGGTGCCGTTGCGCAGCAGTTCCTTGATGAAAATGTCCGCCACTTCATCGGCGTGGGCCTTGTCGGCGAACTGGCTTTCGCACGGGAAGGTGTAGGTGTTCAGCCAGTCCAGCAGTTGCTCGCCATAGGCGCCGACCATGCCGGTCTGCGGCAGGTGGATGTGGGTGTCGATGAAGCCCGGGGTGATCAGCGCATCCTTGTGATGCGTGATCTCGATGTCCGCCGGCAGGGTCGGCAGCAGTTCGCTGGCGTGGCCGAGGGCGCTGATCTTGCCGTCATCGACCACCAGCAGGCCGTCCTCGAAATACTCGTAGGAGGCTTCGATGCCGACCTCGGCAGGGTCGGCGATGCTGTGCAGGATGGCGGCGCGGTAGGCTTTGCGAGTCAGAGGCATGAGGGTTCTCTAATCAGTTTGAGGCTTTGAGTGTGGCGGCCTGACTGCGGCGCGAAACCGGCAGCAGTTTGGCAATCGGTTCGGCGCTGGCGGTGTGCTGGCCGAAATTGGCGTTATAGGTGGCGATGATTTCGCCGGCGATGGAGATGGCGATTTCCACAGGCAACTTGCCTTTGACTTCGCCGATGCCCATCGGGCAGCGCATGCGTTGCACGACGCTGGCGTCGAAGCCACGGTCACGCAGGCGATGTTCGAACTTGGCCCGTTTGGTTTTCGAACCGATCAGGCCGAACCAGGTAAAGTCGTTGCGCTTGAGGATCGCGGCGGTGAGTTCCAGATCCAGCTGATGGTTGTGGGTCATGACGATGCAGTAGCTGCCGGCGGGCAGGTCGTCGATTTCATCCACAGGCTCCTCGGCGACGATTTTGCGCACGCCGTGGGGAATCTGCTCGGGGAATTCCTCTTCCCGGGAATCGATCCAACGCACCCGGCAGGGCAGGCTGGCGAGCAAGGGTACCAGCGCGCGACCGACATGACCGGCGCCGAACACGGCGATCTGCGCCTGCATCTGGCCCATCGGTTCGAACAGCAGCACCGTGGCGCCGCCGCAGCACTGGCCGAGGCTGGCGCCGAGGCTGAAGCGCTCCAGATGGGTGTCCTGCTTGCCGCTGGCGAGCATCTCGCGGGCGATCTGCATGGCTTTGTATTCCAAGTGCCCGCCACCGATGGTGTCGAACGTCTGGCGGGCGCTGACGACCATCTTCGAGCCGGCATTGCGCGGCGTCGAGCCGAGCTCTTCGATGATCGTCACCAGAACACAGGGTTCGCCCTGGTTCTGCAGGTCGGCGAGGGCGTCGATCCAGTTGTACATATCTCACCTCTCAGATCGTTCCCACGTCGAGGCGTCGAACCGTCGCGTGGGAATGCATCACTGGACGCTCCGCGTCCGCTGTTCAGGATGCGACGCAGAGCGTCGCCGGCTGCATTCCCACGCAGAGCGTGGGAACGATCATCAAACGACCTCGGTTTCAGCTTCGACGGCTTTCACCGCCTTGAGCTGGCGCATTTGCTCGCAACCCCACAACACCCGCTCCGGGGTCGCCGGCGCGTCGATCTTCGGTTGATGCTTGTAGTCGCCGAGGCTGGCCACCGCATCCTTGATCGCGCACCACGCGGCGATGCCGAGCATGAAAGGCGGCTCACCCACAGCCTTGGAGTGGAACACCGTGTCTTCCGGGTTCTTGCGGTTTTCCACCAGTTTCACCCTCAGGTCCAGCGGCATGTCCGCCACGGCCGGGATCTTGTAGCTGGCCGGGCCGTTGGTCATCAGCTTGCCCTTGTTGTTCCACACCAGTTCTTCCATGGTCAGCCAGCCCATGCCCTGAACGAAACCGCCCTCGACCTGGCCGATGTCGATGGCCGGGTTCAGCGAGGCGCCGACGTCGTGGAGGATGTCGGTACGCAGCATTTTGTACTCGCCGGTCAGGGTGTCGACGATCACTTCGCAGCACGCCGCGCCGAAGGCGAAGTAGTAGAACGGCCGGCCACGGGCCTGGCTGCGGTCGTAGTAGATTTTCGGGGTCTTGTAGAACCCGGTGCTCGACAGCGACACCTGATTGAAATACGCCAGCTGGATCAGCGCTTCGAAGGTCAGGATGTGGTCGCGAACGCGCACGTGGCCGTTGTGGAATTCCACGTCCTCTTCACTGACCTTGTAGTGCCGCGCGGCGAATTCGACCAGCCGCTGCTTGATTGTTTCGGCAGCGTTCTGCGCCGCTTTGCCGTTGAGGTCGGCGCCGCTGGAGGCTGCGGTTGGTGAGGTGTTCGGCACTTTGTCGGTGTTGGTCGCAGTGATCTGCACGCGGTCCATTTCCACCTGGAACACTTCGGCCACGACCTGCGCGACTTTGGTGTTCAGACCCTGGCCCATTTCCGTGCCGCCGTGGTTCAGGTGGATGCTGCCGTCGGTGTAGACGTGCACCAGCGCACCGGCCTGATTGAGGAAGCTGGCAGTGAAGGAAATGCCGAATTTCACCGGGGTCAGCGCCAGGCCTTTTTTCAGGATCGGGCTGTTGGCGTTGTAGCGACGGATCGCTTCGCGACGCTCGGCGTACTGGCTGCTTTCTTCCAGTTCAGCGGTCATCTCCTCGAGCATGTTGTGCTCGACGGTCTGGTAGTAGTGGGTGACGTTGCGCTCGGTCTTGCCGTAGTAGTTGGCCTTGCGCACGGCCAGCGGATCGAGGTTCAGGTGACGGGCGATGGCGTCCATCACTTCCTCGATCGCGACCATTCCTTGCGGGCCGCCGAAACCACGGTAGGCAGTGTTCGACGCGGTGTTGGTCTTGCAGCGGTGACCGTTGATGGTCGCATCGCCCAGGTAGTACGAGTTGTCCGAGTGGAACATCGCCCGGTCAACGATCGAGGCCGATAGGTCAGGCGAGCAGCCGCAGTTACCGGCCAGGTCCATGGCGATGCCGTGCAGGCGCCCGGTGCTGTCGAAGCCGACGTCGTACTCGACGTAGAACGGGTGACGCTTGCCGGTCATCAGCATGTCTTCGACCCGTGGCAGGCGCATCTTGGTCGGCTGGCCGGTGAGGTGCGCAATCACGGCGCACAGGCACGCCGGGCTGGCGGCCTGGGTTTCCTTGCCGCCGAAACCACCGCCCATGCGGCGCATGTCGACCACGATCTTGTTCATCGACACATCGAGAACTTCGGCCACCAGTTTCTGCACTTCGGTGGGGTTCTGGGTCGAGCAGTAAACGATCATGCCGCCATCTTCGGTCGGCATCACCGAGGAGATCTGGGTTTCCAGATAGAAGTGTTCTTGGCCGCCGATGTGCAGCGTGCCCTGAATACGATGTTCGGCCGTGGCCAGAGCCGTGGTCGAATCGCCGCGCTGATGGGTGTGGCTGTCGAGCACGAAGTGTCGTTTGCGCAGGGCTTCGACCACGTCCAGCACCGGCTCCAGATCTTCGTATTCAATGATCGCGGCCATGGCGGCCTTGCGTGCGGTTTCCAGATCTTTTGCGGCCACGGCCAGCACCGGTTGACCGACGAACTGTACGTCATCGATAGCCAGCAGCGGATCGCCCGGCAGCAGCGGGCCGATGTCTTTCAGGCCCGGCACATCTTCGTGGGTGATGGCGATGCGTACGCCTTCGAAGGCGTAGCAGGGCTGGGTGTCGATGCTGATGATTTTCGCGTGGGCGCGATCCGACAGCCGTGCGTAAACGTGCAACTGGTTGGGGAATTCGAGCCGGTCATCGATGTACTGCGCTTCACCGGACACATGCTTGGCGGCGCTGTCGTGCTTGACGCTGCGGCCGACGCCGGTGGTCAGGTCCTTGGCGAACAATTCAGCCAGTTCAGCTTGAGTTTTCTCTACGCCGTGATGGTTAGACATAAGCGGTCACCCGAGTCTCGATGTGCGGTGTTTGCAGTTCGATGAAGTATTTGCGCAGCAGGTTCTGCGCGCTGAGCAGGCGGTATTCCTTGCTGGCGCGGAAGTCCGAGAGCGGGGTGAAATCCTCGCCCAGCGCGGAGCAGGCGCGTTCGATCACCGCATTGTTGAACGGCTGGCCGAGCAGCACGGCTTCGCAATGAGCGGCGCGTTTCGGGATTGCGGCCATGCCACCGAAGGCGACGCGGGCGTCGGTGATCACGCCGTTTTCGACGCGCAGGTTGAACGCGGCGCAGACGGCAGAGATGTCGTCGTCCAGACGCTTGGAGACTTTGTAGGCGCGGAAGCGCTGCTCGGCCGTGGCACGTGGGACGATGATCTTCTCGATGAACTCGCTTTCCTGACGTGCGGTAACCCGGTAATCGATGAAGTAATCCTCGAGGGCCAGCGTGCGGCGGGTCTCGCCCTTGCACAGCACGATCTGCGCGCCGAGGGCAATCAGCAGCGGTGGCGAGTCACCGATCGGCGAGGCGTTGCCGATGTTGCCGCCGAGGGTGCCCTGGTTGCGGATCTGCAGCGAGGCGAAGCGGTGCAGCAGTTCGCCGAAGTCCGGGTACTCGGCGTTCAGCGCTTCGTAGCAGTCGGAGAGGGCGGTGGCGGCGCCGATTTCGATGCGATCGTCGAAGTGCTCGATGCGCTTCATTTCGGCGACGTTGCCGACGTAGATCATCACCGGCAGGGTGCGGTGGAACTGAGTGACTTCCAGCGCCAGATCAGTGCCGCCGGCCAGCAGGCGAGCCTGTGGATAAGCGTCGTAGAGATCGGCCAGATCGGCCACGGTCAGCGGCACCAGGCAGCGTTTGTCGCCGCTGTTGAGTTCGCCGATCGATGTCGGGGCAATGGCTTTGAGGCGGGAGATGGTTTCGGCTTCGCGAGCGTCGAACTGATCCGGTTGCTTGCCGCAGCAGGATTGCTCGGCGGCAGCCAGGATCGGCCGGTAGCCGGTGCAGCGGCAAAGGTTGCCGGCCAGCGCTTCGTGGGCCTTGGCCTGATCCGGTGCATCGCTGTTCTTTTGCAGGGCGAACAGTGACATCACGAAACCGGGGGTGCAGAAACCGCACTGCGAACCGTGGCATTCGACCATGGCTTTCTGCACGCTGTGCAGTTCGCCCTTGTGCTTGAGGTCTTCGACGCTGATCAATTGCTTGCCGTGCAGCGACGAAACGAACGTCAGGCACGAGTTGAGGCTGCGATAGCGAATGTGCTCGCGGCCATCGTCATCCGTCTGCAACTCGCCGACCACCACCGTACAGGCGCCGCAGTCACCGCTGGCGCAGCCTTCTTTGGTGCCGGATTTACCCACGTGTTCGCGCAGGTAGTTGAGCACAGTCAGGTTCGGGTCCAGGGCGTGCTCGCTACGGAGTTCCTGGTTAAGTAAAAACTGGATCACGGAAGGCCTCGCAGACTCATTATTGTTGTTGAGCGACTTGAGCCGAATTTAGCAGGTCTGACTTTTCGGTCAATGGTTTTCTGACTTAAAGGTCAGGAAAAACCGTTTTGTCGCTCAACCACGTGTCTCTTCAGTATTGACCCTCATTGGATCAAGCGCTTTTTTGCGGGATTCGTGCCAAAAACCGCTGTGCGGGCACTCCGCCATGACCGCGCATTGCGCTACACTGCGCCGCTTGTGCAGATCGAAGAGTTTGAAGGACAACCATGACGTTCAAGGCGCCGGACAGCCTCGCCGAGCAAATCGCTCACCACCTCGCCGAACGGATCATTCGCGGCGAAATGAAGCCGGGAGAGCGTATCCAGGAACAGAAGGTCACGCTGGCGCTGAACGTCAGCCGCGGCTCGGTCCGCGAAGCCTTGCTGATCCTCGAGCGCCGTCACCTGATCGCGATCCTGCCGCGCCGTGGCGCCCATGTCACTGAGCTTACGGCGCACAAGGTGCAGAGCCTGTGCACGCTGATGAGCGAGTTGTACATCCTGCTCGGCAACGCAGTGGCCAATGGCTGGCAAGTCCAGTGCGACATGGCGCCGTTCGTGCAGATCCAGCAGCGCCTGACCGCCAGCTACGAGCGTCAGGACATCCGCACCTTCGTCGACGACAGCTTCAACGTGATGCGCGCCGCGTATCCGTTCGCCAACAACCCGTACCTGCAGGAAACCGTCGAGAACCTGCAACCGGCCATGAGCCGTGCGTATTTCCTCGCGCTGGAACAGCGCAAGGCCGAGATGAGCGAGTTCCTCGAACTGTTCGAACGCCTGCTCGCCGCCGTCCTCGCCCGTGACCTGCCGCAGATCCGCATCGTGCTGACGGCTTACGCCCAGCGCAGCTGCGATCTGGTGGTGTCCGCCCTGACGGTTGCCTGACCTTGCGGCTCAAGTGCATCAAGCTGGCGGGGTTCAAATCCTTCGTCGATCCGACCACGGTGAACTTCCCCAGCAACATGGCGGCGGTCGTCGGGCCGAACGGTTGCGGCAAGTCGAACATCATCGACGCCGTGCGCTGGGTGATGGGCGAAAGCTCGGCCAAGAACCTGCGTGGCGAGTCGATGACCGACGTCATCTTCAACGGCTCGACCAGCCGCAAACCGGTGAGCCAGGCGAGCATCGAACTGGTGTTCGACAACTCCGACGGCACGCTGCTGGGCGAGTGGGCGGCGTATGCGGAAATCTCGATTCGCCGCAAAGTGACCCGCGACAGCCAGACGACTTATTACCTCAACGGCGCCAAATGCCGTCGTCGCGACATCACCGACATTTTCCTCGGCACCGGCCTCGGCCCGCGCAGCTACTCGATCATCGAGCAGGGGATGATCTCCAAGCTGATCGAGTCCAAGCCGGAAGACCTGCGTAACTTCATCGAAGAAGCCGCCGGCATCTCCAAGTACAAGGAGCGTCGGCGCGAGACTGAAAACCGCATCCGCCGCACTCACGAAAACCTTGCCCGTCTGACTGACCTGCGCGAAGAACTCGAGCGCCAGCTCGAACGCCTGCACCGGCAGGCCGAGGCCGCCAAGAAGTATCAGGAATACAAGGCTGAAGAACGCCAGCTCAAGGCGCAACTGTCGGCCCTGCGCTGGCAGGATCTGAACGATCAGGTCGGTCAGCGCGAATCGATCATCGGCAACCAGGAAATCAGCTTTGAAGCGCTGGTCGCCGAACAGCGCAACGCCGACGCGGCGATTGAACGCCTGCGCGACGGGCACCATGACCTGTCCGAGCGCTTCAATCTGGTGCAGGGGCGCTTCTATTCGGTCGGCGGCGACATCGCCCGGGTCGAGCAGAGCATCCAGCACGGCCAGCAGCGCTTGCGCCAATTGCAGGACGATTTGAAAGAAGCCGAGCGCGCACGCCTCGAAACCGAATCGCACCTGGGCCACGACCGCACCTTGCTGCTGACCCTCGGCGAAGAGCTCGATCAACTGACCCCCGAGCAGGAAATCACCAACGCCGCGGCCGAAGAAGCTGCCGCTGCGCTGGAAGATTCCGAAGCCGTCATGCACGGCTGGCAGGAGCAGTGGGACGCCTTCAATCTGACCGCCGCCGAACCCCGTCGTCAGGCCGAAGTGCAGCAGTCGCGCATCCAGCAGCTGGAAACCAGCATGGAGCGCCTGGCCGATCGGCAAAAGCGTCTGGGCGAAGAGCGCGCGCTGCTGTCGGCCGATCCGGAAGACGCGGCGATCATGGAACTCAGCGAACAGCTCGCCGAGTCCGAAGCCACCCTTGAAGATTTGCAGACCAGCGAAGAAGCCCAGGTCGAAAAACTCGAGCAACTGCGCCAGGAATTGCAGCAAGCGCTGACCGCGCAGCAACAGGCGCAGGGCGATTTGCAGCGCCTCAATGGTCGCCTTGCATCGCTGGAAGCCTTGCAGCAGGCCGCGCTCGATCCGGGCACCGGCACTGCCGAATGGCTGAAGGAACACAACCTCGCCGAGCGCCCGCGTCTGGCCGAAGGCCTGAAGGTCGAGGCCGGTTGGGAGCTGGCGGTGGAAACCGTGCTCGGCGCCGACCTGCAAGCGGTGCTGGTGGATGATTTCGACGGCTTCGATCTGTCTGGTTTTGCCCAGGGCGATCTGCGTTTGCTCAGCCCCGGCAATGACGGCGTGCGCGTGGCCGGCAGCCTGCTGGACAAGGTCGAGGCGCAGGTGGATTTGTCGCCCTGGCTCGCTCAGGTCAAGCCGGTCGACAGCCTTGAACAGGCGCTGGCCCTGCGCGGCCAACTGGCTGCCGGGCAGAGCTTGATCAGCCGTGACGGTTACTGGGTCGGCCGGCACTTCCTGCGGGTGCGCCGCGCCAGTGAAGCCGAAAGCGGCATGCTTGCGCGCGGCCAGGAAATCGAATCGCTGCATGCGGAACGCGAAGAGCGTGAAGCCACGGTCGAGGCCATGGAAGCCCGTCTGCAGACCCTGCGCGCGCAACAGCGTCAGCAGGAAAACGGTCGCGAACATTTGCGTCGACTGTTGCAGGACGAAGCCCGTCAGCAAGGCGAACTGAAAGCTCAGCTTTCCGCCGGTAAGGCCAAGGCCGAGCAGTTGAACCTGCGTCGCACCCGCCTCGACGAAGAACTGGTCGAGCTCGCCGAGCAGCGCGAGCTGGAACACGAAAACATCGGCGAAGCGCGGATCCAGTTGCAGGATGCTCTCGACGCCATGGCCCTCGACACCGAGCAGCGCGAATTGCTGCTGGCCCAGCGCGACAGCCTGCGCGAACGCCTGGATCGGGTGCGTCAGGAAGCGCGTCAGCACAAGGATCACGCCCATCAATTGGCCGTGCGCCTCGGCTCGCTGCGCGCACAACACGATTCGACCCGCCAGGCCCTTGAACGTCTGGAAATGCAGGCCGAGCGCCTCACCGAAAAACGTGAACAGCTCAGCCTGAATCTGGAGGAGGGCGAGGCGCCGCTGGAAGAGTTGCGCCTCAAACTCGAAGAGTTGCTCGACAAGCGCATGAGCGTCGACGACGAACTCAAGACCGCGCAGATCGCCCTGGAAGATGCCGATCGCGAACTGCGCGACGCGGAAAAACGCCGGACCCAGGCCGAGCAGCAATCGCAATTGATCCGTGGCCAGCTCGAACAGCAACGCATGGAATGGCAAGCCCTGACCGTGCGCCGCAAGGCCCTGCAGGATCAATTGCTGGAAGACGGCTACGATCTGCACGGCGTGCTCAACACCCTGACCGCCGAGGCCAGCGAGAAGGCTGCCGAAGAAGAACTTGAACGCATTGCCGCGCGCATTCAGCGCCTGGGCGCGATCAACCTCGCGGCGATCGACGAATACACGCAACAATCCGAGCGTAAACGTTATCTGGATGCCCAGGACGCCGATCTGGTCGAAGCACTGGAGACCCTGGAAAACGTCATCCGCAAGATCGACAAGGAAACCCGTAACCGTTTCAAAGATACCTTTGATCAGATCAATGGCGGTTTACAGGCGCTTTTCCCGAAAGTTTTCGGTGGCGGACGCGCCTATTTGGAACTGACGGGCGAAGATCTACTCGATACAGGGGTGACGATCATGGCGCAGCCGCCCGGGAAGAAGAACAGCACCATCCATTTGCTCTCCGGCGGCGAGAAAGCCCTGACGGCACTGGCACTGGTTTTTGCGATCTTCAAATTGAATCCGGCGCCGTTCTGCATGCTCGATGAAGTTGACGCACCACTGGATGACGCTAACGTTGGACGCTACGCACGATTGGTCAAAGAGATGTCGCAGACCGTGCAGTTCATCTATATCACCCACAACAAGATCGCCATGGAAATGGCTGACCAGTTGATGGGGGTGACGATGCACGAGCCGGGTTGTTCGCGACTGGTAGCCGTGGATGTCGAGGAGGCGATGGCGATGGTGGATGCCTGAGCCGGCGCTGTCGGAAAAGGTATTTGTAGTCTGTAGGACATATTTACCGGCTTCGACTTGCTGGCCAATCGACATAATCGCGCAAGCCAATGAGACAGACGGTGTAAAGTTGTCTTTGGTCGTGCTAGTTTAATGTCAATTTTTCGTATACGTGGGCAAAACGCCTGTCAGAACATAGAGTTGGCGCCACGTTTTAAAGCGGTTTGCACAGTGTAAACCCCTTATTTTTCAGCATTTTTTATAGAGGCACGGGATTACATGGAAATCGGTCTGCGCGAGTGGCTGATCGTCATCGGCATCATTGTGATAGCCGGTATTCTTTTCGATGGCTGGCGCCGTATGCGCGGCGGCAAGGGAAAACTGAAATTCCGTCTTGACCGAAGTCTGTCCAACCTGCCGGACGAGGACACCAGCGCTGAGCTGTTGGGCCCGGCCCGCGTGCTGGATACACATAAAGAGCCGCAACTGGACGAACACGATCTGCCATCGGTGAGCATGCCGGCCCGCGAAGCACGCGAGCCTCGCGAATCCGGTTCCAAGCGCGGCAAGCGCGGCAGCAACGGTCCGGCCCAGGGCGACCTGAACCTCGATCTGGATCTGGACGGCGGCCCGAGCTTCAGCAGCCGCGACGATGATTTCGTCGAGCCTGTTGCTAAGTCGTCGCCGGCGGTTGCTGATAAAGATCAGCCACAAGCCGAGGAAGTGCTGGTGATCAGCGTGATCTGCCGCGACCCGGCCGGCTTCAAGGGCCCGGCACTGTTGCAGAACATTCTGGAAAGCGGTCTGCGTTTCGGCGAGATGGATATTTTCCACCGCCACGAAAGCATGGCCGGCAACGGTGAAGTGCTGTTCTCCATGGCCAACGCGGTCAAGCCGGGCATTTTCGATCTGGACGACATCGACCATTTCAGCACCCCGGCGGTGAGCTTCTTCCTCGGCCTGCCAGGCCCGCGTCATCCGAAGCAGGCCTTCGATGTGATGGTGGCGGCAGCCCGCAAGCTGTCCCAGGAACTGAACGGCGAGTTGAAAGATGACCAGCGCAGCGTCCTGACCGCGCAGACCATCGAGCACTACCGTCAGCGCATCGTCGAATTCGAACGTCGCGCCCTGACCCAGAAGCGTTGATCGAAAAGGTTGCCTCGCAATAAAGGGGCAATCGGCAAAATAGATTGAGCAGCCTCGGCTGCTCTTTTGCTTTATGAGAGAACACCCATGACTGCCGCCAAAGACCGCATTCTAGAGCTGCGCGCTGAACTCGATCAGCACAACTACCGTTACCACGTCCTCGATGAGCCGAGCATTCCGGATGCCGAGTACGACCGGTTGTTCCACGAGCTCAAGGCGCTGGAAGCGGCCAATCCGGAACTGATCACCAGCGACTCGCCGACCCAGCGTGTCGGCAGCGTGGCGCTGACCGCGTTCACCCAGGTGCGTCACGAAGTGCCGATGCTCAGCCTCGGCAACGCCTTCGAAGAAACCGACATGCGCGAGTTCGATCGCCGGGTGACCGAAGGTCTGGATCTCCCGGCCGGCGACCTGTTCGGCGGTGGCGCGGCGGTGGAATACAGCTGCGAGCCGAAACTCGATGGCCTGGCGGTCAGCCTGCTGTATCAGGATGGCGTGCTGGTGCGCGGCGCCACGCGTGGCGACGGCACCACCGGCGAAGACATCAGCGTCAACGTGCGCACGGTGCGCAACATCCCGCTGAAGCTGCACGGCACGGGCTGGCCGGCGACCCTGGAAGTGCGCGGCGAAGTGTTCATGTCCAAGGCCGGTTTCGAACGCCTCAACGCCTCGCAACTGGAAGTCGGCGGCAAGACCTTCGCCAACCCGCGCAACGCCGCCGCCGGCAGCCTGCGACAGCTGGATTCGAAGATCACCGCCAACCGTCCGCTGGAATTCTGCTGCTACGGCATCGGTCAGGTCTCTCACGATATTTCCGACACCCACATCGGCAACCTCAAGCAACTGCAAGCCTGGGGCATGCCGATCAGCCACGAATTGAAACTGGCCAAGGGCATCGGTGAATGCCTGGACTACTACCGCGATATCGGTGAGCGCCGTAATTCGCTGGCCTATGAAATCGACGGCGTGGTGTTCAAGGTCAACAGCATTGCCGACCAGCGCGAGCTGGGCTTCCGCGCCCGTGAACCACGCTGGGCCATCGCCCACAAATTTCCGGCGATGGAAGAACTCACCGAACTGGTCGACGTGGAATTCCAGGTCGGCCGCACCGGCGCCGTCACCCCTGTGGCGCGGTTGAAACCGGTCAAGGTCGCCGGCGTCACCGTGGCCAACGCCACGCTGCACAACATGGATGAAGTCGCCCGGTTGGGCCTGATGATCGGCGACACAGTGATCATTCGCCGCGCCGGTGACGTGATACCGCAAGTGGTGCAAGTGGTCATGGAGCGCCGCCCTGAAGACGCGCGCCCTGTGCAGATTCCCGAGAGCTGCCCGGTTTGTGGCTCCCATGTCGAACGCACGCAACTGGTGAAACGCAGCAAGGGCAAGGAAACCATCAGCGAAGGTGCGGTGTATCGCTGCGTCGGCCGACTGGCCTGTGGTGCGCAGCTCAAGCAGGCGATCATTCACTTCGTCTCCCGTCGCGCGATGGACATCGAAGGCCTTGGCGACAAGAGCGTCGAGCAACTGGTCGATGAAGGTCTGGTCAGTTCGCCGGCCGATCTTTACGCGCTGAAGTTCGATGACATCGTCGACCTCGAAGGTTTTGCCGAAGTGTCGAGCAACAAGTTGCTGGCCGCTATCGAGGACAGCAAGAAGCCGGGTCTGGCGCGCTTCATCTATGCGCTGGGCATTCCGGATGTCGGCGAAGAGACGGCCAAGGTGCTGGCGCGTTCGCTGGGGTCGCTGGAGCGTGTTCAGCAAGCCTTGCCGCAAGTGCTGACGTACCTGCCAGACATCGGCCTGGAAGTGGCGCACGAGATTCACAGCTTCTTCGAAGATGCGCACAACCAGCAGGTGATCACCGAGCTGCTGGGCCACGGTTTGCAGATTCAGGATCAGGGCGAGCTGGGCGCCGAGTTTGCCGCCAGCACCACGCTGGGCGGCTTCCTCGACAAGCTGCACATTCCTTCGGTCGGGCCGGGCGGGGCGCAGAAGCTGGCGGACAAGTTCGAAACGCTGGAAGGCGTGATGAACGCTGACTGGCTGGACATGCGCCAGGCATTGCCGGAAAAGCAGGCCAATTCGGTTCGCGAGTTTTTCGCCTTGCCCGAGCATCGTCAACTGGCTGAAGACGCCGAGAAGCAACTGCGCGATTTCGGCATGCACTGGCAGAGCGAAAAGAAAGTCGTCGAAGGCCTGCCATTGGCCGGGGAGACCTGGGTACTGACCGGCAAGGTCGAGCTGATGAGCCGCGACGTGGCCAAGGAACACCTGGAAAGCCTCGGCGCCAAGGTCGCCGGCTCCGTGTCGGCCAAGACTCATTGCGTGGTCGCCGGGCCGGGCGCCGGGTCGAAACTGACCAAGGCCAACGAACTGGGCGTGAAGGTCATGGATGAGGAGGCGTTCATCGCGTTCCTGAAAGGACACGGTATCAGCGCCTGATGATCGTTCCCACGCTCCGCGTGGGAATGCCGCCCCGGACGCTCCGCGTCCGCTGTGACGCAGAGCGTCACGGTATGCATTCCCACGCAGAGCGTGGGAACGATCTTTGGGCGGGAATGATCTAGTCTTGGCAAGCCCAAGGGAGAGATCGCCATGTACCGCTTTTTCGAGCAGCTCAGTTCCCGCATCGTCGCGCCGTTCATGGGCGAATCCTCGCGCAACAGCAAAATCTGGCCGTGCCGTTGCGGCCAGTCGCTGTTCTTTCGCAACAGTCAGTGCCTGGCCTGCAACGCGGCGCTGGGCTATCAACCGGAATACAGTCGGCTGACCTCGCTGCAACCGGGCCCGCAGGAGGGCACCTGGACGCTGGATGTCGATCCCGAGGCCGGGCTGTTCCGGCGCTGCGCCAACCTTGATACACCGGCAGCCTGTAACTGGCTGCTGCCCGCCAATGATCACGACACCCTGTGCGCGGCCTGTGCTCTGAACCGCACCATCCCCGATCTGTCCGTCCCGGAAAACCCCGAACGCTGGCGCAAAGTGGAAATCGCCAAGCGGCGACTGGTGGCGCAACTGATCAGCCTTGGCCTGCCGGTCGTCCCGAAAACCGTCGACGAAGCCACCGGCCTGGCCTTCGATTTCATCGGCGTTGATCTGCAAGGCAACGCGCCGATGACCGGTCACGCCAACGGCCTGATCACCCTCGATATCGCAGAAGCCGACGACGCCCACCGCGAACGGGTCCGGGCGCAGATGCACGAACCCTATCGCACGCTGCTCGGGCATTTTCGCCATGAGGTCGGGCATTACTACTGGGACCGCCTGATCGACAACGGCCCGTGGCTCGGTTCATTCCGCAACCTGTTCGGCGACGAGCGCGCCAGTTATGCCGAGGCGCTGGAGCGGCATTATCAACAGGGCGCGCCGGCGGACTGGCCGCAGCATTACGTCAGCGCCTACGCCACCATGCACCCGTGGGAAGACTGGGCGGAAACCTGGGCGCATTACCTGCACATGATGGACGCGGTGGATACGGCGCTGGGCTTCGGCATGAGTGCCCGGGAGATGGACCTCGACTACCAGCCGTTTCCGTCGAGCACGCTGTACGACCCCGAGCATCCTGGCGGCGCGGCGTTCCTGTCGTTCGTCAACGCGTGGATCGAACTGGCGGGGATGCTCAACGAACTGTCGCGCAGCATGGGCCAGCCGGATTTCTATCCGTTCGTCCTGCCGCCGGCGGCGATCGCCAAGCTGCACTTCATTCATCTGGTGATCCAGCAAGAGGGCGGCCGCGCGGACGAGGTGCTGCAAGCGCAATAGCAAGTGCTTGAAGCCCTTCATATTTTTAATCTTCAACCAGCGGTTGTAACTTCGTCTCAGATAGGTACAATGGCGCGGCTCGCCGACAGGCGAGTGTCGTTATGGTGACCCTATCGGTCCCCCCGCAACGATTACCCGTGAACCTGGTCAGAGCCGGAAGGCAGCAGCCACAGCGGGAACATTGTGTGCCGGGGTGTGGCTGGTAGGGTTACCACCTTAACGAACATCGAACGCGTCGACTGAACTGCATGGGTTTCGCCCACTGCGGTTTTTTTATGCCTGCGATTTGGCGGCTCGTACCCAAACCTCCTGCTCCCGAGTGCGCCGACACGGGGTAATCATTTCCCCTGCAATCGCGCATACTCGCAGCCACCGAAATAAATGAAGAGTCTGGCCAGGATTGACCTTGCAAGGTCCGCGCCCTGGCCGCGAGGTTTTATGCTCCCGGAACATTCCGATCTATCCAGCCCTGTGTTCTTGCCCGTCACGGATGAAACCTGCGCGAACCTGTTGCAGGCAGGTGGGGCCAAAACCCTCGAAAGCCTGACCGATCCGGAGTTGGCGGCGGTGCTGGTCATCCAGAATCTGGTGCAGACGAAAGAGCAGGATCTCGGCGCCGTGGCGGCAGAGAAAATTCTGGCCAAGCTGTTGGCGTGGGCTGTGGATACTCGTCAGGCAACGACCGCGGGCCTGCTGTCGGAAGCGCAGCGACTGTTCGATCCGCGCAAACTGTATTTCGGCCTGAAGGTCCTTAACCCTCTCAACCTGCGTTTTCTGCTGGCCGAAGAAATATCGGCACGCGACTACTTGTTGCCCGATGGCCAGTGGGATTTCGAATACAAAGTCCGGCGCCATCGCAGCCATGACCCGTTCACCCAGCCTATCGTGACGCCCCGGCAGCGCGAGCGCTGGTTGAGCCCGGCGCAGGACAAACTGGTCAGAACCTTCCGCGCCAACCTGGACGAAGACCTGCACGTTCAAGGTTACGCGGGGATCGGCAAAAGCCATCTGCTGGTCGCTTTGCTGGAACATCTACGCCCGGAAAAAAACCTGTTGCTGGCGCGCACCCCGGCCAAGCTGGAAGTCCTTCGTCAGCGCATGCTGGGGCCGAGCGAGAAGAAGGCCGGCAAGACCTTCCTGGCATTTGCGCAGTCGCTGATGCTCGGGCGCAGGCCTCAGGCGGAGGCGGGGCGAATCCCGACCCGTCAGGCGCTGGCGCAGGAACTGAATATCTTCGGTTTCCGCCACCACGACGGGCCGGCGACCCTTGAGCTCTGCCTCAAAGTGATCGAGCGCTACTGCCGCTTCCGCGATCACACGTTTTCGGCGAAGCATCTGCCGCATTTCAACCAGCCACTCTCCAGCGTCGACGCTCAGGTGTTGCTGGAGTATTCGAGCCGGGTGTGGGGCTACCTCGAGCTCAATCCAGCGTGGGGCAGCCAGACCGGGTTCGAAGCGCTGCTGATGATCAAGCGCGCCTGCATCGCCGGCTGCGTGGTGCCGGCGCGCTACACGCACGTGTTGATCGATGAGAGCCAGGACATTCCCGGATCCCTGTTGCAGATCATCGAGCGCGGTCGTCAGGTGCTGATCACCCTCGGCGACGAGTACCAGCAGGCCAGCGGTGTGCCGGTCAAACGGCACCGTGAGGTTCGCCAAAGCGATATCAGCTATTCCGTGCGCTCGGGTCGCAACGTCGAACGGCTGGTCAATCCGCTGATCGCCCGGCACTCGCAGAAGGGCAAGATTCCGTTCGAAGGCGCCAGTGACGCCGATGTTGTTATCAAGGAGTACCCGGAAGGTTTCGTACCGTCCGAGGGTTGCATAGTGCTGACGGCATCGCCGTGGGACAGCATGATCTGGGCTATCCACCTGCACGACTCCAACTGCAAGTTCAGATTCCCGGACAAGCGCACCCAGGATGAACTCAAGCATTTCATGGCCACCGCCATCGAACTGTTCAAACCTGACTTCTACCGTTCCGAATTCAGCGAAAACGGCGTGCATCCGTACTTCAGCGACCTGCCTGACTGGCAGGCCGTGTGCGACGCCAATCAGTTCGACGAGTCGTTTCTACGGGTCAAGGACAAGCTGGAAAACGGCTTCATGATTGCCGACCTGACGCGCCTGAACCGAATGATCGATAACGCCGGCAACGGCTGCCTGCTGATGCTCGCGGAAGAGGCGGGAGGCATGGAGTTCGACAAGGTGCTGCTGACGCCGGGGCTGCTGACCAACGAGAAATTCAAGGATGCCTACGCGTTCGATCAACGGATCTGCGCCGTGTACATCGCCATCTCCCGGGCCAGGCTGAAGCTATACGTGCCGTACGATGTGGTCGAGTGGGTGGAGTATCACGAGTACCAGCGGTTTCGTGATACGGCGGGGCATTGAGGGTCTGGCTTACGGCTCGCCGCCCGAGCCCCCGGTATACAACCGAATAATGTCATCAATCTCCCCCGACATTTTCATCCGCAGCAACGTCCTCAATATCCGCTGCACCGGCACGTTCGGATCATTGCGCACATAGCAGCCGACCTTCTGCTCCTGCAACACCGCCACCGCCTGCAGTTGCTGCCCCGGCAGCAGGCGCTGGTTGAACCAGTCCAGGGTCCATTGATTGCTCACGGCGTAGCGGTAGCGCCCGGCCAACAGTTTGTCGAGCACCTGCTCCTGATTGCGCGCGTCTTCGCGCCAGAGTCGGTCGGCGTCGAATATCGGTTGTAGCGTGGGGTAGCTGTAGCCGAGCACGGTGCCGATCGACTGGCGGGGCAGGTGGGCCGGATCGGCGCTGGGTGGTTGGTCCTGACGGCTGATCAGCAGGTCGCGCTGGAAGAACAGCGGGAGGCTCCAGATGTAATCGCCAGACAGGTTCGGCAGCCAGGATTGTGCGGCATAGCAGCGCACGTCGACTTCGCCGTGTTCCATGGCGTTCTGTACCCGGGCGCGGGGCAGGACGTGAAATTGTGCTGGCACGCCGATCTGGGTCGCCAGGCTGAGCATCATGTCGTAGAGGATGCCCTGGGTCGGGCGGCCGCGTTCGATCTGCACCATCGGCATCGCCCAGCTGTCGGCAACGACGAAGCGCAGCGGCGGTTGCGACGCCATTGCGTTCAGGCTCAATCCCAGTAATGCCCCCACGGCCCACCGCATAAACGCTCCGGTAATTCCCGATCCCGAGCCGACAAAAGCCCTCGCTCATGCAGCTTAGCCAGAATAGACGAGCACACCGGATGCAATTTTGCCCTTGCTCCGCTAGCATTAGCCGCTTCTGCTTCCTTTGCCGCGACGGTTTTCGATGAGTTATCAGGTTCTTGCACGTAAATGGCGTCCGCGCTCGTTCCGCGAAATGGTCGGCCAGACCCATGTGCTCAAGGCTCTGATCAATGCCTTGGACAGCCAGCGGCTGCACCACGCCTACCTCTTCACGGGTACGCGGGGCGTCGGCAAGACCACGATTGCGCGGATCATTGCCAAATGCCTGAACTGTGAAACAGGTATCACTTCAAGCCCTTGTGGCGAGTGTTCGGTGTGCCGCGAGATCGATGAAGGCCGCTTCGTCGACCTGATCGAGATCGACGCCGCGAGCCGGACCAAGGTCGAGGACACCCGCGAGCTGCTCGACAACGTGCAGTACGCACCAAGCCGCGGGCGCTTCAAGGTCTACCTGATCGACGAAGTGCACATGCTCTCCAGCCATTCCTTCAATGCGCTGCTGAAAACCCTCGAAGAGCCGCCGCCCTACGTCAAGTTCATCCTGGCGACTACCGACCCGCAGAAACTTCCGGCAACGATTTTGTCGCGATGCCTGCAGTTCTCCCTGAAGAACATGACCCCGGAGCGGGTGGTCGAGCATCTGACCCACGTTCTGGGCGCCGAAAACGTCCCGTTTGAAGACGACGCCTTGTGGCTGCTCGGCCGCGCGGCCGACGGTTCGATGCGTGACGCCATGAGCCTGACCGATCAGGCCATCGCCTTCGGTGAAGGCAAGGTATTGGCCGCCGACGTGCGGGCGATGCTCGGTACGCTGGATCACGGTCAGGTCTACGACGTGCTGCATGCGCTGATCGAAGGCGACGCCAAGGCATTGCTAGAGGCCGTGCGCCATCTGGCCGAACAGGGGCCGGACTGGAACGGCGTGCTCTCGGAAATTCTCAACGTGCTGCACCGCATCGCCATCGCCCAGGCCTTGCCGGAAGGTGTCGACAACGGTCACGGCGACCGTGACCGGGTGCTGGCACTGGCCCAGGCCTTGCCGGCCGAAGACGTGCAGTTCTATTACCAGATGGGCCTGATCGGTCGCCGCGACTTGCCGCTGGCGCCGGACCCGCGAGGCGGTTTCGAAATGGTGCTGCTGCGGATGCTGGCCTTCCGGCCGGCAGACACGGCGGACGCCCCGAGGCAACCGCTAAAGCCAGTGGGGATCAGCCAGGCCACAGTTGATTCCGCAAACTCAGTGGCTGCCGCGCCGAAACCTGCGCCGGTAGTTGCTGCGGCTGTTGCGCCCGCGCCAGCGCCGGTGGTTGCACCTGCGCCGGCTCCCGAGCCTGCACCGGTTGCCCCGGTGATTGCGCCTGAAACCGTTCCTGAGCCAGAGCCCGAGCCGGTCGCCGTTGAAGAAGTCGTCGACCTGCCGTGGAACGACCCGGTAGAACCGGCGCCTGTGCAGCAGCCAGCGGTCGAGCCGGTGCTGGAAACCACCGCCGAACAACCGGATTTGCCGCCGATGCCGCTGCCGACCCCGGACAGCGTCGTGCCGGACGCCCCGGAGTGGGCCGCCGCGCCGATCCCCGAGCCGTCAGTAGCCGAGGTCGATGCCGCCACGCCGGGCATGGACATGGACGACGAGCCGCCGCTCGACGAGGACTACATCGAGCCGGACATGGATTCGGCCTACAGTTACCTCGACGATCTGGCCAGCGAACACGCCGCAGAACCGGCCCCGGAGCCCGAGCCGGAACCTGCCGCCGCGCCGGCCACCGGTCTGGCCCTGCAATGGCTGGAGCTGTTCCCGCAACTGCCGATCTCCGGCATGACCGGCAGCATCGCCGCCAACTGCACGCTGATCGCGGTCGATGGTGACAACTGGCTGATGCACCTGGACCCGGCCCACAGCGCCTTGTTCAACGCCACCCAGCAACGTCGTCTCAACGATGCGCTGAATCAGTTCCACGGGCGCACGCTGACCCTGACCATAGAGCTGATCAAGCCCGAGCAGGAAACCCCGGCCCAGGCCGCTTCCCGGCGTCGTGCCAACCGTCAGCGCGAGGCGGAGGAATCGATCCACGGCGATCCGTTCATCCAGCAGATGGTCCAGCAGTTCGGTGCGGTCGTGCGACACGATACTATTGAACCTGTCGACGCCCTGGTCAGTCAGGGCTAATAACTGAGGGCGTCCGGCCTGTATGGCCGGGCGCTGTTTTGATCCAAGTACTTTTGAGGTGATTCCCATGATGAAAGGTGGCATGGCCGGCCTGATGAAGCAGGCGCAGCAGATGCAGGAAAAAATGGCCAAGATGCAGGAAGAACTGGCCAACGCCGAAGTCACCGGCAAAGCCGGTGGCGATCTGGTCACCGTGGTGATGACCGGTCGTCATGACGTGAAAAAAGTCAGCATCGACCCGAGCGTACTGCCTGGCCTGGACGAAGACGACCGCGAAGTGGTCGAGGATCTGGTGGCTGCAGCCGTCAACGCCGCCGTGCGTCAGATCGAAGCCAACAGCCAGGCCAAGATGGGCAGCATGACCGCTGGCATGAACCTGCCGGCCGGTATGAAACTGCCGTTCTGATTCGCCTTTGCGGGTTGGATGAGCTACAAAAAATGCCAGGCATCGCGCCTGGCATTTTTGTTTCCGCCCGATCGTTCCCACGTCGAACCGTCTGCGTGGGAATGCAGCCGGGGACGCTCCGCGTCCCAAATCCAACGCCGTACACGGAGCGTCCGTTAAGCTATTCCCGCGTGGGCAGATCGAGACCTCGAACGGGCAACGATTATCAAGCGGAACGCAGCATGCCCACCAAGGTCTGCTCCCTATACCGCCGAATTCACCATTCACAGGAGACGCTGACATGTCCGACCCTCTGACCCTCAATCAACGCTTCGTGCTGGCCTCGCGGCCGGTGGGCGCGCCAACGCCCGAGAACTTCCGTCTGGAGCGCGAGGCGCTGCCGGATCTTGAAGACGGCCAGGTGTTGCTCAAGACCCTGTACCTGTCGCTCGATCCCTACATGCGCGGGCGCATGAGTGACGCACCGTCCTACGCGGCGCCGGTACAAATCGGCGAGGTGATGACCGGCGGCGCTGTCAGCCGGGTCGAACAGTCGCGTCATCCGAAATTCCATCCCGGCGATCTGGTCGTCGGTGCCACTGGCTGGCAAAGCCACAGCATCAGCGATGGCCGCAACATCATCCCGATCCCGTCCGGGCTGCCGAGCCCGTCGATGGCGCTCGGGGTACTGGGCATGCCTGGCATGACCGCGTACATGGGACTGATGGACATTGGCCAGCCGAAAGAAGGGGAGACTCTGGTGGTCGCCGCCGCTTCCGGCGCAGTGGGTTCGGTGGTCGGTCAGGTCGCCAAGATCAAAGGCCTGCGCGCCGTCGGCGTGGCCGGTGGTGCCGAGAAGTGCAAATACGTGGTCGAAGAACTGGGCTTCGACGCCTGTATCGATCACAAGGCACCGGACTTCGCCGAGCAACTGGCCAAAGCCTGCCCCAATGGCATCGACATCTATTATGAAAACGTCGGCGGCCACGTTTTTGATGCCGTCGTGCCGCTGCTCAATCCCAAGGCGCGGATCCCGCTGTGCGGCCTGATTGCTGCCTACAACGCCTCGGAAGCGCCGAAAGGCCCGGATCGCTTGCCCGCCTTGCAACGGACCTTGCTGACCAAACGCGTACGGATTCAGGGCTTCATCGTGTTCGACGACTACGGTGACCGTCAGCCGGAATTCATCAGCGCCATGGTGCCGTGGGTACGCGATGGCAAGGTGAAGTTCCGCGAGGACGTGGTCGAGGGCCTGGAGCAGGCGCCTGAGGCGTTTATCGGGCTGCTGGAGGGGCGCAACTTCGGCAAACTGGTGGTGAAGGTCGCCCAGGACTGAGGATTTGACGCTGGCCGGAGGCGCGGGTATAAACCGCGTCTCGTTGTTTTGTCGGACTTTTTCCCCATGAGCTTCAGCCCTTTGATTCGCCAACTGATCGACGCCCTGCGAACTTTGCCGGGCGTGGGTCAGAAAACTGCTCAGCGTATGGCGTTGCAGTTGCTCGAACGTGACCGCAGCGGCGGTACGCGTCTGGCCCAGGCCTTGAGCCAGGCCATGGAAGGGGTCGGACACTGCCGCCAGTGCCGCACGCTGACCGAAGACGATCTGTGCCCGCAATGTGCCGACACCCGCCGCGACGACACGCTGCTGTGCGTGGTGGAAGGGCCGATGGACGTTTACGCGGTCGAGCAGACCGGATTTCGCGGTCGCTATTTCGTGCTCAAGGGGCACCTGTCCCCGTTGGACGGGCTCGGCCCGGAGGCCATCGGCATTCCGCAATTGATGGCGCGGATCGAAGAGGCGGGCACCTTCACCGAAGTCATCCTCGCCACCAACCCGACCGTGGAAGGCGAAGCAACCGCCCACTACATCGCCCAGTTGCTGCAGAACAAAGGCCTGATCGCCTCGCGCATCGCCCACGGCGTACCGTTGGGTGGCGAACTGGAACTGGTGGACGGCGGCACGCTGGCTCACTCGTTTGCCGGGCGCAAGCCGATTTCCCTCTGAGCCACACAATCCTGTTGAAAACCAAGCAAGCGCTCGGTTAAGTTCGGCGAACCCTTCCATGGAGTTCGCCGATGCCCGCCTTCCAGGAATACTTCGACCCCAGCCACCAAATGGTCCGCGACAGCGTCAGACGTTTCGTCGAACGCGAGATCCTGCCGGACATTGATGTGTGGGAAGAAGCCGAAAGCTTTCCCCGTGATCTGTACCTCAAGGCCGGTGCGGCCGGGATCCTCGGCATCGGTTACCCCGAAGCGCTGGGCGGCAGTCACGAAGGTGATCTGTTCGCCAAGATCGCCGCCAGCGAAGAACTGATGCGCTGCGGCTCCGGCGGGCTGGTGGCCGGGCTTGGTTCGCTCGATATCGGTTTGCCGCCGATCGTAAAATGGGCCCGGCCTGAAGTCCGCGATTGCGTCGTCCCCCAAGTGCTCCGCGGCGAGAAGATCAGCGCCTTGGCCGTCACCGAGCCGGGCGGCGGTTCCGACGTCGCCAACCTGCAGACCCGCGCCGTACGCGACGGCGACCATTACCGGGTCAGTGGCAGCAAAACCTTTATCACCAGTGGCGTACGCGCCGACTACTACACCGTCGCGGTGCGTACCGGTGCGCCCGGTTTTGGTGGCATCAGCCTGCTGTTGATCGAGAAGGGTACGCCGGGTTTCACCGTCGGCCGGCAACTGAAGAAAATGGGCTGGTGGGCGTCGGACACGGCTGAATTGTTCTTCGACGATTGCCGGGTGCCTGTGGGAAATCTGATCGGCGCGGAGAACATGGGCTTTGCCTGCATCATGGGCAACTTCCAATCCGAGCGTCTGGCCCTTGCGTTGATGGCCAACATGACCGCGCAACTGGCGCTGGAAGAAAGCCTGAAGTGGGCGAAGGAGCGACAAGCGTTCGGCAAACCCATCGGCAAGTTCCAGGTGATCAAGCATCGCCTCGCGGAAATGGCCACGGCGCTGGAAGTCTCGCGGGAGTTCACCTACCGGCAGGCGGCGAAAATGGCGGCGGGGCAGAGCGTGATCAAGGAAATTTCCATGGCCAAGAACTTTGCCACGGACACTTCGGATCGCATCACCAATGAAGCGGTGCAGATTCTTGGCGGGTTGGGTTATATGCGCGAAAGCCTGGTGGAGCGGCTGTACCGGGATAACCGCATCTTGTCGATTGGCGGCGGGACGCGGGAAGTGATGAACGAGATCATCAGCAAGCAGATGGGACTGTAATCTTCGGTGTTTGATCGTTCCCACGCGGAGCGTGGGAACGATCGAGGCGCGGGGCTGATTATTTATCAGTCAACGCAAACTGCGTCAGGCAGAACGTCGGAATCCCCATGTCCTCAAGACGCTGCGAGCCACCCAGCTCTGGCAGATCGATGATCGCCGCCGCTTCATGAACGCGGGCGCCCATGCGGCGGATCAGGTTGGCCGCTGCGATCAGCGTGCCGCCGGTGGCGATCAGGTCATCGAACATCACCACCGAGTCGCCTTCGCACAGGCTGTCGGCATGCACTTCGAGGAACGCTTCGCCGTACTCGGTCGCGTAACCTTCGGCCAGCACGTCCGCCGGCAGCTTGCCCTGCTTGCGGAACAACACCAGCGGCTTGTTCAACTGATAGGCCAGTACCGAACCGATCAGGAAACCACGCGCATCCATCGCACCGATGTGGGTGAAGTCGGCTTCGACATAGCGGTGGGCGAAGCTGTCCATCACCAGGCGCAGAGCCTTGGGCGACTGGAACAGCGGGGTGATGTCGCGAAAGATCACACCCGGTTTCGGGAAGTCGATCACGGGGCGGATCAGGGATTTGATGTCGAAGGAGTCGAAGACCATCGTCGAGGTGTCCTGGCAGGGCTGCAAACGGCGCAGTATACCCGCGGCTGAAACGATTCGCTCGGCCGCGGGTCGAGATCAGACTTCGAGCGAGCCGCCGGCCAGGGCGCAGAGCTGGATCGGGTCGAGGATGTGGATTTCCTTGCCTTCGGCGGCGATCAGTTCGTTCTGCTGGAAGCGGGTGAAGACCCGGGACACGGTTTCCACCGCCAGCCCCAGATAGTTGCCGATTTCATTGCGCGACATGCTCAGGCGGAACTGGTTGGCCGAGAACCCGCGAGCGCGGAAACGTGCCGACAGGTTGACCAGGAAGGTGGCGATGCGCTCGTCGGCGGTTTTCTTCGACAGCAGCAACATCATTTGCTGGTCGTCGCGGATTTCGCGGCTCATCACGCGCATCAACTGGCGGCGCAGCTGCGGCAATTGCAGGGCCAGCTCGTCGAGGCGTTCGAAGGGGATCTCGCAGACCGAAGTGGTTTCCAGCGCCTGGGCGGAAACCGGGTGTTTCTCGGTGTCCATGCCGGACAGCCCGACCAGTTCGCTCGGCAGGTGGAAGCCGGTCAGTTGCTCTTCGCCGGTGTCGCTCAGGCTGAAGGTCTTCAGAGCGCCGGAGCGTACTGCATAAACGGAATCGAAGGTGTCGCCCTGGCGGAACAGGAACTCACCCTTTTTCAACGGGCGACCCCGTTTAACGATTTCGTCCAGCGCTTCCATGTCTTCCAGATTCAGCGAAAGTGGTAGGCAGAGAGGGGCCAGGCTGCAATCCTTGCAATTAGCCTGGTTGTGAGCGCGCAGTTTAACTGGCTCGGACATTTCTTAAATCCTTGTGGGAAAACACACATAAGGCGTAAGGGTAACCCAGCGGAGGACATTCAGGCCAGCCTGTGGCGAGATTGCCCCCACGGCATAAAGCCGCAGGGATGACGGCCGATAAACAGGTATCTGACGGCATGCAAGGAACCGCTTCGATGACTGCTATTGGTACGCTGACCCCCGGTAACAGTGGCGTTGCGTCGTTGCTGGAAAGTGCTGAAACCTCCGTTGACGATGAGTCCGGCACAGACGCGGCATCATTGGGAAGCCCGACCTTGGTCGAGGGCGTCAAAGTGTCGCTGTCCGGTGCCGCCATTGCAAAATCCGCCGGTGCCGGCGGGAAAAACCGCGATATCGAAGAAAGCGGTTTGCCTGAAAACGTCCAGCAATTGCTGAAGATGATCCGCAAGTTTCGCCAGCAGATCGCCGAGAAGAACGCCCAGATCAACGCGCTGATGGCCAACAAGACCCTTTCCAACGAAGAGCGGTTCGCCAAGATCGCTGCCCTCAAAGGCGCCATCTCCGCCCTCAACAACGGTCTGATCACCGCCAATCTGTCCCTGGCCAAGGTCATCGACCAATCAAGCCTGACCGCTGACCAGAACCTGAAAACCAACTCGCTGCTGATGAAGAGCTAAATCACCCGCGAAAAACGCTGGCGGTTCTGCTGTTCCAGATACGCGTCGAACACCATGCACACTGAACGCACCAGCAGGCGCCCGGCCGGCAGCACGGTGATGCGCTCGCGATCCAGTTCGATCAGCCCGTCCTGCGCCATGCCTTGCAGTTGCGGCCAGAGCGCGCCGAAGTAGCCCTGAAAATCGATGTTGAAGCTGCGCTCGATCTCGGCGAAATCCAGGCTGAAATTGCAGATCAGTTGCTGAATCACCGCGCGGCGCAAGCGGTCGTCGGCGTTGCACACCAGGCCTCGGCTGGTGGCCAGTTGCGCGCCGGCGAGGGTGTTCTGGTAGTGATTGAGGTCGCTGCTGTTCTGGCAGTACAGGTCGCCGATCTGGCTGATGGCCGACACGCCCAGGCCGATCAAGTCGCAATGGCCGTGGGTGGTGTAGCCCTGGAAATTGCGTTGCAGGGTCGACTCTTCCTGAGCAATCGCCAGTTCATCGTCGGGCAGGGCGAAGTGGTCCATGCCGATGTAGCGGTAGCCGGCGGCGGTCAGTTGTTCGATGGTGCGCTGGAGCATTTCCAGTTTCTGCGCCGGGCTCGGCAGTTCGTTGCCGTTGATCCGCCGCTGCGGCATGAAGCGTTCCGGTAGGTGCGCGTAGTTGAACACCGAGAGCCGGTCCGGTTGCAGGCTGATGACTTCCTCGACGGTGCGGGCGAAGTTGTCCGGGGTCTGCTTGGGCAGGCCGTAGATCAGGTCGATGTTGATCGAACGAAATTGCAGTGTCCGTGCTGCATCGATCACCGCACGGGTTTCTTCCAGGCTTTGCAGGCGATTGACCGCCCGTTGCACCGCCGGGTCGAGATCCTGCAGGCCGATGCTGACCCGGTTGAAGCCCAATTCGCGCAGCAGGCCCATGGTCGACCAGTCGGCTTCGCGTGGATCGATTTCGATGCCGTAATCGCCGGAATCGTCATCCAGCAGATTGAAATGTTTGCGCAGGTGCGCCATCAACTGGCGCAATTCGTCGTGGCTGAGAAAGGTCGGCGTGCCGCCGCCGAAATGCAGTTGTTCGACTTTCTGCGCCGGGTCGAGGTGGCAGGCGATCAGCTGGATTTCCTGCTCGAGCCGTTGCAGATAGGGCAGCGCACGGCCGCGATCCTTGGTGATGACCTTGTTGCAGGCGCAGTAGTAGCAAATGTTCGCGCAGAACGGCACGTGCACGTACAGCGACAGCGGGCGCAGGGCCTTGCGGCTGTCGCGCAGGGCGTGGAACAGGTCGAAGGTGCCGACCTGACTGTGAAATTGCACGGCCGTCGGGTACGAGGTGTAGCGCGGCCCCGCCAGGTCGTAGCGGCGGATCAAATCGGTGTCCCAACGAATGGCGTCGAGCATGCGGGCATTCCCCCGGATAGGCTGGCAGTGTGCCGAGTCTAGGGGAGGGCACAAAAAGGCATCTTGATTTGCATCAACGGGATCAGTGGCCCATCAGCCAGTGCTGGTGCGGCCCCGGCAGGGTCCAGATGCCGAACAGGATCACCAGCAAGCCGCCGGCCATGCGCACGCTGCGTT
This sequence comes from Pseudomonas sp. GW458-11-26-14-LB4, assembly GCF_059423925.1. NCBI lineage: Bacteria > Pseudomonadati > Pseudomonadota > Gammaproteobacteria > Pseudomonadales > Pseudomonadaceae > Pseudomonas > Pseudomonas sp. GW458-11-26-14-LB4. Next base: position 72,316 of record NZ_JBWKYU010000013.1, read on the forward strand.
TGCGCAACAGTGCCGTGACCCGCTCGGCCGCGAGGCCGGTCGCCAGCAATACCGGCCAGGTGCCGAGGCCGAAGGCCAGCATCAGCAAGGCGCTGTCGAGTGCATTGCCCTGACTGGCCGACCACAACAGCGTGCTGTAAACCAGCCCGCACGGCAGCCAGCCCCACAGCGCGCCGAGCAGCAAAGCGCGAGGCAGGCTCGACACCGGCAGCAAGCGGTTGGCCACCGGTTGAATGTAGCGCCACAGTCCGCGACCGAGGCTCTCAATGCGGGTCAGGCCGCTCCACCAGCCTGCCAGATACAGACCCATGGCGATCAGCAGCAACCCCGCGAGTACGCGCATGAACAGCGCAGCAGGACTGTTGGCAACAGCCCATCCCGCCAGTCCGATCAGCAATCCCGCCGTGGCATAACTGAGAATCCGCCCGAGGTTGTAGGCCAGCAACAATCGAAAGCGTCGGCTGCGTTGTTCCTTGGGAATCGCCAGGGTCAGTGCGCCCATCAAGCCTCCGCACATGCCCAGGCAATGGCCGCCGCCGAGCAGGCCAAGGATCAACGCAGACACCAGCAGCGGCGCCAGTTCAAGCATGGGGTGGCGCCTTGTCGTCCGGTTTGGTCGGGTTGGCTTCGTCCACTGCGGCGGTGTGGTTCGGGTCCTGATCGTCGAACAGGATGCTGTGGGCCGGACCATCGAGGTCGTCGTACTGGCCGCTGTCCACCGCCCAGAAGAAGATGTAGACGGCGATGGCCACGATCAGCAGCGCGGCCGGAATCATCACGTAAAGAGCTGGCATCTGTACTCCATGCCCGCGCGGCTCAGGCCGGCAGCGGGCGGGTTTCTGACGTGGCGCTGACGGCCGGCGCACTCGGCAGGCGAGTCAGGCGCAGGGCGTTGAGCACCACGGTCAGCGAACTGATCGACATGCCGACGGCGGCCCATGCCGGAGTGATCCAGCCGAGGGCGGCGAACGGCAACATGAGGCCATTGTACAGCGCGGCCCACAACAGGTTCTCGATGATCACCCGACGGGTGCGGCGGGCCAGCGTGAAGGCCTGCACCAAAGCGTCGAGCCGGTTGGACAGCAGCACTGCGTCGGCGCTGGTTTTCGCCAGATCGGTGGCCGAGCCCATGGCCACGCTGATGTCCGCAGCGGCCAGCACCGGCACGTCATTGACGCCGTCGCCGAGCATCAACACCTTGCGGCCGTCCCTGTGCAGTTGTTGCAGCACTTGCAGCTTGTCGTCCGGACGCAGACCGCCCCGGGCCTCGTCGATACCCAGTTCGGCAGCGACGCTGGCGACCATCGGCGAACTGTCGCCCGACAGCAGCAGTGTGCGCCAGCCGCGCGCCTTGCAGGCGGCGAGCAGGACCGGAGCGTCGTCGCGCAGACGGTCGTCGAGGGCGAACCAGGCCAGCGGTCCCTGGAGGTCACCGAGCAGCAGCCATTGCCCCGGCTCCTTCGGCATCGACGGCACAGGCGCGGCGCTGAGATCGCAGACAAAATCCGCCTGACCGATGCGCAAACGTTGTTCGCCGACCAATCCTTCAAGCCCCAGGCCCGGCGTGCTGTGGACATCTTCGGCAGCCAGCGGTGCGCGACCGAAGGCGCGGGCGATCGGGTGTTCGGAACGGTTTTCCAGGGCGGCGGCGAGGCTCAGGCATTGATCGCTGTCGAGGGCGCCAAGCGGGCGGATCGAACGCAGCACCAATCGGCCTTCGGTGAGGGTGCCGGTCTTGTCGAAGATCACCGTGTCGATCTGGTTCAGGCCTTCCAGCACATGGCCGCGGGTCAGCAGCAGGCCGAGTTTATGCAGGGTGCCGGTGGCGGCGGTGAGGGCGGTCGGCGTCGCCAGCGACAGCGCGCACGGGCAGGTTGCAACCAGCATCGCGAGGACGATCCAGAACGCTCGCGACGAATCCAGCTCCCACCACAGCAGGCCGATGGCGGCGGCTGCGATCAACGACAACAACAGGAACCATTGCGCGGCGCGGTCGGCGATTTCCGCCAGCCGTGGTTTTTCCGCCTGGGCGCGATCCAGCAGGCGAACAATGGCCGAGAGTCGCGTGTCCTGACCGAGCGCCTGCACTTCGACGGTCAGCGCGCCTTCCACGTTCAGCGTGCCGGCGGTGACGGCGTCGCCCTTGGCGCGCGGTTGCGGCAGGTATTCGCCGGTCAGCACCGATTCGTCGATGCTCGATTGACCGTCGAGGATCTTGCCGTCCGCCGGCAGCACCGAACCCGGTTGCACCAGCACGCGATCACCGAGGCGCAGTTCGCTGAGCAGGATGCGTTCGCTCTGGCCGGCGTCGTCGAGGCGCAGGCACGAGGCGGGCAACAGATTGACCAGTTGTGCGGTGGCAGCGGCGGTGCGCTCGCGGGCGCGACGTTCGAGGTAGCGCCCGGCGAGCAGGAACAGGGCGAACATGCCTACCGCGTCGAAGTACAGCTCGCCGACCCCGGTGATCGAAGTCCAGATCCCGGCGACATAAGCCGCGCCGATCGCCAGTGATACCGAGACGTCCATGGTCAGGTGACGGGTGCGCAGGTCGCGCATGGCCCCTTTGAAAAACGGCGCGCAGCTGTAGAACACGATCGGCGTGGTGAGGAACAGCGCGACCCAGCGCAGGATCGTGTGCAGTTCCGGGCTGAGGTCGATGTTGAATTCCGGCCAGGTCGCCATGGTCGCCATCATCGCCTGAAACCACAGCAGCCCGGCGACCCCGAGTTGGCGCAGGGCAAGGCGGTTTTCGCTGGCCAGTTGTTCGCTGGCGCGGTCGGCCTGATACGGGTGTGCGGCGTAGCCGATGTGGCGCAGTTCGCCGAGGATCTGGCTCAGCGGCAACTGAGTGTCTGCCCAGCGCACATGCAGGCGATGGTTGGACAGGTTCAGCCGCGCCTCGGCCACAGCGGGCAGGGTGCGCAGGTGTTTCTCGATCAGCCAGCCGCAGGCGGCGCAACTGATGCCTTCCATCAGCAACGTGGTTTCGGCCAGTTCACCTTCGTGACGGACGAAAGGTTGCTGCACGTCGGCGCGGTCGTACAGCTCAAGCTCATCGACCAGTTGCACCGGCAGCGCTTCGGGGTTGGCCGAAGCTTCGCTGCGGTGCTGGTAATAGCTTTCCAGGCCGCCGGAGACGATGGCTTCGGCCACGGCCTGACAGCCGGGGCAGCAGAACTCGCGGGACTCCCCGAGCACGACGGCGGTGAAGCGGCTGCCGGCCGGGACGGGCAGGGCGCAGTGGTAGCAGGGGAGTGGAGTGGTCATGGCATTGTCGAGGGAATAAACCCTTGGAATCGAGTGGTCCGCTTGCCCTCACCCCAGCCCTCTCCCGGAGGGAGAGGGGGCCGATCGGTGGTGGCCGGATTAATGGGTTCAGTCAGCGACATCGTCACTGGCATACATGGCACGTGCAAGCGTCCGAGAACAGTTCCCTCTCCAGGGGGAGAGGGCCAGGGTGAGGGGGCACTTGCAGGCTGCTTAATTCTTCAGGTCTTCTGCACCCTGCAGCGGCTCATCACCCAGCAACAAATCCTTGTCATGGCTGACCAGCTCTTCTTCGAACATCCGCCACACGTGATCGTCCTCAGTACCCAGCAACTCCACAAAACGCCGGCCTTCGATCTTGTCGCTCAACTGGCCGATGTAACGACCCGTTTCAGTCTCGCTGCGCGCCAAGACGATCTTGCGATCCTTCTCCGGCTGGGTCGGCGAGATCAGGTTCAGTTCCAGGGTTTTCGGCTGGCTGTCGCCGCTCAGGCGCAGGTCGACTTCGCCGGTCACATCATCCAGATGCACGGCAGCGCGCATCTTCAGGGTCTGGGCCAGCAGTTCGCGATCCAGCGAACGGTTGATGCCTTTGCCGGCCTCGTAGTAGTTGTCGTTGACCAGGTTGTCCGGGTTGTTCACCGCGATGGTCACCATGGACAGCGTCAGGGTCACCGAACAGGCCAGAATCCCGATGATGATCCATGGCCAAAGCTGCTTGTACCAGGGACTTGCGGCGTTTGCTGCGGGCATGTTCAGTTCTCTCAACGATTTTGTGGGCCGATGAACCGGCTCTTGGCTTCTACGTGGACGCTGTCGTCATCGGCATCCTTGAGGATGAATTTCACCTCGTTGGTGCTCGATGGCAATTGTTCAGGCGCGCTCGACAGCTCGACCGGCATGCTGAAGATTTCCCCGGCCGGCACCTTGATCTCGCGCTTGCCTTGCAGGCGCAGATCCGGCAAACCGGCGGCTTCCAGCACGTAGGTGTGGTCGCGCTGATCCTTGTTCATGATCTTCAGGCTATAGACGTTTTCGATCCGGCCTTCAGCGTTTTCGCGGTACAGCACGCGGTCCTTGCTGACGTCGAAACCCACCAGCGAACGCATGAAGAAGGCTGTCACCAACAGGCTGATCATCGCCAGCAGCACCACGGCATAACCGATCAGGCGTGGACGCAGTTTATGGGTTTTCTGCCCGGACAAGTTGTGTTCGGTGGTGTAGCTGATCAGCCCGCGCGGGTAATCCATCTTGTCCATGATGCTGTCGCAGGCGTCGATGCACGCGGCGCAGCCGATGCACTCGATCTGCAGGCCGTCGCGGATGTCGATGCCGGTCGGGCAGACCTGAACGCACATTGTGCAGTCGATGCAGTCGCCCAGGCCTTGGGCCTTGTAGTCGACGCCTTTCTTGCGCGGGCCACGGCTTTCGCCGCGACGCGGGTCGTAGGAAACGATCAGGGTGTCCTTGTCGAACATCACGCTCTGGAAGCGCGCATACGGACACATGTAGATGCACACCTGCTCACGCAGCCAGCCGGCGTTGCCGTAAGTGGCGAGGGTGAAGAAACCGACCCAGAAATACGACCAGCCATCGGCTTGCCCGGTGAAGAACTCGAAGACCAGTTCGCGGATCGGCGAGAAGTAGCCGACGAAGGTCATGCCGGTGACGAAACCGATCAGCAACCACAGCGCGTGCTTGGCGAATTTGCGCAGGAATTTGTTGGCGCTCATCGGCGCCTTGTCGAGCTTGATGCGCTGGTTGCGGTCGCCTTCGGTGACCTTTTCGCACCACATGAAAATCCACGTCCACACGCTTTGCGGGCAGGTGTACCCGCACCAGACCCGGCCGGCATACACGGTGATGAAGAACAGGCCGAACGCCGCAATGATCAGCAGCCCGGAAAGCAGAATGAAATCCTGCGGCCAGAACGTGGCGCCGAAAATGAAGAACTTGCGTTCCGGCAGGTTCCACCACACCGCCTGATGGCCGCCCCAGTTCAGCCACACCGTACCGAAATACAGCAGGAACAGCGCCGCGCCGCCCATCATCCGCAGGTTGCGGAACAGGCCGGTGAAAGCACGGGTGTAGATTTTTTCTCGAGAGGCGTAAAGGTCGACGCTGTTGTTCGCGTTCTTGTTGGGGGGCGTGACGTCGTGTACCGGAATCTGGTTGCTCATCATTGCATCCCACGGCAGTGGAAAAATGCCTCGGTCGATACGTGCCGGCCGGGGTCAAAAAGGGGTGTTGCAGTGGCCCAATGATACGCCTGTCATACCGACGAACGGGTGCGACCTTTGGTCGCGTTGGGGAAAAATCATGGATGGTGTAGCGAATGTAACAAAGCGTGATGCAGATCAATTGACTTGTTGAGTATGGACGGTTTTTTCCGGGTGGCGAGCCGAATCGTCCAACACGCCTGGGGGGCAGCCCTGGCTCAGGATGCCGTTTGCTTCAGGGGCATCCGGCGGAGTTATTGCAGGTCTCAAGCTGAAAAGCGCTGGAAGGTTTAACTTTTTATAGAATCGATTGAATAGTTAAGTTGGGTTGTGTGTTGTGGGTATTAGTTGTTGCATGAGGTGTTTTGCTCGGGCTTGAAATATATAAAATCAATTGCTGCTTGTCGGGCATTTGAAATAAACATCGTTCTCGAATAGTTTGCGTCTGCGGCTGTTCGCAGCTGAGTTTATCTATTATTTATATGAGCAAGGATTGAGTTGTATGTTTATCAAGGAAGTAACAAGGCTGGTGGCGTGTCTGTGTGTATTGTTTGCACCGTTCGCGCTGTCCAGTGAAATGATGCCGCGGCATATGGTTTTCGCATCGGACCCTCAGTACCCATGGACGGACAGAACGGATAGTGGCCAGGCAGAGTCGGATGAGGATTTTGAAAAGCGCGCCAAATGGCTCGTGGATAGCCAGTTTGCGAGCATTGTGGAGTTTCGCAGCAAAATGGGTGGTCAGGCTGAAGTGCCATTGATGATCAACGGCGATATCACGGCTTTCGGTCATCCTTATCAGATTTCATACATGAAGTCCGCGCTGAAAAAATACTTTGGCAGTGATTATTTATATGGATTGGGGAATCATGACTATCAGAATAACGTCGATGATTGTCTGGGTAATCGCTGCGCCGTAAACAGCGTCGTCGAATACCATGAACATCATGCTGGCAAGGTCGATGATTTTGATGTGCGTGTGACGGGTGGCGGATTTGGCAAACAGTATGATGGCAGTCTTGCCTACTCGAAGAATATCGGTCAGGTGCACCTTGTTCAGTTGAACAATGAGCCTACTTACGAAGTTCAACTCAAACATCCGTTGCACGACATGAAAATCAGCCAGTCCCTGGATTGGCTTGATAAAGACTTGAGGGTTGCGCGGGCTCAGGGTTACGCAATCATCATCAATATGCACAAGCCCGATGACTGGGAGGGCGATGCGCAGCAGTGGCAGCGTTTTCAGGACATGATCGAAAAGTATGAGGTCACGGCCATTTTTGCCGGCCACTACCACACGCGGGGAGGCTCCAGAAAATGGTGGGGTAAAGTCCCGGTTTTTCTCAGCGGCGGGACTTCCCAACAGACCTACCTGACGGCGAGCTTCACCGAGGATGGCAAGCAAATGCACGTCAACCTGGTCGAGAACAATGAGTGGCAAAAGCCGCGATTCGTGCACACGGTTCCGGTGAAATCCATCTGGGCCAGTCGCCCGTAAATCATTGCCTGGGCATCGCTTTTATTGGCGTTGCCCGGGACAGCTGACACTTTTCAAGGATGAAACGTATGAACAAAAGCAAGATCAAGGCACTCGGCATTACTCAGAAAGAAATCGATGCATTGGACGTCATTCTCAATAGCGCCATTCCGGGGGCTTCCCTGGCCGTCGCGTACCTGCAAGCGGCTTTGGGAACGATTGAGTCGGCTGAAGATGGAGAGGGCACGAAGCAGCCGGGTGGCCCGAACAGCAACCGGCCTGATGACGCTGGCAAGCAGCGCAAGCCCTCAGGCCTGGACAGTCTCGGTGGAGGCAACATTCTTTGAATCAGCACTGAGGTGAAACAAAACGGCCCCGCCAATTCTCATGGGCGGGGCCGTTTTTTGCTTCAAGCGTTGGCCTTACTGGGCCTCGGCTTCCGCTGGTTTTTCACCGTGGGACAGGCTGTAAACATACGCCGCCAGCAGGTGAACCTTGTCGTTGCCTTGCAGTTGTTCCTGGGCAGGCATCTGGCCCTGACGGCCGTAACGGATGGTCTGCTGCAGTTGGGCGAAGCTCGAACCGTAGATGAACGCGGCCGGGTGGGTCAGGTCAGGTGCGCCCATGGCTGGCGTACCTTTACCCGCCGGGCCGTGGCACGCCACGCAGTTGGCGGCGAACAGTTTCTGGCCGTTGGCCGGATCTGCCTTGGTGCCTTCCGGCAGCTTGCGGCCATCCAGATTGGTCAGCACGAACGCGGCCACGTCGGCCACGCCTTGCTCGCCGATCACTTCAGCCCAGGCCGGCATCACCGCGTGACGACCGCCCATGATGGTGGTCTTGATGGTTTCCGGCTCGCCGCCCCAGCGCCAGTCGGCGTCGGTCAGGTTAGGGAAACCATAAGCGCCCTTGGCGTCGGAACCGTGGCAGACCGAGCAGTTGGAGGCGAACAGGCGGCCACCCATCTTCAGGGCTTGCGGATCCTTGGCCACTTCTTCGATCGGCATGGCGGCGAACTTGGCGAAGATCGGACCGAACTTGGCGTCCGAGCGAGCCATTTCCTTTTCCCACTCGTGAACGCCGGTCCAGCCGGTCTGGCCGTTGGCGAACGCGGTCTGCTTCTCGGTATCGAGGTAGTTGTAACCCGGCAGCAGGCCTTTCCAGTTGCCCAGGCCCGGGTACAGCACCAGATAACCCAGAGCGAAGACGATGGTGCCCACGAACAGCATGAACCACCATTTCGGCAGCGGGTTGTCGTACTCCTCGATTCCGTCGAAGGAGTGGCCCACTGTCTCGTCCGTCTGTTCGCTGCGCTGGCCCTTGCGGGTCGACAGCAACAGCCAGGTCAGGGAAAAGATCGTACCGAGACTGAGGACTGTGACGTACAGACTCCAGAATGTAGTCATTCTTTGTTACTCCTAGAAGCTTGCTCGACGTGCTTGATGGCTTCGGGATCATCCGCGAAGGGCAGCAAGGTCGCGTCTTCAAACTCCGACTTGCGCTTGGGGCTGAACACCCACAACGCCAGGCCGATGAAGGCAACCATCACGACAACGGTGCCCAGGCCTCGAATCATCCCGATATCCATCTAGATCACCGTTTGCTTTTGATGATGGTGCCCAGGCCTTGCAGATAGGCCACCAGCGCGTCCATTTCGGTTTTACCCTTCACAGCGTCTTTTGCACCGGCAATGTCTTCGTCGGTGTAAGGGACGCCGAGCGTGCGCAACACTTCCATTTTCTTGGCCGTGTCTTTGCCGTCGAGCTTGTTTTCCACGAGGAACGGGTAAGCCGGCATTTTCGACTCAGGCACGACGTTGCGCGGGTTGTACAAGTGCGCACGCTGCCAGTCATCGGAGTAACGACCGCCGACACGGGCCAGGTCCGGACCGGTACGTTTGGAACCCCACAGGAACGGGTGATCCCAGACGCTTTCACCGGCGACCGAGTAGTGGCCGTAGCGTTCGGTTTCGGCACGGAACGGACGGATCATCTGCGAGTGGCAGCCGACACAGCCGTTGGCGATGTAAACGTCGCGGCCTTCCAGTTCAAGGGCGGTGCGCGGCTTCATGCCTTCGACCGGCTTGTTGGTGACGTCCTGGAAAAACAGCGGAACGATTTGGGTCAGGCCACCGACGCTGACGGCGATGACCATGAAGAAGGCCAGCAGGCCAATATTCTTCTCGACAGCTTCATGCTTCATCAGTGAGCTCCAACTACGGCGATCTTGGCGGCGGCTTCGGCTTCAGCCGGGTTCGAGGCGCGCACGGTGCGCCATACGTTGTAAGCCATCAGCAGCATGCCGCTGGCGAAGAACGCACCGCCCAGAGCTCGGACGATGAAGCCAGGGTGGCTGGCCTGCAGCGCTTCGACGAACGAGTAGGTGAGGGTGCCGTCGTCGTTGATTGCACGCCACATCAGGCCCTGAGTGATGCCGTTGACCCACATCGAAGCGATGTACAGAACGGTACCGATGGTTGCGAGCCAGAAGTGCGCGTTGATCAGGCCGGTGCTGTGCATCTGCGCACGGCCGAACAGTTTCGGGATCATGTGGTAGATCGCGCCGATCGAGATCATCGCTACCCAGCCGAGTGCGCCGGCGTGTACGTGGCCGATGGTCCAGTCGGTGTAGTGCGAGAGCGAGTTGACGGTCTTGATCGCCATCATCGGACCTTCGAAGGTCGACATGCCGTAGAACGCCAGCGATACCACGAGGAAACGCAGGATCGGGTCGGTGCGCAGCTTATGCCAGGCGCCCGACAGGGTCATCATGCCGTTGATCATGCCGCCCCAGCTCGGTGCCAGCAGGATGATCGACATCGCCATGCCCAGCGATTGTGCCCAATCCGGCAGCGCGGTGTAGTGCAGGTGGTGCGGGCCGGCCCAGATGTACAGGGTGATCAGCGCCCAGAAGTGCACGATCGACAGACGATAGGAGTAGATCGGACGTTCGGCCTGTTTCGGCACGAAGTAGTACATCATCCCCAGGAAGCCGGTGGTCAGGAAGAAGCCCACGGCGTTGTGGCCGTACCACCACTGGATCATCGCGTCGGTGGCGCCCGAGTAAGCCGAGTAGGACTTGAACAGGCTGACCGGCAGCGACATGTGGTTGACGATGTGCAGCATCGCGGTCACCACGATGAACGCACCGTAGAACCAGTTACCGACATAGATGTGCTTGGTCTTGCGCTTGGTGATGGTGCCGAAGAACACCAGTCCGTAGGAAATCCAGACAATGGCCAGCAGAATGGCGATCGGCCATTCCAGTTCCGCGTATTCCTTGGTGGTGGTGTAACCCAGCGGCAAGGTAACGATCGCGCCGACGATCACCGCTTGCCATCCCCAGAAGGTGAAGGCCGCGAGGCTGTCGGAAATCAGTCGCGTCTGGCAGGTTCGCTGCACGACATAGTAGGAAGTGGCAAACAGTGCACAACCACCGAAGGCGAAAATCACCAGGTTTGTGTGCAACGGGCGCAGGCGTCCAAAGCTCGTCCACGGCAGACCGAAGTTCAACTCCGGCCAGACCAGTTGCGAGGCGATGAAGACACCGAGCCCCATGCCAAGGATCCCCCAGACCACCGTCATGATGGCGAACTGGCGGACTACCTTATAGTTATAAGCAGTCGGACTGATTGCTGTGCTCATTCTAAGGTTCCACGGTTTGGGTGTTTTATTAGGATTAAAATCGGCCGCAAGTATGTAGAAAGCAGGGGGTCAATGCAACGCGCCATGACCTGGGTCAATGCTTTCCAACGCTGATTCTGCGGCCTTTCCATGCGCCGCGTAAGGACAAAATTGCCCTCGGGCAAAATGTCGCAGCGGACGAAAAAAGCGAGGGGTCCCGGTCGGATGTAACGGGGTGTGTTCGAACGCTCGGTTCGGGTGACGGACGGTAATTGGCACGACAGCCGGTATCTACCGGCCTTTGCGGCCATGTCAGTCAGCCGATTCGTTCAACGCCTCGCTCGGGGTCGACCTGGAACCGGCACGGGCCAGTCCGCATCGAGCAAGCGTAGACCCGAATCCGGGTAACCGAAAGGAGAGCGGGTGAAGGGGTGCGACAATGCGTCGCAAAGGGGCTGGAAACTGCCGCACTGGAAACGTGCGGCAGACTTGTGCGCAATGATTACTTTTTATTGTCCTCAGTAATCAGTTTTTCTGTATTCAATCCATTGCTCAGGCTGTACACATAAGCGGCCAGTAATTGCACTTTATCGTTACCCAGCAGCTCGTTCTGAGCGGGCATGTGGCCTTGACGGCCATGGCGAATGGTCTGCTCGAGCTGGGTCAGGCTGGTGCCGTAGATGAAACCGGCCGGGTGCGTCAGGTTCGGCGCGCCCATGGCTTCGGTGCCTTGGCCGTTTGCCCCGTGACAGGCGGTGCAGGTTATGCTGAACGCCTGCTGACCCGCTTGGAGATCAGCCTTGTTGTCCGCCGGCAGTGGCTGCCCCGCCAGTTCATGACGCACATAGGCGGCGACGTTTTTCACGCCAGTCTCGCCCAGCACGTCACCCCACGCCGGCATCGCCGCCATCCGGCCACCCATGATGGTGGTCTTGATGGTGTCGGCGCTACCGCCCCAACGCCAGTCCTTGTCGGCGAGGTTAGGGAAACCGAACGCGCCCTTGGCGTCCGAGCCGTGGCACACCGAGCAATTGGAGGCGAACAGACGGCCACCCATTTTCAGCGCCTGCGGATCCTTCGCCACTTCTTCCACCGGCATCGCGGCGAATTTGGCGAAGATCGGCCCGAATTTGGCGTCAGCCTTGCTCATTTCCTTTTCCCATTCGTGGACGCCGGTCCAGCCGTCCTCGTAGCCGGGCAGGATGCCTTTCCAGTTGCCCAGGCCCGGATAAAGGATCAGATAACCCACGGAAAACACCAGCGTGCCGGCGAACAGCATGAACCACCACTGCGGCAGCGGGTTGTCGTACTCCTCGATGCCGTCGAAGCTGTGGCCCATGGTCTGGTCGACGCTGCCCTTGGTTTCGCCCCGACGGGTGCCGACCAGCAGCCAGGTCAGGCCGATCAGGCTGCCGATGGTCAGTACGCAGATCCACGTACTCCAGAAGGTGGTCATGGCCGGGTACTCCTTGTTTCATTAACTTGGGTAGTGTCGGGTTGCGGCTCGTCGGCAAACGGCAGCAGGCGCGCTTCGGCGAATTCCGGCGTGCGCTTGCGGTTGAACACCCACAGGGTCAGGCCGACGAAGGCCACGAACACCACGACCGTGCCGAGGCCGCGAATCAGCCCCGCGCTCATTTCAATGACCATGGCTCACCTCTTGCTCTTGATCGCAGTGCCAAGCACTTGCAGGTAGGAGACGAGGGCGTCCATTTCGGTCTTGCCCTTGAGGCTGGCCACCGCGCCGCTGATGTCGTCGTCGGTGTACGGCACGCCGAGGGTGCGCATGGTCTTGAGCTTGGTTTCGGTGTGGCTGCTGTCGACCGGTTGGGTGACCAGCCATGGGTAGGCCGGCATTTTTGATTCCGGTACAACGTTGCGCGGGTTGTACAAGTGCGCGCGGTGCCAGTCATCCGAGTAGCGCGCGCCGACCCGGGCCAGGTCCGGACCGGTACGTTTCGAGCCCCACAGGAACGGGTGATCCCACACGCTCTCGCCGGCCACCGAGTAGTGCCCGTAGCGTTCGGTTTCGGCGCGGAACGGACGGATCATCTGCGAGTGGCAACCGACGCAGCCTTCGCGGATGTAGATGTCGCGGCCTTCCAGTTGCAGCGCGGTGTAGGGCTTCATGCCTTCCACCGGTTTGTTGGTCACGTCCTGGAAGAACAGCGGGACGATCTGGGTCAGGCCGCCGATGCTCACGGCGAACACCATCAGCAGCATCAGCAGGCCGACGTTCTTTTCAATCGTTTCGTGTTTCATGGCGGACTCCTCAGGCCATCTGCGCGGCAGCAACGACGTCAGCAGGCTGCGAGGCCCGCACGGTGCGCCAGGTGTTGTAAGCCATCAGGAACATGCCGCTGAGGAAGATCGCCCCGCCAATCAGCCGCACGACGAAGCCTGGGTGGCTGGCCACCAGGGTTTCGACGAAGGAGTAGGTCAGCGTGCCGTCCTCGTTCACTGCACGCCACATCAGGCCCTGGGCGATGCCGTTGACCCACATCGAAGCGATGTAGAGCACGGTGCCGATGGTCGCGAGCCAGAAGTGCGCGTTGATCAGGCCGATACTGTGCATCTGCTCTTTGCCGAAGATTTTCGGGATCATGTGGTACAGCGCGCCGATGGAAATCATCGCCACCCAGCCGAGCGCGCCGGCGTGTACGTGGCCGATGGTCCAGTCGGTGTAGTGGGAGAGGGCGTTTACCGTCTTGATCGCCATCATCGGACCTTCGAAGGTCGACATGCCGTAGAACGCCAGCGACACCACCAGGAAGCGCAGGATCGGGTCGCTGCGCAACTTATGCCAGGCGCCCGAGAGGGTCATCATGCCGTTGATCATGCCGCCCCAGCTCGGCGCCAGCAGTACCAGCGACATCACCATGCCCAGCGACTGCGCCCAGTCCGGCAGCGCGGTGTAGTGCAAGTGGTGCGGACCGGCCCAGATGTACAGGGTGATCAGCGCCCAGAAGTGCACGATCGACAGGCGATACGAATACACCGGACGTTCGGCCTGTTTCGGCACGAAGTAGTACATCATCCCGAGGAAGCCGGCGGTGAGGAAAAAGCCTACGGCGTTGTGGCCGTACCACCATTGCACCATCGCGTCGGTCGCACCGGCATACACCGAGTAGGACTTGGTGAAGCTCACCGGTAACTCAAGGTTGTTGACGATGTGCAGGATCGCCACGGTGATGATGAACGCGCCGAAGAACCAGTTGCCCACATAAATGTGCTTGGTCTTGCGCTGCATGATCGTGCCGAAGAACACGATCGCGTAGGCGACCCAGACGATGGTGATCAGGATGTCGATCGGCCATTCCAGCTCAGCGTATTCCTTGGAACTGGTGTAACCCAGTGGCAGGCTGATGGCCGCCAATAGAATCACAAGCTGCCAGCCCCAGAAGCAGAAGGCGGCGATTTTCGGCGCAAACAATTGCGTCTGGCAGGTGCGCTGCACCGAGTAGAACGAACTGGCGAACAAGGCACAGCCGCCGAACGCGAAGATCACCGCGTTGGTGTGCAGCGGGCGCAGGCGTCCGAAGCTGGTCCACGGCAGGTTGAAGTTGAGTTCGGGCCAGACCAATTGAGCCGCGAGAAAAACCCCGAGCCCCATGCCGACGATGCCCCACACCACCGTCATAATGGCGAATTGGCGGACCACCTTGTAGTTGTAGGCGGTACTGATAGAAGTGTTCATGGTTCCCCATCCACGGTTCAGCCGAAGTGAGCGCCGACAGCGCGTCCTTCGCCTGGAGTTATAGGCAGACTAAAAGCGAGGCAAGCATGGACAAACAGCACAAGGCCAGTATTGACGGGGATCAATGGGCGCAGTGCCTGCGGGATCACGGGTGGCTTTGGGATGGCGCTGTTGGGGAGGCTTCGGCGACTCTCATTCTTGCCCATGGTGCCGGGGCGCCGATGGACAGTGAGTGGATGACGGATATGGCTGGGCGCCTTGCTGGGCTTGGGGTGAATGTGTTGCGGTTTGAGTTTCCTTATATGGCGCAGCGGCGGGTTGACGGGGTCAAGCGGCCGCCGAATCCTGCGGGGAAATTGCAGGAGTGCTGGCGTGAGGTTTTCGCTGAAGTGCGACGTCATGTCGCTGGGGTTGTGGCGGTTGGCGGGAAGTCGATGGGGGGGCGGATGGCCAGTCTCCTGGCTGATGAGTTGGGGGCTGATGCGTTGGTTTGCTTGGGTTATCCGTTTTATGCGGTTGGGAAACCGGAGAAGCCTCGGGTTGAGCATTTGGCTGGGTTGAAGACTCGGACGTTGATTGTTCAGGGGGAGCGGGATGCGCTTGGCAATCGGGACGCTGTTGAGGCTTACGATCTATCGCCGAGTATTGAGGTGTTTTGGTTGGCCTCTGGGGATCATGATTTGAAGCCGCTCAAGGTTTCCGGGTTTACGCATGAGCAGCATTTGGCTTCGGCGGCGGAGAGGGTTGCCGGGTTTCTTCGTTGAGGCTTTTTTTGGGGGCATATCCGTTGCTGCGGTTATGGCCGCTTAGGGTTCCGCCCTTACGGCGGGTCACTTTTGGCAAACGCCCCAAAAGTAACCAAAAGGTCTAGGCCCCGGCGTTCGGCCCCTCGCTGAGGCTCGGGGTTCCTTCGTTCCGGGATTCGTCCGGGGGGCATCGCCTACGGTTTGCTTCGCTGCACCTCCTCTCGATGTGTTTGGCTTCGCCAAACGGTCGCTGCGCTCCCACCCCCGGACGAATCCCTCCACTCAGCCTGCCGAAGGGGCCCGAAGATCAAAAGCTTTACTCGAGCTAACGCTCATCGTGTTGAGTGCTTAGAAGCGGGATGTTTGCTTTTTAAGGCCAGAGTTCACCTCGGTATTTCACGTCGGCGTACCTCGCCCAGACACCTCGGTCAGTCCCCTCTCCCTCGGGGAGAGGGCTAGGGTGAGGGGGAAGGTTTCACTGACACACCACCAAAACTGAAAGCTCCCCCAGCCCGGCATTTCCAGCGAATAAACACGATCGCGTGCCGACGTTTAAAGTACACGAACCGTTACGCCATAAGGGCTACAACACCTTGCGTCGTTGCCTACGCGTACGCCAGAATCCGCCGGCTTACGCAGCTTGGAGGGGGCTATATCGTTTCCCTGTCACTGAAAAGTGGCTGGGTTTGGTAGCCCGATTCGAGTTGTGGTTATTGCGACACCTTCAATGCTGTCTCTTTTCTGAGGTGCAGCTTTGTATGGTGGGCATGCGTGGGGCTCATTCGTGAGCGCCGGGTTTCCCAATTCGACCGGTCTACCAACCCGCGCATGGCCGCCACCCGCCGTTTGGTAGCGAGGGTGATGGCTCCTATTTTTTCGAATTGGAGTTCTATCTATGTTCAAAGCCACACCAAACCCGCCAGAAACCGATTCAATCCCCTACGACGCCGCACTCGAAGCCGAAAACATAAAAACGGCCACCGAGCGGGCGATCAATCATTACCTCGATCCTGGGGCGCAGAAGACGTCCAAACCATCGCGCAAGCCCGGCAAGATCTATCTGGTCAATCCAACAATGGATGACGAAACGCTGCTGGTCGAAGCGTGCGAAACGCTGTCGTCGGCCAGTGACATGGCTCGGGACCTCGGCGACACCGTCGATCCGTCGCAGCGCAAGGCGATGCAGATTCTGCAGCAGGTCATCATGCTGAGTGAGCTGCTGGTCAATCGTGTGCTGGATAACCATCACGTCTCGCGGTAGTTGCCGCCTCGGTGAGGGGCTTGTCCCCTCGCTGCCTGGCAGCCATCTATAAAAAACCTCAAGCGACTCTTTCCGGAGTTCCAGCTGATGTCCAAGACCGTCATTCCACCGTTAGAAGATCCGGTGTCCCCCTACGAATTTCCCGATTCAAGAAAACTCCACGACGCCGCCGAACGCGCCCTCGACTATTACCTGACCCCCGCAGCCCAAATCATGGCCACGCCCTACACCCCAAACGACATGTTCATGGTCAACCCGCAAACCGACACCGAGTCCTTGCTGGCCAATGCCTGCGAGTCCCTCGCGTCAGCCACGGTCATGCTCGGTGACTTTGCCGGCCTGCTGGAAGGGCCGAATCGCAAGACCCTGTTGGGCATTGCGCAAGTGGTGATGTTGGGCGAGTTGGCGGTGAATCAGGCGTTGGATAACCTCGTGCCGAAGGAGTAAGCGGCACAAAAAACCGGAAGCGTTTGGCTTCCGGTTTTTTCATCGATATCAAAAGGTCACAGCCTGCCAGTGATCAAAAATTTATCGAATGCTTTCTGTCCATCACGTGCCGCTCGCCGCACATCAAGGGATGTCAGTTCACCCCGGACTTCCTTT
Source organism: Pseudomonas sp. GW458-11-26-14-LB4 (assembly GCF_059423925.1). Lineage (NCBI taxonomy): Bacteria > Pseudomonadati > Pseudomonadota > Gammaproteobacteria > Pseudomonadales > Pseudomonadaceae > Pseudomonas > Pseudomonas sp. GW458-11-26-14-LB4. The sequence continues at coordinate 89,209 of NZ_JBWKYU010000013.1, forward strand.
CTCACAGGTTTGTCAGTCCTGATCATCGGATTCTGCGTAGGTGATGTATTCATGTTGGCTAGCCCCGTGTGAATAGGTTTGAACGACAAAGTAGAGCCGGGCTTCAACGCGTGCCAGTCAGTTGGGTCTGATTCAGTTGTAGGCACTGTCCGCGCTTTTTGAATGAGATTTTCGCCGGCAGACTGGGCCTCTTCGCGGGCAAGCCCGCTCCCACAATGGGTGGTGGTGTTGCGAGATCTTGTGGCCAATGCGAAACCCTGTGGGAGTGGGCTTGCCCACGAAGAGGGCGGTTCTGGCGACATCCATTTCAGACAGGCAATAAAAACCCCGGAAGCTTTCGCTCTCCGGGGTTTCTTTATTGCCAGAACAATCAGCGGTTAAACCGCTCCACCAACGAGTATTGCGTGTTGGCAGTCTTGGTCAGCTCTTCACTCAGCAACGCCGAGTTATGCGCCTGTTCCGAAGTCTGGTCCGCCAGTTCCGAGATGTTGCTGATGTTGCGGCTGATTTCTTCAGCCACGGCACTTTGCTCTTCGGTTGCGGCGGCGATCTGGGTGGTCATGTCGGTGATGTTGGCCACCGCTTCGCTGATGCCGACCAAGGCCTGGTCCGCTTCCAGAACCCGCGCTACACCTTCTTCCGCCTGGCGATGCCCGGCTTCCATGGTTTGTACGGCGCTGGACGCAGTCTGTTGCAGTTTGGCGATCAGGGCGTGGATCTGGCCTGTGGATTCGCTGGTGCGTTGCGCCAGCTGGCGGACTTCGTCGGCGACCACGGCAAAACCACGGCCCATCTCGCCGGCACGCGCTGCTTCAATGGCAGCGTTGAGCGCGAGCAGGTTGGTCTGGTCGGCGATGCCTTTGATCACGTCGACCACGCCACCGATTTCGTCGCTGTCCTTGGCCAGTTGGGTCACGGTCAGGCCGGTTTCACCGACCACGACCGACAGGCGCTGGATGGCTTCGCGGGTTTCGCCGGCGATGTCGCGGCCGCGACCGGTCAGGCGGTTGGCTTCCTGGGTGGCGTCGGCGGTGCGTTGGACGTGGCTCGCCACTTCTTGCGTGGTGGCGGCCATCTGGTTGACGGCGGTGGCGACCTGTTCGGTTTCCACGCGCTGACGTTCCAGACCGCTGGAGCTGTTGTGCGCCAGGGCGTCGGATTGCTTGGCCTGATCGGTCAGGTGCTCGGCGGTGTCCTGCAGACGGGTCAGGCAGGTTTTCAGGCGCGCTTCCTGGCTGAGGATCGACATTTCCAGACGCGCCTGGGCGCCACGGCTGTCGGTGTACATCTGCGCGATCAACGGGTCGGAGGTGGTCTGCTCGGCCAGACGCAGCAGGCGCTTGAGCCCGCGTTGTTGCCATTGCAGGCCCAGCAGGCCCAGCGGCACCGACAGACCGGCGGCGAGGGCGAAGCCCCACTGCGAGTTGAGGGTGGCGCCGATCATGAAGCTCAACTGGCTGACCAGAATGAACGGCAGCCAGTCCTGCACAATCGGCAGCCACTTGTCGCTCGAAGGAATCGCCGACTTGCCCTGGTTGATGCGTTGGTAGAGCGCTTCGGCACGGCGGATCTGTTCGGCGGTGGGTTTGACCCGCACCGACTCGTAACCGACCACCTGATTGCCGTCGAACACCGGCGTTACATAGGCGTTCACCCAGTAGTGATCACCGGTCTTGCAGCGATTCTTGACAATGCCCATCCATGGCAAGCCTTGTTTCAGTGTGCCCCACATGTGCGAAAACACCGCCGCCGGCACGTCAGGGTGACGAACCAGGTTGTGCGGCGCACGGATCAGTTCCTCACGCGAAAACCCGCTGATTTCGACGAAAGCGTCGTTGCAGTAGGTGATCACGCCCTTGGCGTCGGTTGTGGAAATCAACCGTTGCTGAGCCGGGAAAGTCCGTTCGCGTTGTGTAATGGGCTGGTTGTTACGCATGGTTTTTCAATCCGCAAGGCTTTGAAAGGTTGTCGGCGGGGTCGGCCATTTATTGAAATTTTTTTTCATTTATAAGTACGGCGTCGCAAAACGGCCCTTGCTTCAACCCGCGAGCATCGGATAGGTGAACAGGCCGAAATGCAGCAGGTTCAGGCCAAAATGCGTGGCGATCGCCGCACCGAGCCCGCCAAAACGGTAGGCCAGACCATAGCCGACACCCGCCAGGCTCGCCAGCAACACCCATTGCCAGCCAGCGCCCACATGCACCAGGCCGAACAGCAGGGACGCCAGCAGCAGCGCGAGGTTTTCGCCGTAGGGCAGGTGTTTGAAACGTCGGCTCAGGCCGCCCTGGATATAGCCGCGAAACAGCGCCTCTTCGACCAGCGTCACCAGCAGCAGATTGTTCAGCACCCACAGCCACGCCTGATCCGGCCATTTCGGCGCCCAGGTGATCATGTCCAGCAACACCGCACCGCCGAGCGCCAGAATCACACTCAACGTCAGTGCCAGCGCGGTGGCGTAAACCGTCAGGCGCAACGAACGACGCGCGACGATCCATGGGCAGACCAGTAGCAGCCAGAAACCAATCAGCGGTTTGTCGAGATTCAGGTACATCGAGAACGGCACGGCGTTGTCGGTGAAGCGCTGCGGCTCGATGGCCCGGCCGTTGTAGAAACCCGGCAGCCAGTGCAGGGCCAGCGCCAGAGCCAGCACGATAAACAGGCCATGGCCGAGATAGCGCCCGACCGGCACGGTTTGCTGGCGCACGGCGTAACCGGCGAAAACCAGCAGTGCAATGGAGATCAGCGCCAGCCAGCCGAGCTGGCCGAAACTCAGCGCCAATCCGTAACCAAGGCTGAGAAGCCCGAGATAGAGCCATGGCAGAGCTGTCATGGAAAGTCCTTGTGCACGATTTGTGGACAGGCTTTCTACACGGGTGGGGGCGAAGGGACAAGTGAAGGTGTGGCGAGAAACCGGGACAACACGCAAACCTGTGGCTGACACTGAGACCTGTGGGAGCTGGCTTGCCAGCGATGGCGTCTGCACAGTCGACATCTTCATTAACTGACTCACCGCTATCGCTGGCAAGCCAGCTCCCACAAGTTCTCGGGTGTGGCTGAAATGTCAGCGCAGGTTGAGCTTTGCCGCCGCACGCTCGGTGATTTCAGTACGCAACTTCAGCGAAGGCGCCGCACGCTTGCGGGCTTCATCGACAACAGCACTCGGCGCCGTGTCCGGGCTGCCCGAATCAAACGGCGGCGCCGGCGCATATTCCAGCTGCAACTGCACCAGTTGTGCCGTATCGACTCCCACCAGTTCCTGCGCCAGGGTCAGAGCAAAATCGATCCCCGCCGTGATACCGCCCCCGGTAAACAGATTGCCGTCTCGCACCACCCGATCCTTCACCGCGATCGCGCCCAGTGTCGGCAGCAGATCGTGATAGGCCCAGTGCGTGGTCGCCCGTTTGCCCTGCAACAGGCCCGCCGCCCCGAGCACCAGCGAACCGGTGCACACCGACGTCACGTACCGCGCCTGCGCCGCTTGCGCCTTGATGAACGCCAGCGTCTGTTCATCTTCCATCAACGGCCCGACCCCGGCGCCACCGGGTACGCAGATTACGTCCAGAGCCGGGCAATCCTCGAAGGTGGTGGTCGGTTTCAGCACCAGCCCGGTGCTGGCGGTGACCGGCACCAGATCCTTCCAGATCAGATGCACCTGCACGTCCGGCAATGAGGCCAGCACGTCGTACGGGCCGGTCAGGTCGAGTTGCTGCACTTGGGGAAACAACAGAAAACCGATCTGCAACGCCATGGTTCTTCTCCGTGAAAAGGGGGGTAGACGGCTTCACTGTAGGCGCGTAGGTTTTGGCGCATACGCCAATCAGCCCACGAATTACGCCAAATGCCGAAAACCATCCACGTACTCGCGTTCGCCAATGTGCAATTGCTCGATGTCACCGGGCCGTTGCAGGTCTTCGCCTCGGCCAACGACATCGCCCGCCAGCAGGGTTTGCCTGCGCCGTACGCGCCAACGGTGATTGCCAGCGGTGGCGGGGCGGTGAACTCGTCCGCCGGGTTGGCGATGTTGGCCGAGCCGCTGCCGCCGCAGCCCAGCGATACGCTGATCATCGCCGGCGGCTGGGGCGTTTATGCCGCTGCGGAAGATGCCGAGCTGGTGAGTTGGGTGCGTGAACATGCGAGCGGCTGCCGGCGCGTGGCTTCGGTCTGCACTGGCGCATTTCTACTGGCCGCCAGCGGCTGGCTCGACGGTCGCCGGGTCGTCACCCACTGGACCCGTTGCGAACAACTGGCGCAGCAGCACCCGCAATTGCAGGTCGAGCCCAATCCGATCTTCATCAACGATGGCCCCGTCTGGACCTCGGCGGGCGTCACCGCCGGCATCGACTTGGCGCTGGCCATGGTCGAAGACGACCTAGGTCGCGACATGGCCCTGGACGTCGCCCGGCAACTGGTGGTGTTCCTCAAACGCCCGGGCGGGCAGTCGCAATTCAGCGTGACGCTGTCGCTGCAAAAACAGGGCAACCGCTTCGATGATTTACACGCGTGGATTGCCGAACACCTGACTTGCGACCTGGGCATCCCGACCCTCGCCGAACAGGCCGGCATGAGCGAGCGCAGCTTCGTGCGCCACTATCGCGCCGACACCGGCCAGACCCCGGCCCGCGCCATCGAACTGATCCGCGTCGAAACCGCCCGCCGATTGCTGAGCGATACCGGATTGCCGATCAAACGGGTCGCGGCCAATTGTGGATTTGGCAGTGAAGAGACGTTAAGACGCAGTTTCCTGCGAGCCATGGGCGTGACGCCGCAGGCTTATCGGGAGCGGTTTTCGGTCAGCGCTGGAGCAGATCCAGTAATGCCTTGAGCGTTTCGCCCGGCGCTTCCTCGGGAATGTTATGCCCGACACCCGCCAGCACCCGCCGCTCGTAAATCCCGGTGAAGTGGTGGGCATCTTCATCGTCTTCCGGCGCCGGGCCAACGCCATCATCCGCACCGCACAGCGAAATCGTCGGCACGCCGATCGCCGGTTGTTTCTCCAGCGCCTGCTCCATCCACTCCAGCGCCGGATCGCCCGGCGCATACATGAAGCGATGGCGATAAGAGTGAATCACCACCTCGACGAAGTCCGGGTTATCGAACGCCGGCGCGCTCAGCGGATAACGCTCGGCGTTCCGCGCCCAGGTCGGTGACCACAACTGCCAGAGCAACTCGCACAGCGCCCGCCGGTTTTGCGTCAGCCCTTCAACGCCACGGGGCGTATGGAAGTAGTACTGATACCAGTAGCGATGCTCGCTCTGCGGATCCAGCGGCTGGATCGAATTCGGAATGTCTTGCAGGTTGTAGCCGTCGCCCGTCACCAAACCGCGCACACGCTCGGGAAACAGCGCCGCCACAATGCACGCCGCCCGACCGCCCCAGTCGTAACCGCACAATGTCGCTTGTTCGATCCCCAGTGCATCCATCAGATCCAGCAGATCCTGCGCCAGCGCCGCTTGCTGGCCGGAACGCGGCGTGTCCGGGCTGTTGAAACGGGTCGGGCCGTAACCGCGCAAGTACGGCACGATCACCCGGTAGCCCAGGGCAGCGAGGGGCGGGGCGATTTCGTCGTAGGCGCGGGGGGAGTAGGGGAAGCCGTGGAGGAGGATGACCGGCGTGCCGTTTTCCGGGCCGTGATGCTCATAGCCGATGGTCAGGCTTGGGGTGTGGCTGAATCGGATTTCGGCACGGGTCATGGAAAGTCTCCTTACACCTCGGCTTCCGCCACCTGATTAAAATACTTGCTCCGATCCGGCGTAAACGTCACCACCATTTTCGTCCGCGAGCAGGTCATGACCCGTTCGGCAGCCAGATCAATATCCAGATCTTCCCCACGCAACCCCTGCCACTGGGCGAGGTATTTCAGTGATCCGTATTTTTCATTCTTCTTCAGGCTGCGACTGACCCCGCCTTTCCAACCCAGCACCGGCAGTTCATCGGCGCTGCAGCGTTGAGCGAGGTCGGGGAAGCGGGTGGCGCGCTGGCGGCCAATTTCCCAGCATTTGATCAGGCCTTTGTCGGCGGCTTCCCACAGTTCGTCGCGCTTGAGGCCGGTGCGTAGTGGGGTATCGATCTGGCGGTGGATGCGTTGGCTCATTCTGGTTCCTTGAATCGGGTTTTTATTGGACAGCTCCGCTGTGCCCGTTGCGGTGGATGGTAGGGGGCGATGTAACAGCTGGCAACAAGGTATTTCGGGGTGTAAGTGTGAGTTGTGGGCCAAGCGTTAACGGGGTTGGCAGGTTTCTGTAGGCCGTGCCATCAACAAGTTGTATCGAAAGGAATCGATTGTGTGGGCCAGCCCTTCAACCGCAAGGCTCGGGGGTGTTTGCCGTTCGTAGGTAGTCATCCTACAAACGGCGATCGGAGTTGAGATCTTTCTTACAGGCACTAGCGAAGAAGGATGACTACGGCTGCCAGTAATTCTTCTCCCCACTCAACTTGCGATCCAGAAAACTCGCCGCGCTGATCAGCGCCAGATGCGTCAATGCCTGTGGTGTGTTGCCCAGATGCCGGCCTCGGTTGTCGAACTCTTCCGCGTACAACCCCAGCGGATTGGCGTAGCGCAGCAATTGTTCGAATTCCAGGTGGGCCTTTTCTACTTGCCCGGCGCGGGCCAGACATTCCACGTACCAGAATGAACACGCGGCGAAGGCGCCTTCGGTGCCGGACAATCCGTCGATACCCGCATCGTCATTGCGATAGCGATAAACCATGCCGTCACGCACCAAGTGTTTTTCGATGGCTTCCAGCGTCGCCAGCCATTTCGGATCCTTGGCGCTGACGAACCTCACCAACGGCATCAGCAACATCGAGCCGTCCAGCGCCGTGCCGCCCTGGTACTGCACGAAATGCCCGCACTCTTCGTTCCAGAAGTTGTCCCAGATGTCGGCATGGATCGCCTGACGGGTCTGGTCCCAGCGGGCGAACGGCGCTGGTAGCGAGCGTTTCGAGGCCAGGCGGATCGCCCGGTCCAGCGCCACCCAGCACATCAGTCGCGAGTGCAGGAAGTGATGTTGCTCACCGCGCATTTCCCAGATGCCCACATCCTTGGTCTGCCAGGTCTCACAGACCTGATCGACCACTTCCATCACATGTTTCCAGCCTTCGTGGGAAATCGCGTCGCCGTACTTGTTGACCAGATAAACGGCGTCCATCAGTTCGCCGAAGATATCCAGTTGAATCTGGTCGTAGGCGCCATTGCCGATGCGCACCGGTTTTGCACCGCCATGTCCCGACAAATGCGTGAGTTCGGTTTCCGGCAGTTCCTGACGGCCGTCGATCGCATAGAGGATGTTCAGCTTCATCGACGACTGGCCGCTGCAATCGCTGACCCGCCCGCGCAGCCAGCGCATGTAGGCGTTGGCTTCGTCGACAAAGCCCAGGCGCATGAAGGCGTAAACGGTGAAGGAAGCGTCGCGGATCCAGGTGTAGCGGTAGTCCCAGTTACGTTCGCCGCCGGGTGTTTCCGGCAGGCCGAAGGTGGCGGCAGCGAGGATTGCGCCGTGCTGGCGCGAGGTCAGCAGCTTCAGGGCCAGGGCCGAACGGTTGACCATTTCTCGCCAGCGACCGCGATAGTTGGACTGGCCGATCCAGTCGCGCCAGAACTTCAACGTGCGTTCGATGCACAGCTGCGCGGCGCCTTCGGCAAAGCGCGGATCGTCGCTGGCGCCGAGCATGAACGCTGCCGTTTGATCCTGCTTGAGGGTGAACTGTCCGACTGCCGCAGCGTTATCGACGCTCAGGGTTTGATCCGAGGCCAGTCGCAGCGTCGGCTGCCCGCTGGCGCTGAACAGCACATCCTTTTTATCGATGACGGCGCGCGTTTCAGCGCGGGCATAGTCATGCCGAACGGCGCAGCGCAGATGAAACGTCGCCTGCCCGCTGACCACCCGCACCCGGCGCATCAACAGCGGCAGGGCATCGTCGTTGTCGCCGATGGGCAGCAGGTCGGTGATTTCCACCACGGCGTGATCGCTGAGCCAGCGGGTTTGCAGGACGTTGGTGTCCGGCAGGTAAATCTGCTCGCGTCGGGCATCGGGCAGATCCGGAGCCAACTGGAAAATCCCCGCGTCGGGGGTATCGAGCAGCGAACAGAAGATCGACGGACTGTCGAACTCCGGCCAGCAGAAGAAATCCACGCTGCCCTTGTCGTTGACCAGCGCGGCGCTGCGCATGTCGCCAATGATGCCGTGGGCGTCGATGGGGCTTTGTCGTTCGGATTGATGCTCAGCCATTGCCACGGAACTCCGGATAGAGGCTCATGCCGCCGTCGATGAACAGGGTGGTGCCGACGATGTAGTCGGAGGCATCGGAGGCGAGAAACACCACCGCGTTGGCCACGTCCTCGACATCGCCGATGCGACCGTAGGGGATGAGTTTGAGCAGGTCCTTTGCGGCGTCGCCTTCGGTGGCGTCCTTATTGATGGCCGTGCGGATCGCCCCCGGTGCGATGCCGTTGATGCGGATGCGCTGGTGGCTGACTTCCTGGGCCAAAGTCTGCATCAACTGATCGACGCCGCCCTTGGACGCTGCGTAGTTAACGTGCCCGGCCCAGGGAATGCGCTGGTGCACCGAGCTCATGTGGATGATCTTGCCGGCGGCTCGCGACACGCCTTCGCGCACGCCCTGGCGGTTGAAGATCCGCAGCGCGGCGCGGGCGCAGAGGAACTGGCCGGTGAGGTTGACGCCGATCACCGCATTCCAGTCGGCCAGCGACATATCCACAGCCGCCGCGTCTTTTTGCAGGCCGGAATTGGCCACCAGAATGTCCAATGTGCCGAAGGCGTCGAGGGTCTGCTGGAACAGACGCTCCACGTCTTCTTCCTTCGAGACATCGGCGCCGATGGCGATGGCCTGTCCACCGTCGGCGACGATCTGCCGGGCCAGCGCTTCGGCGGGTTCGGCCTGACGGTTGTAGTTGATGACCACGGCAGCACCGGCGGCAGCCAGGGCTTTGGCGGCGCCGTGGCCGATGCCGGAACTGGCGCCGGTGACAAGAGCCACTTGGCGGGCGAGGGAAATCTGCATGCAGGGTCGCGCCTTGGGTTGAGAGCTTATTTAGCTGACTGATGGGCGGCGGCGAGAGTTCATCCGCGTACATGAAATCATCGACAGCTTTATGCGGCAGCGATTGGCCCTGCACGCCACAGGGACTTCACATTCCACCAACAATTCCTCGCTTCCCCGGCCGTCAGGCTTTGTGGCAACTTGGCCGCCCCTGATGAGGCTGCATCCGATGGCAAACCCTTACCGCGAACTGTTCAACGCCCCCGGCGCCCGGGCTTTTGTGATTGCCGCGATGATCGCGCGCATGCCGATTTCCATGACCGGCATCGGCGTGATCACCATGCTTTCGCAATTGACCGGCGGCTATGCGTTGGCGGGTGGGGTGGCGGCGACGTTTGCGTTGGCCACGGCGTTTTGCGCACCGCAGGTGTCGCGGCTGGTGGACCGCTTTGGTCAGGGGCGGGTGCTGCCGGTGGCAGCGCTGATCGGCGGGGGAGCGCTGCTGATGTTGCTGTTGTGCACCCGCTTGCAGGCGCCGACCTGGACGTTGTTTGTCTGCGCCGCACTCGCCGGTTGCATGCCAAGCATGTCGGCGATGGCGCGGGCGCGCTGGACCGAAATCTATCGCGGCCAGCCGCAGTTACAGACCGCTTATGCGCTGGAGTCGGTGCTCGACGAAGTCTGCTTTATCGTTGGCCCGCCGCTGTCGGTAGGCTTGTGCGTCGGCGTGTTTCCCGAGGCCGGGCCGCTGGCGGCGCTGTTGATGTTGGCTATCGGCGTCACGGCGTTCGTCGCCCAGCGCAGCACTGAGCCGCCGGTGCATCCGCACGAATCGCAGCATCAGGGTTCGATCATTCGTTCGACCGACGTGCAATGGCTGCTGGCGTTGATGCTCGCCATGGGCGTGATTGTCGGCGTGGTGGATGTGGTCAGCGTCGCGTTCGCCCAGCAGCAGGGTCAGCCGGCGGCGGCCAGCATCGTGCTCTCGGTGTACGCCATCGGTTCCTGTCTGGCCGGTATCGCCTTCGGCGCGATGCGCTCGAAGTTGCCGTTGCCGCGGCTGTTTCTCTACGGCGGTCTGGCGACGGCGGTGACCACGCTGCCGTTGTTGCTGGCGAGCAATATTTTCGGGTTGGCCGTCGCGGTGTTTATCGCCGGGCTGTTCTTCTCGCCGACCCTGATCGTGGCGATGGCGTTGATCGAGCGTATCGTGCCGCCAGCCAAACTCACCGAAGGCCTGACCTGGCTGGTGACCGGTCTGAGCATCGGCGTGGCCATCGGCGCCGCCGGTTCCGGCGCGCTGGTGGACGCATTCGGTGCGCGCAGCGGCTTCTGGCTGGCGATTGCCGCCGGGGCGGTGGTGCTGGGCTCGGCGGTGCAGAGTTTCCGTCATTTGAAGTGATCGTCACCCGGACTAATTCCCGTCGTGCCTCATCCGTTCTCTTTTACAGATAACCCATTGAGGTAAACGCGGTGACAAAGCTGACACTGCTGTGCCTGCCCTATTCGGGCGCCAGCGCCATGGTCTACAGCCGCTGGCGGCGCCAGCTGCCGTCGTGGATGCAACTGCAACCGGTGGAGTTGCCCGGACGCGGCGCGCGCTACGACGAACCCCTGCAAATCGACATGCGGGCCCTGGCCCGGCAACTCGCTCGCGAGCATAAACCTTCGCTGCAAGCGCCCTATGCGCTATTCGGGCATAGCCTGGGCGCGCTGCTCGCGTGCGAGCTGGCCCACGCCTTTCGCGATCTTGGAGCCCCCGAGCCGGTGGCGCTGTTCGCCTCCGGCACCGCCGCCCCGAGCATGCGCAGCGATTACGACCGAGGTTTTTCCGAGCCGCGCAGCGACGAAGAGCTGATCGAACAGCTGCGCACCTTTCAGGGCACCAGCGAAGAAGTACTGGCCAATCAGGAGCTGATGAGCCTGACGCTGCCGGTCCTGCGCGCCGATTTCATGATGTGCGGACGCTTCACGCCGATCGAGCGGCCACTGCTCAATTGCCCGGTGCATGTGCTGGGCGGCAAGGAAGACCGGGCGACCACCGAACAGTTGATCGGCTGGAGCAAAGAGACGCTGGGCAGTTTTTCGGTGGACATGATGACCGGTGGGCACTTTTTCATTCATGAGCATGAAGCCCGGGTCATCCGCACGCTCAAGAATCACCTGGAAGCCCATCACCGGCGCCATGCGCTGTCGGCGGCACCGGCGCTGTAAAGCGCGGTTCACCAATCGAGTGTTTTGAGGAGGCCAGTCATGGCTGTTGCTGAGGGATTTTCCGTCCGTCCGTTGTTGCCGCATCGCGGTCGCCTGCCGCTGCTGGTGGAGGCGAGCGACGCCGATACCGACTTGCTGGCGGTGTTCGACGAATTGAAAGAGTTGGTCGATGAGCATCTGCTGCAAGACGGCGGCGTGCTGTTTCGTGGATTCCGGCTGGAGGGCGCGGAGCGCTTTCGCGAGTTTGCGGCGAGCTTCGGCCATCCATTGCTGAACTACGAGTTCGGCTCCACGCCACGGACCAACGTGACCCAGGGGGTGTACACCTCCACCGAATACCCGGCGCACCAGAGTATTCCGCTGCATAACGAGCAGGCCTACTCCCGGGACTGGCCGATGAAGATCTGGTTCTACAGCATGATCGCGGCCAGATCCGGTGGCGAAACGCCGATTGCCGACAGTCGCGAAGTGTATCGCCGGATCCCGGTGGCGATCCGCGAGCGCTTTGTCAGCAAGGGTCTGATGTATGTGCGCAACTTCGGCAACGGCCTGGATGTGGCCTGGGAAGATGTGTTCAACACCGAAGACCAGGCCGAAGTCGAGGCCTATTGCCAGGCCCACGGCATTGTCTGCGAATGGAAGGACGACGGCGAACTGCGTACCCGCCAGACCTGTCAGGCAGTGGCCCGGCATCCGGTCACCGGGGACATGGTCTGGTTCAATCAGGCGCACCTGTTCCACATCTCCAACCTGCAACCGGAGGTGCGTGAGAGCCTGCTGGACATCGTCGATGAAGAGGACCTGCCGCGTAACGTCTACTACGGTGACGGTTCGCCCATCGAGGATGAAGTGTTGAGCCAGATACGTGCGGTGCTCGACGAATGCGCCATCAGCTTCCCGTGGCAGGAGGGCGATGTGCTGATGCTCGACAACATGTTGTCGGCCCATGCCCGCTCGCCGTTCGAAGGCCCGCGCAAGGTGATCGTGGCCATGGCCGAAGGTCACTCCCAGGACGCACTCTGACCCGTCGCAGCAGGTGAGCGGGTGGTTGTCGAAGCCGGTCGAGAGCCGGCTTCGGCGTTTGTGCGCCAGTCCCGGCGACCGTCGGCCGGGGAATGTCCGGCCCCGCTAAATCATGGCGTTTGTCATTCGTTCTTGTTGATACGACCGGGCCTCCTGGTCACGCCGCCGATCAGCAAGGACCCAATGCATGAATGCCGCAGACGCACAGAAACTAGCCCGCCGCTTTATCGAATTGCCTCAGGACAAACGTCGTTTGTTCCTCGCCGGCATGGCCCGTGAAGGGATCAATTTTGCGCAGCTGCCCATGACCGCCTGCATCGGGGCCGCCGAGCGTGACGGCTTGTCCTATGCCCAGCAGCGGATGTGGTTTCTCTGGCAGATGGATCCGCAAAGCGCCGCCTACAACCTGCCAATGGCCGTGCGCCTGAGCGGTGAGTTGCAGCCCGAGGCGCTGGAGCAGGCGTTCAGTCTGCTGGCGGCGCGGCATGAGTGCCTGCGCACCACGTTCGGTCAGGAGGGCGAACAAGCTTTCCAGAAAGTCGCCGAACCGCAGCCCGTCAAGCTGACCCTCACTGACCTGAGCGCGTTGCCCGAGGATCAGCGCTGGCCGCTGGCCCGTCAGCACATGATGGCGGAGGCCACGCAAGCCTTCGATCTGGAAAGCGGGCCGTTGCTGAGCCTGCGTCTGCTGCGGCTGGACGCGCAGGAACACGTGCTGTTGCTGACGCTGCACCACATCATTGCCGACGGCTGGTCGATGAACATTCTCATCGATGAATTCATGCGCACCTACGATGCGCTGGTGGCCGGGCGCGAGCCACAATTGCCGGCGATCACCGTGCATTACCGCGACTATGCGCTGTGGCAACGCAGCTGGCTGGAGGCGGGCGAACGCGAGAGGCAGCTCGACTACTGGCGCGCGCAGCTGGGCGATGAACATCCGGTGCTTGAACTGCCGACTGACCGCGCTTACCCGGCGCAGGCCAGTCACCGCGGCGCGCGTCTGGAAACGGTCATCGACGCCAGCCTGCGCCAGGATCTGAAAAACCTCGCCCAACGTCAGGGCGTGACCCTGTTCGTGGTTCTGCTGGCGGCGTTCAAGACCTTGCTGCATCGCTACAGCGGCCAGACCGACATTCGCGTCGGCGGCCTGATCGCCAACCGTACCCGCAGCGAAACCGAAGGCTTGATCGGCTTCTTCGTCAATACGCAGATCCTGCGCAGCGTGGTCACCGCCAACAGCCGTTTCGCCGATCTGTTACAGAGCCTGCGCCAGTCTGCGGCCGGCGCGCAGTCCCATCAGGATCTGCCGTTCGATGCCTTGATCGAAGCCCTGCAACCGGCCCGCAGTCAGAGCCATAACCCGCTGTTCCAGGTGATGTTCAACCATCAGCCGCTGGTGACCGATTTGCAGCAGGCGCAGTTGGCGTCAGGCTTGCGGGTCGGTTACCTGACCGAGGAACAACTGACCGGCAGCGGCCGCGAACATGCGGCCACCAGCGATCTGATGCTCGACACCCGTGAAGAGGGCGAGCAACTGTTCGCCGCGTTCACCTACGCCACCGATATTTTCGACGAGTCCACCATCGCCGCGCTGGCCGGGCACTGGCGCAACGTGCTGGTGTCGGTCTGCCGTGATCCGCAGCAGTTGATCGGCAACCTTTCGATGCTGGACGTCGCCGAGCAGCAGGGCTTGATCCAGATCGCCGAAACGAGCCCGCGACTGGCCAGCTTTCAGACCCTGTTCGAAGCGCAAGTGGCCCGTACCCCCGAGGCGCCGGCGGTGATTCTGGCGAGCGAGCCGTCACCCTCGATCAGCTATGCCGAACTGAACCGGCGCAGCAATCGCCTGGCCCATCAACTGCGCGCCCGGGGTGTCGGCCCAGATGTGCTGGTCGGCGTGGCGCTGGGGCGTTCGCTGGAACTGGCCGTCGCCTTGCTGGCCGTGCTCAAGGCCGGCGGCGCCTATGTGCCGCTGGATCCGCAGACGCCGGGCGAGCGTTTGCGCCATGTGCTCGACGACAGCGGACTGAACCTGTTGCTGACCGACCGGCAGACGCTGGCCGTTCTGCCGGCTCTCGACGGTGTGCAAAGCCTGTGCCTGGACACGCTGCCCGACGATGGCGCCAGCGACAATCTGCCGGTGACGGTCGAGCCGCAAAACCTCGCCTACGTGATCTATACCTCCGGCTCGACCGGTCGGCCCAAGGGCGTGGCGATCAGTCATGCCGCGCTGAGCGAGTTCATCGAGCGCGCCATCGACTACAGCGACCTGCGCGAAGGCGACCGGGTCTTGCAGTTCGCGACCAGCAGCTTCGACGGGTTCGTCGAGCAGTTTTTCCCGCCGCTCTGTCACGGCGCGAGCGTCGTGCTGCGCGACGCGCGTCTGTGGGACAGCGCGACATTGCATCAAGTGATCCTCGAACACGGCATCACCCTGGCCGACTTGCCGGCGGCGTACTGGTACTGGCTGGTGCAGGAATACGCTGCCAATCCTCCGGCGCATTTCGGTGCCCTGCGCCAGATTCACGTGGGCGGCGAGGCGATGGCGGTGGACGGTCTGCGCCTGTGGAAGCAGGCCGGATTGGGTCATGTGCGCCTGCTCAATACCTACGGGCCGACCGAGGCCACCGTGGTGTCGACGATCCACGACTGCTCGGCGCTGACCCCTGACGCCGTGTCGTGGCGCGGCATTCCGATTGGTCACGGTCTGGCCGCACGTCGCCTGTACGTGCTGGACGATGATTTGAACCTGCTGCCGCAAGGCGCGGTGGGCGAGTTGTACATCGGCGGCCCGGGCCTGGCGCGCGGCTACCACCGACAACCGACCCTGAGCGCCGAGCGTTTCATAGCCGACCCGTTTGCCAGCGGCGAGCGCCTGTACCGCACCGGCGACCGCGCACGTTTGCGCGCTGACGGCGCGGTGGAATACGTCGGTCGCGTGGATCATCAAGTGAAGATCCGCGGTTTCCGTATCGAGCTGGGTGAAATCGAATCGCGCCTGCAGCAATGCCCGGGCATCCGCGAGGCCGTGGTGCTGGCCTTGCCGCTCAATGGCAGCCTGCAACTGGTGGCGTATCTGGTGGCCGATCAGGACGTGCTGGACGGGGTGGCCGCTCAGTCGGCGTTCCGTCAGCAGGTCAGGGCTTCGCTGCAGGCCAGGCTGCCGGACTACATGGTGCCGGGCCATCTGCTGCTGTTGGCGGAGTTGCCACTGACGCCGAGCGGCAAGCTCGATCGCAAGGCCTTGCCGGCGCCGGACATGGACCAATTGCAGGTCGATTACCGCGCCCCGCAATCGGACATCGAAAAAGCCCTGGCGCATATCTGGGCGGATGTGCTGCAAGTGCCGCGCGTCGGTCTGGACGATCACTTCTTCGAGCTGGGCGGCCATTCGCTGCTGGCGGCGCAAGTGATCGGCCGGATCAAGAAACAGCTGAACGTGGTGTTGCCGCTGCGCAACCTGTTCGAAAAGCCGCTGCTCGGTGAACTGGCCCAGGCAGTGGCGCAGTTGGCCGACGGTGCAGCGGATAACGACTGGTCCGACATGGACCTGTTCATGAATGAATTGGAAGGAGAAGAAGTATGAGCGGCACCATGGCGGAGCGTATCGCTAAAAGATTCGTCGGCTTGCCGCTTGAGCAGCGTCGGCTGTTTCTGGCCAAACTGCGCGAGGAGGGCAAGGATTTCAGCCTGCTGCCGCTGCCGGTCAGCCGGCACGACTGCGCGCAGATTCCGCTGTCGTTCGCCCAGCAGCGTTTGCTGTTTCTCTGGCAGCTCGAGCCGCAGAGCGCCGCGTACAACATGGCCGCCGGCCTGCGCCTGAAAGGACGGCTGGACGAAGCGGCGCTGACCCGCTCGTTCGATCACCTGCTGGCGCGCCATGAAGTGCTGCGCACGGTGTTCCGCACCGACGGCGACCAGCCGCATCAAGTGATCCTCGACCCGCAGGGCGTTGCGCTGGAACGCATCGACTTGACCGGTGTTGCCGCGCAAGAACGCGAGCAGACGCTGGCCGAGCACGTGCAGAAGGTGACGGCGCAGCCGTTCGATCTGCGTCACGGCCCGTTGCTGCGCGCCAGTCTGTTTTGCCTGGCGGACGATGAGTTCGTGCTGGTGGTGAGCATGCACCACATCGTCTCCGACGGCTGGTCGATGGACGTGATGGTCAAGGAATTCGTGCAGTGCTATCAGGCGTTCAGCCTGCAGCGCGAACCGCAGTTGCCGGCGCTGGCCTTGCAATACGCCGACTACGCCATCTGGCAGCGGCGCTGGCTGGAAGCGGGCGAGGGCGAGCGTCAACTCGATTACTGGCGCCAGCAACTGGGTGAGGAGCATCCGCTGCTGGAAGTCGCCCCGGACTTCGCCCGGCCGCTGACCCAGAGTTTTGAAGGCCAGACTCTGAGCTTCGATTTCGGCGCGGATCTGTCGCGTCAACTCAACGGCTTTGCCCGTGCTCAAGGCATCAGTCTGTTCATGCTGGTGCTCGCAGGGTTCTCGCTGTTCCTCTCGCGTCAGGCCGGAGAGCGTGACATCCGCGTCGGCGTGCCCAACGCCAACCGCAGTCGCGCCGAGGTCGAAGGGCTGATCGGCTTCTTCGTCAATACCCAGGTGCTGCGCTGCGAGGTGGATGAGCGAGGCAGTTTCGAGGACTTGCTGGCGCGGGTGCGCGAGGCGTCATTCGGCGCGCAGGCCCATCAGGAGCTGCCGTTCGAGCAACTGGTGGACGAGTTGGTCGCCGAGCGTACGTTGGGGCACAACCCGTTGTTCCAGGCCAAGTTCAACCAGAACGTCGGCATGCAGAAGCAGCGCTCGATGGCGTTGCCGGGCCTGACCGTGGCGGAGTATCCGCTGGACAAGGACGGCACGCACTTCGATCTGGCGCTGGACATCACCGACGACGGCACGTTGATTCACGGGCAGATGACCTACGCCAGCGACCTCTATCGACACGCAACCGTCGAAGGTTTTGTCTCGGCCTTGCTCGGTCTGTTCGGTGCGCTGCTGAAAGCGCCACAGGCGCCACTGCACACCGTGGCGACGGCATTGCCGAGCGCGCTCGCGGCACCGCGTGAACCGGCACAGTCGGTGTTGCAGCACTGGGAACGCGAAGTCGCGCGCCAGCCGCAAGCGCTGGCAGCGCGGGATCTGAATGGCGGCTTGAGCTTCCAGGCACTGGATCAGGCTGCCAATCGCCTCGCGCATCATCTGCTGGCCCAAGGCGCGATTGCCGGTCAACCGGTGGCGGTGCTGATGGAGCGCTCGCTCGACTGGCTGACGTGCGTGCTGGCGATCATCAAGGCTGGCGCGGTGTACATGCCGCTGGACGTCAAGGCGCCGATGGCGCGCTTGCAACAGATGCTCGGCGCCGCGAAGGCTCGGGCAGTGGTGTGTGCCGAGGGTGATTCGCGGGTTTCGGAACTGGCGGTCGCCGGTTGTCAGGGGCTGGCATTCGATGCGCAGCAATGGCAACAGCAGCCGGCGACGGCCCCGGCCTGTGAGTTGTCGGCGCAGTCGCCGGCCTATGTGATTCACACCTCCGGTTCCACTGGACAACCCAAGGGCGTGCTGGTCAGCCACGGTGCGTTGGCCAGTTACGTGCGCGGTGTGCTGGAGCGTCTCGATCCGGCGCCGGACACCAGCATGGCGCTGGTCTCCACCATCGCGGCGGACCTGGGTTTCACCGTGCTGTTCGGCGCGCTGTGCTCGGGCCGGTTGCTGCATGTATTGCCGGAAGAGCTGGGCTTCGATCCGGATCGCTTCGCCGAGTACATGGCCGGGCACCGGGTGGGCATGCTGAAAATCGTTCCGGGACATCTGGCGGCCTTGTTGCAGGCGTCGCGTGCAGCCGATGTGCTGCCGGAGCAGGCGCTGATTGTCGGCGGCGAAGCGTGTTCGCCGGCGCTGGTGGAGCGTGTGCGTCAGCTCAAGCCGGGTTGCCGGGTCATCAACCACTACGGCCCGAGCGAAACCACCGTCGGTGTACTGGCCCACGAAGTCGGTTCGCTGGAACCGGGGGCTCGCAGTGTGCCGGTCGGCACGCCATTGGCCGGGGCCCATGTGTATGTGCTTGACGATGTACTCAACAGCGTGGCCGATCAGGTTGCGGGCGAGCTGTACATCGGCGGCGACAGTGTTGCCCTCGGTTACCTTGGGCAGCCGGGGCTGACGGCCGAGCGCTTCGTTCCCGATCCGTTCGGGCCGGCCGGTGCGCGGGTCTATCGCAGTGGCGACCGGGTGCGTCGCAATCGCCAGCAGGCGGTGGAGTTCATCGGGCGCGCGGACGATCAGGTCAAGGTGCGCGGGTATCGGGTTGAGCCGGCGGAAGTCGCCCGGGTGCTGCTCGGCCTGGACGGTGTCAGCGAAGCGGCGGTACTCGCGTTGGCGCTGGATGACGACCCGGCACGCCTGCAATTGGTGGCCTGGTGCGTGCCGGCGGCAGATGCAGCGCTGAAGGCGGAAACACTGCGCGAGCAACTGCAAGCCCGTCTGCCGGATTACATGGTGCCGGCGCAGATTGTACTGCTGGAGCAATTGCCGCTGACCGCCAACGGCAAACTGGACAAGCGCGCCTTGCCGGTGCCGGGCGTGGTGACGCAGCGCTTCGTCGCGCCGGTGGGCGAGGTCGAGGAAAAACTCGCGGCGATCTGGGCCGATGTGCTCAAGCTCGAGCGTGTGGGCAGCACCGACAATTTCTTCGAACTGGGCGGGGACTCGATCCTCAGCCTGCAAATCATTGCCCGGGCCAAGCGCCAGGGCATCAAGCTCAGCCCCAAGCAATTGTTCGAGAAGCAGACCGTGGGCCAGTTGGCGGCGGTGGCCAAACTGATCGAAGCCAAACCCGTGGCGGCAGCGCCGCAGAAGGTCGGCGGGCAGCTGGCTTTGCTGCCGATTCAGGCGCGCTTTTTCGAAACACCGATTGCCCGGCGAGAGCACTGGAACCAGTCGGTGATGCTGCAACCGCAGGCGCCGCTTGATGCCAGTCATCTGCAAGCCGCACTGGCGGCACTGATCGAGCAGCATGATGCACTGGCGTTGAACTTCCAGGCGTCGGGCGATGTGTGGCAGGCAACGTTCCAGACGCAACGCGACCCGGAGCTGTTGTGGGTGCGTGATCTGGACAGCCTGGATCAACTGACGGCGCTGGCGGATCTGGCCCAGCGCAGTCTGGATCTGCAACAGGGGCGACTGTTGCGGGCGGTGCTGGCGAATCTGCCCGGCGGTGAACAGCGTCTGTTGCTGGTGATCCATCACCTGGTGGTCGATGGCGTGTCCTGGCGCGTCCTGCTGGAAGACTTGCAGCTCGGTTACGCCGCACTGGCCTCGGGCACGCCGCTGGTGTTGCCGGGCAAGAGCAGTTCGTTGCAGAGCTGGGCCGAGCGTCTGCACCGTTATGCCCAAAGTGAAACCCTGGGCCGCGAGCGCGAGTATTGGCAGGCGACCCTGAGTGCCGATGGCGTGGAGTTGCCACGGGACTTTGCACAGGACGTGCAGACTCAGGAGCAGGCGCAACGCGTCAGTTCGCGCCTGAGCCAGGCACTGACCCACAAGTTGCTCAAGGTTGCCCCGGCCGCGTATCGCACGCAGATCAACGATCTGCTGCTCACGGCGCTGGCGCGGGTGTTGTGTGACTGGAGCCGACAGCTGTCGGTGCTGATCCAGCTTGAAGGCCATGGTCGCGAAGACCTGTTCGAGGAACTCGATCTGAGTCGTACGGTGGGCTGGTTCAGCAGCCTGTTCCCGGTGCGTCTGACACCGCAGGCAGGGCCGGGCGAATCGTTGTGCGCGATCAAGGAGCAACTGCGCGCCGTGCCGGGAAAAGGCATCGGTTACGGCGTGCTGCGCTACCTGACCGGTGCCGCCGAGCTGCGTTCGCTGGCCCCGCCACGGGTGACCTTCAACTATCTGGGCCAGTTCGACGGCGACTTCAGTGCCGCCGAGGGCGCCCTGTTCGTGCCGTCCGGCGAAAGCACCGGGGCCAATCAGGACGCCACGGCACCGTTGGGCAACTGGTTGAGCATTGACGGTCAGGTGTATGGCGGCGAGCTGGAACTGACCTGGACATTCGGTTCGGGCATGTACCGCGCCGATACGGTGCAGGCGCTGGCCGAGGCTTATCGCCTGGAGCTGGAACGGCTGATCGAGCACTGCTGCGACAGCGGCGAGGCCGGCGTCACGCCGTCCGATTTCAGTCTGGTGAGCCTGACGCAGGCGCAACTTTCGGCACTGCCGATTCCGGCCCGGGAGATCACCGATCTGTACCCGCTGTCGCCGATGCAGCAAGGCATTCTGTTCCACAGCCTCAACGACCCCGACAGCCCGGCTTACACCAACCAGCTGCGGGTCGACGTGCAACATCTGGAGGCCGAGCGTTTCCGTCAGGCCTGGCAGCAGACCCTCGACGCCCACGACATTCTGCGTACCGCGTTTGTCTGGCCGAGCGACGCCGCTGCAGCGGTGCAAGTGGTTCGCCAGAGCGTGCAAATGCCGTGGAGCGTGCAGGACTGGCGGGGTCGAACCGACCTCGACACTGCGCTGGAACAACTGGCCGGCGATGATCTGGCCAACGGTTTCGAGCTGACGGGCGCGCCGCTGTTGCGGGTTTCGCTGGTGCGTACCGATGATTCGACGCATCACCTGATCTACACCTGCCATCACATCCTGATGGATGGCTGGAGTACCTCGCAGTTGTTCGGTGAAGTGCTGCAGCGTTATGCGGGCCTGACTCCGGTTGCTGCCCAGGGACGTTATCGCGACTACATCGAATGGCTGGGTCAGCGCGATCAGCCAGCCAGTCGGGCGTTCTGGAAGCACGCGCTGGCCGAGCTCGAAGAGCCGACGCGTCTGGCCAGTGCCGTGCCGACGCAGACGTCCGGCGTCAGCGGTTATGCCGATCACCAGCATCTGTTCAGCGAACAGCTGACGGCGGATCTGAACCGTTTCGCCCGGGAGCAGAAAGTCACCCTCAACACCCTGGTGCAAGCGGCGTGGCTGGTGCTGTTGCAGCGTTACACCGGTCAGGACAGCGTGGCCTTCGGCGCTACGGTGGCCGGACGTCCGACCGATCTGCCCGGCGTCGAGCAGCAGATCGGCCTGTTCATCAACACCTTGCCGGTCGTGGCGGCGCCGTCCGCCGAGATGCCGGTCGAGCGCTGGTTGCAACACGTGCAGGGCCTCAACCTGGCGCTGCGCGAGCATGAGCACACGCCGCTCTACGAGATTCAGCGCTGGGCCGGACTCGGTGCGGGAGCGCTGTTCGACAGCATTCTGGTGTTCGAGAACTACCCGATGGCCGAAGCCCTGCAACAGGGGCCGGATACCGGTCTGGTGTTCTCGGCGATCCGCCGTCAGGAGCAGACCAACTACCCGCTGACGCTGGTGGCGGTCACCGGTCGCGAGCTGAGCCTGGGCGTCAGTTACGATCAGGCCCTGTTCGGTGCTGCGACGATCGTCGGCCTGAGTCGTCAGCTCGAAAGTCTGTTGAGCCAGTTCCTCGGCAACGCCACGCAACCGTTGGGCACCTTGCAATTGCTCGACGAGCCGCAGCGCAAGCAAGCGATCGACTGGGGCAAGGCCGGCGTCACGGCGACCGATTCGCGCACGGTGCTCGAGTTCATCGAGTCCCGCGTTGCACTGCGACCGGATGCAGCGGCGGTGATCTACGCCGAACAGCAGATCGACTATCGCCACCTCGACCTGCGGGCCAATCGTCTGGCGCACAAACTGCAAGCGCTGGGCGTGGGGCCGGAGGTGCGGGTCGGTGTGTGCATGCGCCGTACCCCGGACATGCTGGTCGCGCTGTTGGCAATTCTCAAGGCCGGTGGCGCCTATGTGCCGCTGGACCCGGATTACCCGCAGGAACGTCTGCTGCACATGCTCGACGACAGCCGCGCCGCGGTATTGCTGACCGAGCCGGCAGCGCAGGCGATGCTGCCTGACGCGTTGAGCGCTCAGGTGGTGCTGGTGGAGGAGGGCGAGCAATCGCTGGCCGGGTATCCAACCACCGCGCCGGTGGCCGGGATCAGCGGGCAAAACCTGGCTTATGTCATTTACACCTCGGGTTCCACCGGCAAGCCCAAGGGCGTGGCCGTCAGTCACGCCAACCTCACTGCGCTGATCCAGTGGTCGCAAGGGGTGTACCGCGAGGAGCAACTGCGCGGTGTGCTGGCGTCGACTTCGATCTGCTTCGACCTGTCGGTCTGGGAGATCTTTGTCACCCTGGCCAGCGGTGGCTGCATGGTGCTGGCGGACAACGCGCTGGCCCTGGCGGAGTTGCCGGCCCGCGAGCGGGTCACGCTGATCAACACGGTGCCGTCGGCGATTGCCGCGCTGCAACGGGCCGGGCAGATTCCATCGTCGGTCGCGACCATCAATCTGGCCGGCGAGCCGCTGAAACAGAGCCTGGTAGACACGCTGTACGCGACCCCATCGGTCAGGCAGGTCTACGACCTGTACGGTCCGTCGGAAGACACCACGTATTCGACATTCACCCTGCGCACCGCGCACGGTCAGGCCAACATCGGCCGGCCGCTGGACAACACCGTGGCGTACCTGCTCGACACGCAACTCAATGGCTTGCCGGCCGGTGTGGCGGCCGAGTTGTACCTGGGCGGCGCCGGCGTGACCCGGGGCTATCTGATGCGTCCGGGGCTGACTGCCGAACGCTTCGTGCCCAACCCGTATGCCGGCAACGGCGAGCGGCTTTACCGCACGGGGGATCTGGTGCGCCAGGGCGCGGATGACAACATCGAGTACCTGGGCCGCGCCGACCATCAGGTGAAGATCCGTGGTTTCCGTATCGAGCTGAGCGAGGTCGAAGCGCGCCTGCTGGAGCAGGACGAGGTGCGCGAAGCGGTGGTGCTGGCGCAGGACGGCGCGGCGGGCAAGCACCTGCACGGCTACGTCGTGGCGGCGCAACAGGCGAGCGACCCGGCGGCGCTGACCGAGCGCCTGCGCGCCGCATTGGCCAGTCGTTTGCCGGCGCACATGGTGCCGGGGCATCTGCATGTGATCGAGGCGGTGCCGCTGACCCCGAACGGCAAGCTCGACCGCAAGGCGTTGATGGCATTGGGCGAGAGCCCGACGCAGCAGCAGTACGAAGCGCCGCAGACCGACTTGCAATGGGAGGTGGCGACGGTTTGGCAGGAAGTGCTGGAAGTCGAGCGCGTGGGCCTGGCGGACAACTTCTTCCAGCTCGGCGGCCATTCGTTGCTGGCGACGCTGGTGGTGACCCGGATCAAGGAGCGGCTGGGCGACAAGGTGCCGCTCAAGGAGCTGTTCGAAGCCGATACGCTGAAAGCGTTCTGCAACCGGATCGAGGCGCTGCGCGTCGAAATGTCGCCCGTTCAGGATGAATTGGCTAAATCCCTGGAGGCCCTCAAACGTCTATCCCTCGATGATCTGGAAAAACTGATTTCTTGAGAGGGAAAAACGCGTGCAAGAGTTAATCGAGTCGGTAGGACAACTTTCGGCTAAGCAAAGAAAGGCTCTGGCGGTTCTGCTCAAGCAGAAAGGCGTCAACCTCTTTGACATTGCCCCGGTTTTCAAGCGCACGGCCGAAGAGCCGCTGCTGCTGTCCTACGCCCAGCAGCGCCAGTGGTTTCTCTGGCAGTGGGCGCCGCACAGCGCGGCCTACAACATTCCGACGGCCCTGCGCTTGCAGGGTCCGCTGGATGAGTCGGCGCTGGAGCGCAGCCTTCAGGCGCTGATCGAACGACACGAAACCTTGCGCACGGTGTTCTCCCAGGAAACCGAACAACCGCTGCAAACGATCCTGCCGCCAGGATCGTTTGCGCTGGAAACCTACCCGTTGAGCCCTGAGCTGGCGAGCGACCCGGATGCTTCGATCCAGGCGTTCGTCCAGACTCAGAGCCAGAAGACTTTCGATCTGCAGCAAGGCCCGCTGCTGCGCGCGGCCCTGTTGCAGGTCAACCCGAACGACCATGTGCTGGTGCTGACCTTGCACCACATCGTCTCCGACGGCTGGTCGCTGCAAGTGATGATCGAAGAACTGGTGCAGCTCTACGCCGGTTTCAGCCTCGGTCACGATGCCGGTCTGCCGGCCCTGCCGATTCAATACGCCGACTACGCCCTGTGGCAGCGCCAGTGGATGGAAGCCGGCGAGCAGGCGCGGCAACTGGCCTACTGGCAGGAAAAACTTGGCGGCGAACAACCGGTGCTGGAACTGCCGCTCGACCGCGCGCGCAGTGTCGATCAGAGCTTTGCCGGGGCCAGCCACAACCTGATTCTCGATGCGCAGCTGAGCCAGGGCCTGAAAGCCTTTGCGCGGCGAGAAAACGTCACGCTGTTCGTCTTGCTGCTGGCGTCTTTCCAGGCACTGTTGCACCGCTACAGCGGGCAGTCGGACATCCGTGTCGGCGTGCCGGTGGCCAACCGTGGCCGGGTGGAAATCGAGCGTCTGATCGGTTTCTTCGTCAACACGCAGGTGCTCAAGGCCGACGTTGACAGCCAGACCTCGTTTGTCGATTTGCTGCGTCAGGTCAAACAGACCGCACAGGAAGCCCAGGCCCATCAGGACTTGCCTTTCGAGCAACTGGTGGAAGCCCTGGAACCGGGTCGCAGCCTGAGCCACAGTCCGCTGTTTCAGGTCATGTTCAACCATCAGGCGGAACGCCGCAGCAGTGTCGAGACGCGCCTCAACGGCCTGAGCATCGAGCCGCTGGAATGGCAGAGCCAGACCGCCCAGTTCGACCTGACGCTGAACACCACCGAACAGGCCCACGGCATCGAAGCGGTGCTCAAGTACGCCACCGATCTGTTCGATGCGGCGACCATCGAGCGTCTGGCACAGCACTGGACCGCGCTGCTGCAGGCGATCGTCGCCGACCCGTCGCGCAGCATCGGGCAGTTGCCGATGCTCGATGACGCACGTCAGCAACAACTGCTGAGCCAATGGAATCCGACACGGGTCGAGCACCCGGTCGAGCAGTGCATTCATCAGGCCATCGAAGCCCAGGCGGAACGTCATCCCGAGGCGGTCGCCGTGACCTTTGCCGGGCAACGGCTGACCTACGCCGAGCTCAATCGCCGGGCCAATCAGTGGGCGCACCGGTTGATCGCGAACGGCGTCGGCCCGGATGTGCGGGTCGGTGTGGCGGTCGAGCGTTCGCTGGACATGATCGTCGCCATCGTCGCCGTGCTGAAAGCCGGCGGTGCCTACGTGCCGCTGGATCCGGGCTACCCGCAAGATCGCCTGAGCTACATGATCGAGGACAGTGGCATCGGTCTTCTGCTGACCCAGGGTCACTTGCAGGCACAGCTGCCGATTCCGCCGGGCCTCACCTGTCTGGACCTGAGCCAGACACTGGAGCCGGGCAACAGCGAAAACCCGGCGTGCCTGACCACGCCGGACAACCTGGCGTACGTCATCTACACCTCCGGTTCGACCGGCAAACCCAAAGGTGCATTGCTGCCGCACAGCAACGTCATCCGCCTGTTCAGCGCCACCGAACACTGGTTCGGTTTCGGCCCGGACGACCGCTGGACCCTGTTCCATTCCTACGCGTTCGACTTCTCGGTCTGGGAAATTTTCGGCGCGCTGCTGTACGGCGGAAAACTGGTGGTCGTACCCCACGACGTCACCCGTTCCCCGGAAGATTTCTACACCCTGCTGTGCGATGAACACGTCACGGTGCTGAACCAGACGCCATCGGCGTTCAAACCGCTGATGCAACTGGCCAGCGAATCCTCGCGCGACCATTCGCTGCGTTACGTGGTGTTCGGTGGCGAAGCGCTGGAAGTGCAGAACCTGCGGCCATGGTTCGAGCGTTTCGGCGACCGTGCACCGACGCTGGTGAACATGTATGGCATCACTGAAACCACCGTGCACGTGACGTACCGTCCATTGTCGATGGCCGACCTTGAGCAAAGTCACAGCAGCCCGATCGGCGAGCCGATCGTCGACCTGTCGTGGTACCTGCTCGACAGCGCGCTGAACCTGGTGCCGCAAGGTTGCATCGGCGAGCTGTACATCGCCGGTGCCGGTCTGGCCCGGGGTTACCTGAATCAGCCGGGCATGAGCGCTACGCGTTTTGTGCCCGACCCGTTCAACCCGCAGGCCGGCGAGCGCCTGTATCGCACCGGCGACCTGGCGCGCCTGCGCGGCGACGGGGTGATCGAGTACATCGGTCGTATCGACCATCAAGTGAAGATCCGCGGTTTCCGTATCGAGCTGGGGGAAATCGAAACCCGGCTCCTCAAGCACCCGGCGGTGCGCGAGGCGGTGGTGCTGGCGGTCGAAGGCCCGAGCGGTCAGCAACTGGCGACCTGGATCGTGCCGAACGAGGCACTGCAAGCCGATGCCGAGGCGACGCTGCGCGATTCGATCAAGGCGCAACTGCGCGACGCCTTGCCGGACTACATGGTGCCGGTCAGCTGGGCATTCCTCGAGCGCCTGCCGCTGACCGCCAACGGCAAACTCGATCGCAAGCAACTGCCGCAGCCGCAGGTCGCTCAGGTGCAGGAAGCGTATGCCGCGCCGCGCAGTGAGCTGGAACAGCAACTGGCCGCCATCTGGCAGGACGTGTTGAAGGTCGAGCGTGTCGGCCTCAACGACAATTTCTTCGAGCTGGGCGGCGACTCGATCATTTCGATTCAGGTGGTCAGCCGTGCCCGTCAGGCGGGCATCCGTTTCACGCCCAAGGACATCTTCCAGCATCAGACGGTGCAGCGCCTGGCCACGGTCGCGCAGCAGAGCGACGTGGTACTCGCGACCCAGGGCGATGTGCTCGGCGAGGCGGTCCTGACGCCGATCCAGCAGTATTTTTTCCACAGCGATATCCCGGCGCGTCATCACTGGAACCAGTCGATCCTGCTGACCCCGACCGCACCGCTGGCGGCGACTGCACTGGAGCAGGCGTTGCAGCACCTGCAACGGCACCATGACGCCTTGCGTCTGCGTTACCGCGACCTGGAGGGTGGCTGGCAACAGACCCACGCGCCGGTCGAACACAATCTGGAGCTGCTGCGCGCCGTGACCTTGCAGGACAGCGCGGCCTTGCCGGCGCTGTGCCAGGAACTGCAACGCAGCCTCGATCTGGACAACGGCCCGCTGATCCGCGCGGTGCTGGTGGACTTGCCGGACGCCAGCCAGCGCCTGTTGCTGGTGATCCATCACCTGGTGGTCGACGGGGTGTCCTGGCGGATCGTGCTGGAAGATCTGCAAACCGTTTACCAACAGCTGACGGCGGGGCAGGTTATGCGCCTGCCGGCCAAGACCACCGCGTTCAAGGACTGGGGTGCGCGCCTGCAAGGGCATGCGCGCAGTGCCGTGCTGGAAGCCGAGCTGGATTACTGGCGCGGGCAGTTGAGCGGCGCAGGCATCGAGCTGCCGCTGGACAACCCGCAAGGTCAGTTGAGCAACCGTTTCGAGCGCAGCGTCGATACGCGTCTGGATGCCGAACGCACCCGGCAGTTGTTACAACAGGCCCCGGCGGTCTATCGCACCCAGGTCAACGACCTGTTGCTGACTGCACTGGCCAAGGTGCTGTGTGAATGGACCGGTGCCGAGAGCGCGCTGGTACAGCTCGAAGGGCATGGTCGTGAAGACCTGTTCGACGATGTCGACCTGAGCCGCACGGTGGGCTGGTTCACCAGCATGTTCCCGGTGCGTCTGACCCCCGGCGCCGGTTTCGAAACCTCGATCAAGGGCATCAAGGAACAATTGCGGGCGATCCCCAACAAAGGCATTGGCTACGGCCTGTTGCGATATCTGGGCAGCGCCGAGGCACAGGCTGCCCTGAGCGGCGCGGCGCAGCCGAAGGTGACGTTCAACTACCTCGGCCAGTTCGACAACAACTTCGATGAAGGCGCGTTGTGGGTGCCGGCCACCGAAGACAAGGGCGCCGGGCAGGACGAGCGTGCGCCGATGGCCAACACGCTGACCATCGATGGCCGGGTTTATCAAGGGCAGTTGAGCCTGACCTGGACCTACAGCGGCGATGTGTTCGAAGACGCGACCATCCATGCGCTGGCGCGCGCCTATGAAGAGGCGCTGGCCGAATTGATCGACCATTGCCTGAATCACGCGAGCGGTGGTC
This sequence comes from Pseudomonas sp. GW458-11-26-14-LB4, assembly GCF_059423925.1. Classification (NCBI taxonomy): domain Bacteria; kingdom Pseudomonadati; phylum Pseudomonadota; class Gammaproteobacteria; order Pseudomonadales; family Pseudomonadaceae; genus Pseudomonas; species Pseudomonas sp. GW458-11-26-14-LB4. The sequence continues at coordinate 117,504 of NZ_JBWKYU010000013.1, forward strand.
TGACACCGTCCGACGTGCCGCTGGCCGGGTTGTCCCAGACCCATCTGGACAACCTGCCGATCGTTGCCCAGCGGATCGAAGACATCTATCCGCTGGCGCCGATGCAGCAGGGCATTCTGTTCCACAGTCTCTATGACGCCGATGCCAGCGCTTATGTCTATCAGATGCTGCTGGACATCGAAGGTCTGGACGTCGCGCGCTTCCAGCAGGCCTGGCAGCGAGTGGTGGATCGCCATGAAGTGCTGCGCGCCGGTTTCATCTGGGGCCGCGACGGTCTCGACACGCCGCTGCAAGTCATTCATCGCCAGCTGACCCTGGAAATGCCGGAAGTGGACATGCGCCACGAGCCGGACCTGGCCGTGGCCATGGAAGCGCGGGCACGCGCTGATCTGGAGCGCGGTTTCGATTTGCAGAACCCGCCGCTGCTGCGTCTGTGCCTGTTGCGCACGGCTGATGATCGCCATCGCCTGATCTTTACCTGCCACCACATCCTGATGGATGGCTGGAGCAACTCGCGGATGTTCGGTGAGGTGCTGCAGGATTACGCCGGCCATCCGGTGCCGGGTGCGCAGGGCCGTTACCGGGACTTCCTGGCCTGGCTGCAAGGCCAGGACAAACAGGCCGCGCAGGCTTTCTGGCGCGGGCAACTGGCGGAGCTGCACGAGCCGACCCGTCTGGCCTCGGCGTGCCCGGGCAAGGTGCAGCCGGGGGCGGGCAAGGGCGTGCATCGCCTGACGTTCGATGCAGCGTTCACGCGTCGCCTGAACAGTTTCTCGCGCCAGCAGCAGGTCACTCTGAACAGTCTGGTGCAGGCAGCATGGCTGTTGATTCTGCAACGCTACACCGGCCAGCCCACGGTCGCGTTCGGCGCCACGGTGTCCGGGCGTCCGGTGGATTTGCCGGGCATCGAGCAGCAACTGGGGCTGTTCATCAACACCTTGCCGGTGATCGCCAGCCCGCAACCGGGCGTCAGCGTGCGCGACTGGGTGCGCAGCGTGCAGGACAAGAACCTGCAGTTGCGCGACTTCGAACAGACGCCGCTGCAAGACATCCAGCGTCTGGCCGAACTCAACGGCGAAGCGTTGTTCGACACCTTGCTGGTGTTTGAAAACTACCCGGTGTCGGAGACGCTGGAGGCCAATCCGGGCGGCCTGCGCTTCGGTGGTCTGGAACACCGCGAGCAGACCAACTACGGCCTGACCCTGATCGCCGGTGCCGGCGAGGTTCTGAGCCTGGACTTCAACTACCTGACCGAGCAGTTTTCCGAGCGCGGCGTAGTCGGGTTGGCCACGCACCTGGAAGTGGTGTTGCAACAGTTCCTTGAGTCGCCGCAACGCCTGTTGGGTGAAGTCGGGCTGCTGTCGGGTGCCGAGCACAACACGCTGGCGCAATGGAACGACAACCACGCCGGGTATCCGGCTGAGCGTCTGATTCATCAAAGCTTCGAGGCGCAGGTCCAGGCCCGTCCGCACGCTGTGGCCCTGAGCCATGGCGGTGTGGCCCTGAGTTACGCCGAACTCAATCGCCGGGCCAACCAACTGGCGCGTTATCTGGTGTCGCTGGGTGTCGGCGCCGAGGTTCGGGTGGGCGTGGCGATGCCGCGCTCGGCGGAACTGGTGATTGCCTTGATGGCGGTGCTCAAGGCCGGTGGCACCTACGTGCCGCTGGACCCGGACTACCCGGCCGACCGCGTGGCGTACATGCTGGAAGACAGTCAGGCGAAGGTCCTGCTGACGCAACAATCGTTGCTGGCGCAACTGCCGCAGACCGATGCACAGGTGGTGCTGGTGGAGGCGGGCGGCGATGCCTTTGCCGATGCGGCTGCCGATAACCTCGACGTGCGTGGCGATTCGGCGAACCTGGCCTACGTCATTTACACCTCTGGCTCCACCGGCAAACCCAAAGGCGTAGCGATTGCCCATCGTAACGTCCAGGCACTGATCCACTGGTCCGCCGACGTCTACAGCGAGGCTGACCTGCAAGGCGTGCTCGCCTCGACGTCGGTCTGCTTCGACCTGTCGGTGTGGGAGATTTTCGTCACCCTCGCGCGTGGCGGTTCGATCGTCATGGCGCGCAATGCCCTGGAACTGCCGGACCTGCCGGAGCGCGATCAGGTGCGTCTGATCAACACCGTGCCGTCGGCCATCGCTGCCTTGCACCGTGCCGGGCATATTCCGAATGGCGTGCGGATCATCAATCTGGCCGGCGAGCCGCTCAAGCAAAGTGTGGTCGACAGCCTGTACCGCGAGACGTCGGTCGAGCACGTCTATGACCTGTACGGGCCGTCGGAAGACACCACCTATTCGACCTGGACCCGCCGCGAAGCCGGCGGCCAGGCCAACATCGGCCGGCCGCTGGTCAACACCACCGCGTACCTGCTGGACGGGCAACTGCAAGCGTCGCCGATCGGGGTGGCGGCCGAGCTGTATCTGGCCGGTGACGGCATCACCCGCGGTTACCTGTTCCGTCCGGGCCTGACCGCCGAGCGTTTTGTGCCGAACCCGGCCTCGACCAGCGGCGAACGGATGTACCGCACCGGCGACCTGACGCGCCTGGGTGACGACGGTCGGATCGAATACGTGGGCCGCATCGACCATCAGGTCAAGGTGCGCGGTTTCCGCATCGAACTGGGTGAAATCGAAGCGCGCCTGCTGGCCCATGACCGCGTGCGTGAAGGCGTGGTGCTGGCGGTGGACGGCCTCAGCGGTCAACAACTGGTGGCGTATGTGGTGCCGGCCCAATCCGGCCTCAGCCTTCAGGAGCAGGATGAGCTGAGCGAATCGCTGCAATCCGCCCTCAAGGCGCACCTGCCGGATTACATGGTGCCTGCGCAGTGGCTGTACCTCGAGGCGCTGCCGCTGACCCCCAACGGCAAACTGGACCGCAAGGCCTTGCCGGCGCCGGACGTCAATCAGTCGGCCCGGGACTATGTCGCCCCGTCAACGGAGCTTGAGCAACAGTTGGTTGTGGTCTGGCAAGACATCCTGAAGATTGACCGGGTCGGTGTGACCGATAACTTCTTCAGCCTGGGCGGTGATTCGATCATCTCCATCCAGCTGGTCAGCCGTGCGCGCCAGCAGGGCATTCGCTTTACCCCCAAGGATCTGTTCCAGCAACAGACCGTGCAGAAACTGGCGACGGTGGCGTCGGTGGCGTCGGTGGAGTCCGCGCAGCAGGCCGACGGCACGCCGGAAAACTACCCGCTGGCGCGTCTGGAGCAGGCGCAGCTTGATGCGTTGCCGGTGCCGGCGGATCTGATCGAGGACGTTTATCCGCTGTCGCCGATGCAGGAGGGCATGCTGTTCCACACGCTCTCGGACAATGGCAGCAGCCTGTACGTCAACCAGGTCAGCTTGCCGATCCAGGGCCTGGATGTAGAGCGTTTCCGGGGCGCCTGGGAATTTGTCATCGATCGCCAGGCGATCCTGCGGACCAGTTTTCACTGGCAGGACGGGCTGGCCAAGCCGTTGCAAGTGGTCCATCGTCAGGCCCCGCTGCAAATGGAGGTGCTCGACTGGCGCGAGCGTGAGGTCAGCGATGAGTTGATCGCCGAATTCGCCAGCGATGATCGTGCCCTCGGCTTCGATCTGTCCCAGGCACGTCTGCAGCGGGTGACGCTGTTGCGCCTGAGCGATGACCGCTATCAGATGATCTGGACCAGCCACCACATCCTGATGGACGGCTGGAGCAGTTCGCGCCTGTTCGGCGAAGTCTTGCAGTACTACTCCAAGGGCAAGGTCAGCGGTGAGAACGGTCGTTACCGCGACTTCATCGCCTGGTTGCAGGCACAGGATCAGGACGCGCAGGAGCTGTTCTGGAAAGCGCGTCTGGCGGCGGTCAACGAGCCGACGGCGTTGAGCCAGGCGATCCATCCGCGCCATTCGGCCGATGTCTCCGGCCACGATGCGATCTACTCGAACTGGGATCAGGCGCAAACCGCACGCCTGCTGCAGTTCTGCCGCGACCTGCGCATCACCCCCAACACGTTGATTCAGGGTGCCTGGCTGCTGCTGTTGCAGCGCTACACCGGGCAGCGCACGGTCACGTTCGGTGCCACCGTTTCGGGGCGTCCCGAAGGGCTGGCGAATGTCGGCAACATGCTGGGTCTGTTCATCAACACCTTGCCGATCATCCAGACGCCGCAGGCCGATCAGCGCCTGGCGGACTGGCTCGGCGAAGTGCAGGCCTACAACCTGGACATTCGTGACTATTCCCAGGCGCCGCTGGCCGATGTGCAGCGCTGGTCCAACCTCGGTGGGCAGGCACTGTTCGACAGCATCATCGTGTTCGAGAACTTCCCGATCGATGATCGCCTGCAAGAAGAAAACGACACCGACCTGACCTTCGGCAAATCCATCGGCCACGGCGTGACCAACGTACCGATGGACCTCGCGGTAATGCTGGGTGACGAGCTGTCGATCGAGTACCTGTACCTGCGCAGCCACTTCAGCGCCGAGGCCGTGGAAGGCATTCGCCTGACGCTGGAAAACACCCTCGAAGCGATGGTGCGTGCGCCTTACGAGCGACTGGGCAATCTGCAGCGCCTGTCGAACGAGCAGTGGCAGGCGATCCAGGCCTGGAGCGCCGAACCGGTCTCCAGCCACGAACCGGTGCTGTTGCCGCAACTGATCAGCCGGCATGCGCAGCAGCAGCCAGAGGCTATCGCCCTGCAGTGCGCCGGATTGAGCCTGAGCTATGCCGAACTCGAACAGCGGGCCAATCGTCTGGCCCACTGCCTGACCGAACACGGGGCGGGCCCGGAAGTGGTGATCGGCGTGGCGCTGCCGCGCTCGCTGGAAATGGTCGTCAGCTTCCTCGCCGTGCTCAAGAGCGGTGCGGCCTACGTGCCGCTGGACATCGATTATCCGCCTGAGCGACTGGCGTACATGATCGAGGATTCGGGCATGGCCCTGTTGCTGACCCAGAGCAGCCTGCGCGCCACCTTGCCGGCGCCCGAGGGACTGCTGCGTCTGGAAATCGATCATCTCGACGAGTCCCGCTACCCCGATCACGCGCCGGTTTCCCGTGTGCAGGAGCAAGGGTTGGCGTATCTGGTCTATACCTCCGGTTCCACCGGTCGGCCGAAGGGCGTTGCGGTCACGCAAGGGCCGTTGAGCATGCACTGTCAGGCCATCGCCGAGCTGTATGAAATGGACGCCAGCAGCTGCGAGCTGCACTTCATGTCGTTCGCCTTCGACGGTGCCCATGAACGCTGGTTGAGCACGCTCTACAGCGGTGGCCGTCTGGTGATTCGCGACGGTTGCCTGTGGACGCCGGAGCAGACCTACGCTGCCCTGCATGAGTATGGTGTCACCATCGCCTGCTTCCCGCCGGCCTACCTCAAGCAGTTGGCCGAGTACGCGGCGGCCAGCGGCATCGCGCCGCCTGCGGTGCGCATCTACTGCTTCGGCGGCGATGCCGTGCCGGACCAGACCTTCGAACAGGTGAAGGCGGCCCTGCGCCCCGAGTACTTCACCAACGGTTATGGCCCGACGGAAACCGTGGTCACGCCGATGCTCTGGAAGGTGCCGGTCAGCCAGCATTGTGAAGCGGCCTATGCTCCGATCGGTCGTGCCGTCGGCGCACGTTCGCTGTACGTGCTGGACGAGGATCTGAATCCGCTGCCGCCAGGTTTTGCCGGTGAGCTGTACATCGGCGGTTACGGGGTTGCCCGTGGTTACCACGGCCGTGCGGATCTGACCTGCGAGCGCTTCGTACCCAATCCGTTCGCGGTCGGCGAGCGCCTGTATCGCAGCGGCGACCTGGTGCGTTTGCGTCAGGACGGCGTGGTCGATTACGTCGGGCGCATCGACCATCAGGTCAAGGTACGCGGTTTCCGCATCGAGCTGGGTGAAGTCGAGGCCAGCCTGCGCCAACTGGAGGGTGTGACCGATGCGCTGGTGATCGCCCGGGACAATGCGTCCGGCAAGCAACTGATCGGTTATGTGGTGACGCCGACGGGCGAAGACGTGGGCGATGAACTCAAGGCCGGGCTGCGCGCCTCGCTGCCGGAATACATGGTGCCGGCGCAGATCGTCTGCCTGAGTGCTTTCCCGGTCACGCCCAACGGCAAACTCGACCGCAAGGCGCTGCCGGAGCCGGACTTCAAGAGCGAGGAATATGTCGCCCCGCGCAACGAGCAGGAAACACTGCTGGCCGAGATCTGGGCCCAGGTGCTGCAAGTCGAGCAGGTGGGCATCACGGATAACTTCTTCGAACTGGGTGGCGATTCGATCCTCAGCCTGCAGGTCATTTCCCGGGTCAGGAACCACCCGACGTTGCAGATGGATCTGAAGCTGCGCGATCTGATGCGCTATCAGACCATCGCTGGCATCGTCGAACAGAACGTGACGAAGGAAGGCGCCGGACAGCCACTGGTGGACGTCACGCAAGTGGCGGGCGAGGGGTTGTTCAATCTGTTGCCGATTCAGGAGTGGTTCTTCGCCGAGGGCATGTCCGAAGCCCATCACTACAACCAGTCACTGCTGTTGAGTGCGCGCCAGCCACTGGATCTGGATGCGCTCGAGCAGGCCCTGGGCTGGATCGAGCAACACCATGACTCGCTGCGCCTGCGCTTCACTCGGGAGAGCGGGCGCTGGCTGCAACGCTACTGCACCGCCAACGAACAGGGCGAGGCGGTGCTCTGGCGCCGTGAAGCCGAGAACAGCGAACAGGTCGAAGCGCTGGCCAACCTTGCCCAGCGCAGCCTCAAGCTGGACGACGGGCCGGTCTGGCGGGTGATGCATGTTGCCCTGCCGGACGGTCAGGCGCGACTGCTGGTGGTGATTCATCACCTGGTGGTCGACACCGTGTCCTGGCGGATCCTGCTCGATGACCTGAAAACCGCTTATGAAGCGTGTGTGCAAGGGCTGGCGCCGCAACTGCCGATTCGTACCAGCAGCTATCGTTCGTTTGCCGAGGCCTTGCAGGCTCAGGCCCCGGCGATTGCCGAACAGGAGCTGGCGTACTGGCTGGAGCAGCTCGATCAACCGGGCGTCGATCTGCCGTGCGACAACTACCGTGGCAAGAATCAGGTGCGCCAGCAGGCGCAGGCGCGGCTCAAATTGTCCCGCGAGCACACCGAACAATTGCTCAAGCAGGCGCCGGCGGTCTATCGCACGCAAATCAACGACCTGCTGCTGTCGGCACTCGGTCGGGCACTGTGCCGCTGGAGCGGTCAGTCATCGGCGCTGATTCTGCTGGAAGGGCACGGCCGCGAGGATCTGTTCGAATCCATCGACCTGAGCCGAAGCCTTGGCTGGTTCACCAGCATGTTCCCGGTGCGGTTGCGTCCGGACAGCGACGATATCGGACGTTCGATCATCGACGTACAGGCGCAGCTGGCGGCGGTGCCGCAGAAGGGCATCGGTTATGGCGTGCTGCGTCATCTGGCGGGCGCCGAGGTGTCCCGGCAACTGGCGGATCTGCCGCAGGCGCGGGTGACGTTCAACTACCTGGGGCAGTTCGACCAGAGCTTCGACGAGCAGGCACTTCTGGTGCCGGCGCTGGAGGAGACCGGTGACAACTACAGCCTGAAGGCGAACCTGGGCAACTGGCTGGAAATTGTCGGCCAGGTGTATGACGGCCAGTTGGCGCTGCGCTGCATCTACAGCAGCCAGCGTTATCGCGCCGGCACCATGGACGCACTGATGCAGGATTACCAGCGTGAACTTGAAGCGCTGATCGAGCATTGCATGGCGCGTGTGGGCTGATCGCTGCACGCTGGATCATTTTTGAGGGGCGTTGCCGAGGCGCGCCCCTTTTTTGCTGATACAAGGATCTTCGCGATGTCGTTACACCCTGATCTGGAAGCCTTTCTCGACCTGGCTCAAGACAGCCAGGATGCCGGTCTGCCGGCGCTGCACCAAATGACCCCGGCCCAGGCCCGGGACACCTTCGAACAAACCACCGCGCAGTTGCGCTGGAAGGCGCCCGAAGACCTGGACGTGCAGGCCATCAGCGCGACCGCTCGGGACGGTGCGCCGCTGGCACTGCGTCTTTATCGTCCGCACGGTGTGTCGGCGCCAATGCCGGTGCTGGTGTATTTCCACGGTGGCGGGTTTGTGGTCGGAAGCCTCGATTCCCATGACGGCGTGTGTCGCGAGTTCTGCCGGCGCACGCCATGCGCGGTGCTCTCCGTCGGCTATCGACTGGCGCCGGAGTACCGTTTCCCGACGGCACTGGAAGACGGTGAGGACGCCTTGTCGTGGCTGGCCGAACACGCGGCTTCGTTGGGTCTGGACGCGGGCCGGGTCGCGTTCGGCGGTGACAGCGCCGGGGCCACGCTGGCCACCGTACTGGCGGTGCAAGCGGTGGTTCAGCCGCACACCGTGGCCATCGCGCCCAAGGCTCAGTTGTTGTGCTATCCGGTCACCGACGCCTCCCGTGCCCATGATTCGCGGGCCCTGTTCAGCGAAGGCTATCTGCTGGAAGACGAGACACTGGACTGGTTTTACGGGCATTACGCGCGCACCCCGGAAGATTATCTGGACTGGCGTTTCTCACCGCTGCTGGCCGAAGATCTGCGTGGCGTGGCCCCGGCCATTGTCGTGCTGGCCGGGTTCGATCCGCTGCTCGATGAGGGCCAGGCGTATGTCGACAAGTTGCGTGAGCACGGTGTGAGCGTCGAGCTCGAGCACTGCCCGGGGCTGACCCACGACTTGCTGAGGCTGGCGTCGGTGATGCCCGATGTCCTGCAGGTACACGAAACCCTGAGCCGGGCGCTGCATCGCGCATTGAGCTGAACCTCAGACAAATTCGCAGGCCAAAAAAAACCCCGCAATGCGGGGTTTTTTCATGGGCGCTGTAATCAGAAGTCTGCTTTGACCGACATCACGAAATTGCGCGGATCGCCGTAGAAGTTACCGAAACCTTCGGTGCCCACTGTGGCGTAGTAGCGTTTGTCGAACAGGTTGTTGCCGTTGAGGGCGACGGACCAGGTGTCATCGATGCGGTAGCCGATGCGACCGTTCCAGACCGCGTAACCCGACTGGGTGATGTTGTCACCGCCCAGTGGCGAGGTGCGGTAGTTGCCGCTCTGGGCGTTGACGCCGGCACCGATGGTGACGCGATCCAGAGGGCCGCTCAGGCTGTAATCACCCCAGACGCGCAGCAGGTGACGTGGTACGTAGGAGTTGTAGATCACGCCGTCCTGGGTGGCGTCGGCATCTTCCAGCACTTTGGTCTGGGTGTAGGTGTAGCCGGCCAGCAGTTGCAGGCGATCGATCACTTCACCGCTGACTTCCGCTTCGAAGCCCTGGGCGCGGACCTTGCCGGAGTTCAGCGAGCAGGAACTGTCTTCACAGCGCGGGTCATCCTGGGCCGCATCTTTCTGAATGGTGCGGAACAGGTTGAAGGAGCTGTTCAGGCGACCGTCGAACCACTCGCCCTTGATCCCCAGCTCGTAGCTCTGGCCGATCAGGGGTTTGAGGGTGCCGCCGTCGATGGTCTTGTAGCCGCCTTGCGGGGTGAAGATATCGGTGTAGCTGGCGTACGCGGTCAGGTTGTCGTTGAGATCGAACAACAGCCCGGCAAACGGGGTGACCTGTCCGGTTTCGGTGGACTTGGTGTTGACCGGGGTGCCTTCGCCGCGGAAGTACTGCACGGAGTCGGTGTCGGACTTGTACCAGCTGACACGGCTGCCCAGCACGAAGGTCAGTGGATCTGCCAGCTTCAGGCGGGCGGTGGAGTAAACACCGTATTGCTTGATGTGCATATCTACCGGACCGCCCCGGGAGGCATTGGCCAGGTAGTAGCTTTCGTCAGGCTGGGGCAGGTGATGGTTCGGGTTCAGTACGTTCTGGCGCTGTGGCAAGGCCGCCACGGCGTAGAAGTCATCCTTGTGGGAACGGCTGGCGTTGGCGCCGACGGTGAGTTCGTGCTGCTGGCCGAACGCGTCGAATTTGCCGTCCACGTAGGCATCGAAGCCGTAGTCGGTCTGCTCGTAGTCGTAGATGCTCCCCAGCATCAGCGTGTTGGAGCTGGTGGCGCCTACCGGCACCGCGCCGCTCGGGAACGCGTACTCCATGTCCTGGGTGTTGCGCGAGAAGACCCCGGCCACTTTCAGGGACCAGTCGTCGTTGAACTGGTGTTTCACGTCGCCGAAGTAGGTGGCGCGTTTGCTGCGCTGGTTGTTCCACGAGGTGTTCAGGCAGGTGGAGCGCTTGAGGTGCAGGTCGGAGCCATCGGCGTAGCGCGGCAGACCGCCCCAGCAAGGCGTGGCGTCGACGTCTTCATAGGCCATGCCCAGGCCCAGGGTGGTGTCGGGGCTGAGGTCGAAGTCCAGGGCACCGTAGTAGATCTGGTCCTTGCGGCTGGCCACGTCATAGAAGTACTGACGGGTCTGCTGGGTGACCACGGCGCGGCCACGGATGGTGCCGGCGTCGTTCAGCGGGCCGCCGGTGTCGACCTGACCGCGATAGTTGTCCCACGAGCCTGCCGAAAGCGACAGTTGGGTGTGCGGGGTGTCCTGGCCGCGCTTGCGCACGAAGTTGACGCCACCGGCCGTACCGCCTGCGCCTTTCATCATGCCGGCAGCACCGCGCAGCACTTCGACGCGGTCATAAATGGCCATGTCGCTGTTGAAGCTGTCGGCTTGTACGTAGCTGCTGCCGATGTCCAGCGGCACGCCGTCGTACTGGTACTGGCCGGTCATGCGGAAACCGCGCGAGTAGAAATACTTGCCGCCCATGGGCGAATCGTAAACGGTGATGCCCGGAGTCTTTTCCATCACTTGTTCGATGGTGTTGAGGTTCTGGTCGTCCAGCATCTTGCGGGTCATGACCGTGACCGACTGCGGGGTTTCCTTCAGCGAGTGCACGCCCTTGCCGATGGTCACGCCACCGGTGGTGTAGGAGTTGCTGCCTTCGGTAGTGGCCGTCAGTCGTTGCCCATCGATGTTGGTCGGTGCCAGTTCCATCGCGCTGCCGGTGGCGGGGGCCAGCAGGGTCACGGTATTGCCGTCACGCTGATGACGGATGCCGGTGCCCTTGAGGATGGCCGCGATGGCGCTGTCGTCCGCATACCGGCCGTTTAGGGCGGTGGAGCGCAGGCCTTGCAGGCTTTCCGGGCTGTAGATGATTTGCAGACTGGTCTGCTGACCGAGCGATTGCAGGGCCTGGGCCAAAGGTTGCGCCGGGATGTTCAGGGTCCATTCCTGGGCCTGGACATACGGGGCGACGGCCAGCGTCATTGCCAGTCCCAGGCCGGTGGTGGCCAGACGGGAGCGGGTAGCACCGTGCATGAGCAGGGCTCGGGTCAGTGGGCGAAGCATGAAGCGGGATGCGGACATGAGGTTAAGACCTTGGCAGGTATAGTTGTTAATGGTTCTTATTCATCTCATTAAGACGAGAAAGCCGCGGTAAACCGGAAAATATTTTTCCGGTCTGGCCGCGGCTTCGTCGATCAAGCGGTTTGCAGTTCGCTTTTGACCTTTCCGGCCTCCATGCGCACCAGTTGATCGGCAACGTCGAAGTAACGGTCATCGTGGGAGATCACGATGATGGTCTTGCCCAGCCGTTTCAGGTCGGGCAGGAGTTCGGTGTAGAAAATCCGCCGGAATGTCGGGTCCTGATCGGCGGCCCATTCGTCGAACACCAGCACCGGGCGCTCTTCGAGCCAGGCGTTGACCAGTGCCAGACGCTTGCGCTGGCCGGTGGACAGATCGGTGGTGGTGAACGCTCCGTCGCGCACGCTGACCTTGTGCGCGATCTCCAGGCGTTCGAGGTAGCGGGTAGCGTCCTGCGGTACTTCGCGGTCTCCCTGGATCAGGTCGTCGAACAGGTAGTAGTCGGCAAAGATCGTGGTGAAGTTCTGGCGGTAGTCGTCACGGTTCAAAGCGGTGATCGGCTGGCCGTTGACCCGGATCTCGCCTTCGGTCGGCGCATACAGGCCCAGCAGCAGTTTGATCAGGGTGGTTTTGCCGCAGCCGTTTTCACCGACGATGAACACGATGTCGCCTTGCTCGATGCGCAGGTTGACCGGTCCGAGGCGGAACGGTTCGCTGCCTGCAACCGGCGGGAAGGCATAACGCACATTGTTCAATTCCAGACGGTTGACGGCACCGGGCTTCTTGCCCTGGTCTTCCAGCAGCAGGTGCGGCTCGGGCGAGGAGAACTGCTCGCTCAGTTCGGCAATCCGGCGGAAGGCAATCTGCGCGCGGCTGATGATCGGCAGTGTGCTGACCAGATGTTCCAGCGGGCCCTTCATGTACAGCAGCACCAGCACAAAGCCGCTCATCACGGCCTTGTCACCGCTCGGCCAGAACGATTGCAGGGCCAGTGCCATACCGATCACCACGAAGAACAGCATCGATCCGAAGGACTTGGCGATCACGAACGTGTTGATGGATTTGATCTGGGTGTCGCAGATCTTTTCGGCAGTCTTCTGGATACCCGACACAAACATGCGCTGGCGGCGCGGGCGATGGATGCGCAGTTCCTTGGCACCTTCGGCGATCGCGTTGTAGTGCTTTTGCAGCTCGTCTTCGGAGTCGCGCGCCGCATAAAAACCGCGCATGCCCTTGGCGCGGGCAATCGCCTGGATGGTGGTGCCGATGGCGATTGCCACCAGCATCATCAGGAACATCGGCCAGGACAGCATCGCCAGATAACCGAGGCAACCCAGGGTCACGGTCATGGAAATGGCCAGCGGTGCAAACGCGAAGGCGAAGTCGCTGATGGTGTCCACGTCGTGGGTCAGCACCGGAATCAGGCGGTGGCTGCGATAGCGTTCGATCTGGTCGATCGGTGCCGACAGCACTTTCTCCCCCAGCTCTTTGCGCAGGCGGGCAATGATGTGCTGGCCGACGTAGTTGGTGCCGATGTCGGACAGGATCGTGGTCAGCAAGGCCAGGGCGCACAGCCCGGCGAAAATCATGACCACGGTGCGGGTCAGTCCGTCGGCCGAGTGCAAGGCGTTGTTGATGGTCGCCAGCAGCACGGTGACGCTCAGGCCGCCGATCATGCCGAGCACGATGGATACGCAGACAATCAGGCGGAAGGGCTTGAGCAGGGCGAACAATTCGTTGATCGCCCCACGCGTTGGCTTGGTCATGGAGGATTCCTGCTTCGGTGCGGAGGGAGTGCCGGTATGTAAGGAAAACGAATGGTCACGTGGTTTCTTTAAACGACCGCAGACGGGCTGCGGTCGCTGACAGGCGGGATCAGAGGTCGCGCACTACGCGAAAGCCCAGCCAGTCGCCCTTGCTGGTCGGCCAGCTGCTGTTGCGGTTGCCGGAACGGGAAAACACCGGTGCTTCGCCCCAGTCGTTGCCGCGCATGACCTGGCGTTCGCAGTTTTCCTGCACCCACGGACGACCGTCGTTGGGTACGCCGGAGTAATCCTTGTGATAACAGTCAGCCGTCCATTCGTAGACGTTGCCGTGGGCGTCGTACACGCCAAAGGCGTTGGCCGGGAAGGTGCCGGCCGGGGACGTGAAGTTGTAACCGTCGGCGGCGCCGTAGGTGTTGGCGTGTTTGGAAATCTGGTAATCGCTGCCTTCGTCGAACGGGAACGGGAACGATCCGGTGCTGCCGCCACGGGCCGCGTATTCGCGGATCGATTCGCTCGGCAGGCGGTAGCTGTGGCCGGTCTTTTTCGACAGCCAGTCGATGTAGCCCTGGGCTTCGGCCACGTTCATGCAGACGGCCGGGTCGCGTTTGGTCTGTTTGAACTCGGGCTTGCCAGCGGTGCAGCGGCGACCCGGGCGATCATCGAAGTCATAGGGCTTGGCGCCGGTCTCGCGGACATATGCATCCCACTCGCCGACCAGCACCTGAAAGCGGCTGATGGCGAACGGTCGGGTGAAGGTCACTTCGTGGCGCGGGCCTTCGTCGGGTTCGCGGCCGACTTCGTCGTCCGGTGTGCCCATGGTGTAAGTGCCGGTCGGCAACACCACCATTTCCGGACAATCCTTGCAGTCCTTGAACACTTTGCCGGGGGCCGGCGGGGTGGCTGCCAGGGCGGCGCCCGGCAGAAGGCCCGCGCACAGGGCGGTCAGGGCCAGGGCGGGCAATGCCTTGAAGGTGATTGAGGCGTGAGGCTTTTTCATGAGTCGTCTCTGTTTAAAGTAAAACCGGGGGCGCAGGGGTCAGGCGCGCAGCGTCTTGCGCAGCAAATCGAGGAAACGGTCCACTTCGGCTTCAGTGTTGAGCAGACCGGGCGCGGTCCGGATCACCGGGCCGACGTCGCGGCTGACGGCATCGCAGACCACGCGGTGTTTCATCAGGCGGGCGGCGATGTCATCGCTGTCACGGCCCTTGACCCGGAAGAAGCTGAAACCGGCAGAGAACTCCGGATCGACCGGGGTCACCAGTTCGACATTCGGCTGTTCCAGCAAGCGCTGCTTCAAATAGCTGTTGAGCTGATGGATGCGCGCCTGCACGTCGGCCTTGCCCAGTTGCAGGTGCAGCTTGAACGCTTCGTCCACCGCCCAGCGATGTTCGAAGGCGTGATAGCCGCCGGGCGTCATGGTGTTGGCGAAGGTCGTGGCTTCGGAGAAGGTCGGCACGCTGGGGCTGACGTATTTCACTTCGTCACTGCGACTGCAGACGATGCCGGTGCCGCGCGGGCCGAACATCCATTTGTGCGTGCCGGCGATGAAGAAATCGCAGTTCATCTGCGGGAAGCTCAGGTCTTCGACACCGAAACCGTGCACGCCGTCGACCACGTAAATGATCCGGTCCTTGTCGTCGCGGTTTCGGTTGTGTTCGTCGACGAGGCGGGCAATGTCGGCGATCGGCAGTTTCACACCGCTGCCCGAGTGCACCCAGGTCATGCCGAGAACGCGGGTTTCGGGGCGGATGTTGCGATTGATGATGTCGAGCACCTGATCCGTCGAAACGCTTTGCGGGTTCTCGAACAGCGTGAGCTTGCGCACCCGGGTGCCGTCGCGGGCGGTACGGAAGTCGAGGATGTTGCGGGTGGAGTAATGCTCGTGAACCGTGGTCAGGATTTCCTGGTCCGGGCGTACGTGCACACTGCCGTAGATCATCGCCAGACCTTCGGTGGTGCTGCCGGTGAGGGCGATCTGGCTTGGCCTGGCCTGCAAGTACTGGCCGGCCCAGACCCGCACGTTTTCTTCGCGCTGTTCGGTGACGCCCAGATCCCAGTCCATGGCCAGGCCCGGATTGCGGTCGATGTCCGCACGATGGCGAGCGATAGCCTCGCGCACGGGCCTTGGGTGCGATGTCACCAGGAAGTTGGCGAAGTGGATCGCGTCCGGATCCTGTTCGAACATCCCGCGCAAGACCAACCATTTGTCCTGCGGCGAAGCGGCGGCGCGGGCCGGTTCAGCCAGGCTCACGCCCAGAGGCAGGGCGGCGGCCAGTACGCCGGCCTGCTTCAGAAAAGTGCGGCGGTCAGTCATGGTCGGGTCGTGTCCTGACGGGAGATCAGGGCAGGTTTGGCGGCTTTCTGCACCTGATCCCAGACCCGCAGGAAGTTGCCGCCCCACAGCTTGGCGATGTCGGCTTCGGAGTAACCGCGCTGGATCAGTTCGGCGGTGACGTTGCGGATCTCGCCGACGTTTTCCCAGCCCCTGATTCCGCCGCCGTCATTGAAGTCCGAAGAGATGCCGACGTGGTCGATGCCGATCTTGCGCACGGTGTAGTCGATGGCGTCGCCGAAGTCCTTGAGAGTGGCTTTCGGTTCTTCTTCGAGAATCCCGTACAGGCCGCTGGCGTACTGGCCGAGTTTCTGTTCCGACCAGGCGGTGATGATCGGGTCGCCCGGCATCAGCGCCATGGCCAGGTTCGGCAGAGGCGGCAGATCGAAGCGGGCGCGCAGGGCGTTGAGTTTGTCCTGGGTGCCCTGGGTCAGCGGTTTGAGGTACTGCGAGAAACCGACCACCTGCACCACGCCGCCGCTGTTCTTGATCAGCTGCAGTTCCTTGTCGCTTAGATTACGCGGAATGTCCACCGCCGCCCTCGGCGCCGAGTGCGAAGCCACCAGCGGAGTGCGGCTCAGTTGCGCAACCTGCTCCAGGCCCTTGGTCGACATCTGCGAGACGTCGATGATCACGCCCAGGTCGTTCAGGCGGTGCACGGCCTGTTTGCCGATGTCCGAGAGGCCGTCGAGCGCATCCGGGGAATCATTGAAAAACGGCAACGGGCGCGAGGAGTCTGCCCAGCTGTTGTTGCCGATATAGCTGAAGCCGAACATGCGCATGCCACGACCGGCCCACAGGTCCAGTTTGCTCAGGTCGTTGCCCAGCGGGTAGGCGTTGAGCATGCTGATGAAAATCGCAAACTTGCCTTCGCCATGCAGGCGGCGGAAATCGTCAGGGGTATAGGCGATGCCGACCTGATTGGGGAAGTCGCGCACCAGGCCCGAGATGATCTTGTAGCGCACTTCCTGTTGATTGCGGGCCTCTTCGACGAAACCGTCGGTGGGGCGGTGAGGCGCGTTCGGGCCGTTCCACATTTCCGGCCAGCC
The DNA here is from genome assembly GCF_059423925.1 of Pseudomonas sp. GW458-11-26-14-LB4. Classification (NCBI taxonomy): domain Bacteria; kingdom Pseudomonadati; phylum Pseudomonadota; class Gammaproteobacteria; order Pseudomonadales; family Pseudomonadaceae; genus Pseudomonas; species Pseudomonas sp. GW458-11-26-14-LB4. The sequence goes on from NZ_JBWKYU010000013.1 coordinate 133,938, forward strand.
GAACACCGTCAGCGCCGCGCCGGACAGCCGTCCACGGTTGGCCTTGATCAGGTCGAACTGCCCGGAGCCGTCCTTGTCGGCTTCATTGCCATGGGCGCCGAAACTCAAGGGCACGGTGATGTGGCTGTCGAACGACAGGATCCGCTCCTGCAGTTCGGTGGCCTGTTTCATCACCTTGACCGGGTAGCCGGGGTTGTCCCTGAACCAGTAATCCCAGGCCAGAAAGCCTGCGCCGGCGCTGATCGCCAAGGCCAGCGGCAGGCCGATGTATAGAGCCTTTTTCGAACGCGGTTTTGTCATTGCCATCTCATTCAGGTTCGCCATCGAGGTACAGGCGCAGGGGCCTTTGCTATCTGGGAGGAACGACTGGGGAGGCAAAGAATTTAGCGAGGCGGCAAAAGAACGCGCGAACGCGGTCCGGGCGTTCGGAGATCTTTTCGGGCAGGCGATAAATTTGTCGCACCAGCAAACGTTCTAGCTTGGATAAAGCCTGCTTCATGGCTGACACAGGTAGGGCAATGACGATCTCTCGACGCTGGTTCATGGCGGGCATGGCACTCACGGGCGCTGCGCTGCCTGCCGCTTTTTATGCACATCGTGAGCTGACCCGCGAGGAGGAGCCGATCACGCCGGGCGAGGCCACGGTGGATCTGGCGGACACTGCCGGCCAGCAGTTGGCCGATAACCTGCGCGGTGTCTGGGACATCCGTTTCACAGGCGCCGATGCCGGGCTCGACGGCCTGCCCCGTGAAGGCCTGGAGTTGTTTCTCGATATTGCCCAGCGTGGGCGCGGCTTGCGCGGCTGTCTCGACACCGGCGCGCGGTTGCGGGGCGACGGTTTGCCCCGCTATGACGTCATTGGCGATCTGGTCTCGGGTAATGGCGCGCAGTTGTACTGGCGTCTGATGCGCACGGACCAGCCACAGGCGCCGGCGGTCTACGAGCTCAATGTCAAACTGGACGAAGTCTGGGCGGCCTTCGGCAATGCCGGCAGCGGCACGTTCACCGGGCAGGTGCTGCGCCTGGATCGGCCGCTGGGTTTGCCGGAGCTCGATAACCGGTTCATCGCCATCAAACGCCGTTTCCCCGAGGCGCGTGAGCGAACCGGTCTGAACCCGACGTTGCTGGCGTGGCTGGTATCGCCCGAGCATCGCCTGTTTCACCAGCTCTGGCATGCCTCGCGGGACAAGTGGCACAAACTGTCCGAGAAAAAACGCGACGCGTTGCGCGGCATCGGCTGGCAACCCGGCCCGCGTTACAAGGAGCGTGATGCGCGCGGTCCGCGCAAGGATCGCAACGGCTCGGGCATCGACTTCTTCTTCATGCACCGGCACATGCTGGGCACTGCCCGTTCGATGCAGGACTTGCCGTCCTGGTTGAAATTCCCCGCGCCGCAACCGGAGCTCGAGCGTGATCGTCTGGGGTTCGCCCGCTACTTCGACAACCACGACGGCGATGCCTTGCCGCCGACCTGGCTGACGGAAGGCGATGACGAATACACAAAGTGGGTCAGCGACATCAAGACGGCCGAGACCTACCACAGCAACTTCCAGGTCTGGGAATCGCAGTACACCGATCCGCGCTATCTCTCGAAGCTGACGCTCGGTCAGTTCGGCTCGGAAGTCGAGCTGGGCCTGCACGACTGGCTGCACATGCGCTGGGCATCGGTGGCCCGTGATCCGTCCAACGATATTCCGGTGCCGATGGCCCGGGATCAGGCTGACTTCGCGGCGCGCTGGTATGCCCCGGAAAACGATTTTCTCGGCGATCCGTTTTCCTCCCATGTGAACCCGGTGTTCTGGCGTTTCCATGGCTGGATCGACGACCGCATCGAAGACTGGTATCGCGCTCACGAACGCTTTCATCCAGGTGAAGTGAGCCGCCTGCAAGTCAATGGCGTCCAATGGTTTGCACCGGGGCGCTGGGTCGAGGTCGATGATCCGTGGCTCGGCCCCGACACCCATGGTTGCAGCACCGTTCCCGGCCTTCAGGCGGGACGTTCGGTGGAGATGGACCCGGAGACCATGAAGCTGGCATTGCGCATCACGTTCGGCGATGAAGACAACATGGCCGACCTGTTCCGCAAAGTGCCGCAGCGGCCGTGGTACGCCAGGCATCTGAAGGTCAAGGGGCGACAACTCTGAAGGCAAAAAAAATCGCAGCGTCGGGCTGCGATTTTTTTTGCCTTGAACAAAGCGCTGTTCAGATGACTTGCCAACCCCCGCCCAGCGCCTTGTACAGCGCGATGCTGGCCTGCAGGCGTGACAGCCGCAGCTGCACGTTCATGTCCTGGGCGGCATACAGCGTGCGTTGAGTCTGCAACACCGTCAGCAGATCCTCGGCGCCGGCCTGATAGCGGCTCTGGGCGATATCGAACGCGGTCTGTGCCTGGCGCAGTTCCTCGCCTTGCCATTGACGCTGTTCATCGAGGCCGCGAATGCTCGTCAGGGCTTTTTCCACGTCCGCGAAACCATTGATGATTGCGCCGCGATAGGTCTCCAGCAATTCTTCCTGGCGCGCCGTGGCCTTGTCGCGCTCGGCACGCAGGCGGCCATTGTTGAAGATCGGTGCCACCAGACCTGACGACAGGTTGTAGAAGGTCGTGCGCAGCAGATTCGATGCGAGGTCCGCGCCGGTGCCGAGGCTGGCGGTCAGCGTGACCTTGGGCAGCATGGCGGCGCGGGCGACGGTCACATCGGCCTGGGCGGCGGCCAGTCTGGCTTCGGCGCTGGCGATGTCCGGGCGCCGTTGCAGCAGATCGCTGGGCACACCGCTGGCGATGTCCGGCCATTGCAGTTGGGCGAAAGCCTGTCGGGGTGTCGGCAACTCCTGCACCGGTTGGCCGAGCAGCGCGGCCAGGGTGATCAGTGCCTCGCGGGCCTGTTGTTGCACCAACGGCAGTTTGCGCTGTTGTTCGGCGACCAGGCTTTTCTGCTGAGCCAGTTCCAGCGCGGTGGCGCTGCCAGCGTCGTAGCGGGTCTGCACCAGATGCAGAACGCTTTGCGCATTGGTCAGATTGAGTTCGGCGATCCGCGCCTGTTCGCGCAGCGCCAAGGCCTGTGTGTAGCTATTGGCGACGGCACTTTGCAGGGTCAGTTCCACCGTCGAGCGATCGAACTCGCTGGCCTGCACGCCGAACACCGCGCTGTCCCGGGCGGCGCGTTTGCCGCCCCAGAAATCGATTTCGTAACTGGCGCTCAACTCGGCGTCGTAGTAATCCAGCGAGCGGTTGTCGGGGTTCACGTCGAGCTGGCTGTAGCCTTTGCCGTGCAGGAGTTTCTGGCGATTGGCATTCAGCCCGGCCTTGACCTCGGGCAGCAGCGGCGCACCGGCGATTGTCGCGCTGGCCTGCGCCTGCCTCACTCGGGCGACGGCGGCGGCCAGGTCATGGCTGCCCAGTCGGGCCTGTTCGATCAGATGATCGAGTTCCGTGCTGCCGAAATGAGTCCACCATTGTCGATCGCTTTGGCTGGCGCCGGGATGTTCGGGCGATTGCCAGGCGGGCGGTGGTTGCAGGCCGCTGTTGGGGCGTGGCGCGGGGCTGCCGCAGGCCGCCAGCAAAACACTGGCGGCGAGAAGTGTCAGGGGGGCTTTCATAGGTCGATCATTCACTGGTGAGGGCCTTGACCGGATCGAGCCGGGCGGCCTTGCGGGCAGGCATGAAGCCGAAGATGACACCGGTGGCCAGCGCGCAACCGAAGGCGCCGAACACTGCAATCCACTGGAACGCCATGGCGACGCCGCTGAGTTGCAGCACACCGCCGACCAGCATCGCCAGGCTGATCCCGGCAACGCCGCCGACCACCGAGAGCATCACTGCCTCGGTCAGGAACTGGCGCAGGATGTCGCGCTGACGGGCGCCGGTGGCCATGCGGATGCCGATTTCCCGGGTACGCTCGCGCACGGTCATGAGCATGATGTTCATCACGCCGATACCGCCCACCAGCAGGGAAATGGCGGCAATCGCGCCGAGCATCAGCGACAGCGTGCCCTGGGTTCGCGCCTCGGCCTGAATCATGGCGGCGTTGTTGGTCAGCTCGAAATCCTTTTTGCCGTTGTGCCGGCGCAGCATCGATTGCTTGATGGCCTGCTCAGCCTCCTTGACCTTGCGGGCATCGCGCGCAGCGATGACCACATACTCGGGATTGCGGCTGCCGAACAGGCGCATGCTGGCGGCGGAGTAGGGCACGGCGATCCGGTTGTCACTGTCCGAGTCGCCAGAGCTGGAGCCTTTTTCCGCAAGGACTCCGAGCACCTGGAACGGTACGTTTTCGATCAGGATGTATTGACCGACGGGATCGGCGACATCCTTGAGCAGCTTGTCGCGAACCTTGGTGCCGATTACCGCCACGGCAGCGGCGCTGTCTTCGTCGGCTTGCGTGAAGTAGCTGCCCTGGACCACCGGCCAATTGAAAATGGTCGGGAAATTGGTGTCATTGCCGCCCACGTAACTGGTGTGGTCGGCATTGCCGAAGCGCACGCCGGCGGTCGAGCCGTTGACCGGCATGATGCGCTCCACCTGGGGCAGGGCGGCCAGTTCGGCAACGTCATCGAGGGTGATGATGCCCGGTGGCGTGCGCGGGTTTGGGGCGGCGCCGCTGAGGTAAATGATGTTGGAGCCGAAGGCGCCCATTTGCGCCATCACCTGGCGCTTGCTGCCTTCGCCCACCGCCAGCATCACCACCACGGACGCGACGCCGATGACGATGCCCAGCAGGGTCAGCGCGGTGCGGAATCGGTTGACCCACATCACTCGCCACGCCGCTTGCACGGCGTCCACCAATTCGCCTTTCCAGGCGCCGGTCTGGGTGCTGCCGGTGTTCAGACGCTCGCGCAGATCCACGGCCTGCAATGCGCCGGAACCGACGGCGGGCGAGGGGGGCGATGACGGATCGGCGGTGTCGCTGATGATCAGGCCGTCGCGGATCTCAATGATGCGCTTGGCGCGTTGCGCAACTTCGCGGTCGTGGGTGATGAGAATCACCACATGGCCCTGATCCGCCAGTTCATCGAGCAGGGTCATGACTTCGGCGCCGCTTTGGCTGTCGAGTGCACCGGTGGGTTCGTCGGCGAGAATGATATGACCGCCATTCATCAGCGCACGGGCAATCGATACCCGCTGCTGCTGTCCGCCGGAGAGTTGGTGCGGGCGGTTGGCGGTGCGCCCGGCAAGACCCAGGCGAGTCAGCAACGCGTGGGCTCGGGCGTGGCGTTCGGCGGCCGGTGTGCCTGCGTAGATGGCCGGCATTTCGACGTTTTCCTGGGCCGAACCTGACGGAATCAGGTGATAGCCCTGAAACACGAAGCCGAACGCCTCGCGTCGCAGCCAGGCCAGAGCGTCGGTGTCCAGCCGCGCGACCTCTTCACCGGCAAACAGGTATTCGCCGCTGGTCGGTCGGTCGAGGCAGCCGAGGATGTTCATCAGTGTCGATTTGCCGGAACCAGACGCGCCGACGATCGCCACGAATTCGCCGGCATGAATCGACAGATCTATGCCGCGCAGCACTTCCACCCGCGGACTGTCGCCGCCGCCGTAGGCTTTGCGGATCTGCCGCAGGTCAATCAAGGGCGTTTGCATTCAGCCTCCGTTGCCAGTGGCCGGGCTGCTCAGGACATGATCGCCTTCGACAAGTCCTTCAAGGATCTGCGTGCGCAAGCGGTCGCGGATGCCGGTGCGCACTTCCCGGGACTGGACGTCGCCATTGGCGGCGACCACCTGCGCCAGTTGCCAGTCCGCGCGAGCGCTGCGTTGCAGGGCGGCGGTGGGCACGGTCAGGGTGTTCTGTGCCTGCTGCGAAACAAAGAACACCTGGGCGGTCATGTCGGTCATCAGGGTGTTATCGGCGTTATCGACATCCAGCAATACCGTGTAAAGCACCACTCGTTCGCTGCCACTGCGACCGCTGGTGGGGCTGGCGCCCTGACTCTGTTCGAGCGGGCGCGGCGGCACCGGCAGAATCTGCCGTACGGTACTGCTCCAGCGACGGCTGCCGCCGCTGAGGGTGGTGAAGTAAGCGGTCATGCCCGGTTTGACGTGACCGATGTCGGCCTCGGAGACCTCGGCCCACACGGTCATCGGAGAGAGCCGCGCGATCCGCAGAATCAGCGGGGTCTGCTGTTGCGCGTTGAGTGTCTGGCCTTCCCGGGCGCCTACCGCCACCACCGTGCCGGACATCGGCGCATAGATGCGCGTGTAGCCGAGCTCGGCTTCGTCGCTGCGCAGACTGGCTTGCGCCTGGCGGATCTGCGCCTGGAACATGTCAATGCGCGCCTGCGTGGCGCGCACTTCGGCCCGGGCGGTCTGGACGTCTTCCTCGCGGGTGGCGCCGCCGGCGGCGAGTTTTTGCTGGCGCTGGTACTTTTGCTGCGCCAGCTCATGCTGGGCGCGTTGCTCCTGCAACTGCGCCTTGAGGTTCTCGATGGAGAACCGGCCTGCGTCGAGCTTGGCCTTTTGCGTGGACGGGTCGATTTCCACCAGCAACTGGCCTTCCTTGACCACATCGCCGGCCTCGACATGAATTTTCTGGATCTGCCCGGACGCCTGGGCACCGACATCCACATAGCGCCTCGGTTGCAGGGTGCCGAGTGCAGTCACGCTGTTTTCGATATCGCCGCGTGTCACTTGAACGGTGGCGAGGGTCTCGCGGCCCGGCGGCAACACCTGCCATGCAGCAACAGCGATGACAGGGATCAGGCAAAGGGCAACGAACAGGGCGCGTCGGGCGGGGCGGGGACGTTTCATGCAGGGTTCCGGCCAGTGGAATTCGGCCCGTCGTTCAGCAGGTGAACAGGTTCGGTGGGTCGCTGAACGCTGTCGCAAGGCACGACAGACACGGGGAGCTGTCCTGTAAACGATGAATGCGCAAGGGAATTTAAGTGCTCACACACGAAGTTACAGGTTGCCCGGCAGGACTATTTGTCTGGTGAAGAGAATCACTACTTTAAATCTATATGAGAATTACTATAAATTACGCCCCTCAAGTTGCCACTATCTTGCTACTGCCCACTGGGCGGTCAGGATCGGGCTCAAGGACAGAAACCGCACCCCACGCGGCCGGGAGTCATGTTGGAAAACTACTATCGCGAATTGGTGTGTTTCCTGAACGCCAAGCTCGGCAACCGCCAGGTCGCCGAAGATGTGGTGCATGACGCTTATGTGCGGGTGCTGGAGCGCTCCAGCGACACGCCGATCGAGCAACCCCGGGCTTTCCTCTACCGCACCGCGCTCAATCTGGTAATCGACGACCATCGGCGCAATGCCCTGCGTCAGGTTGAATCACTGGATGTGCTCGACAGCGAAGAACGCTATTTCACTCCGTCCCCTCACAGTACCTTCGACCACAGTCAGCGCCTGGAGATGCTTCAGCGTGCCCTGGCAGAACTTTCGCCGCTGTGCCGCGAAAGTTTTCTGCTGCGCAAGATCGAAGGTCTGTCGCACCCCGAGATTGCCGAACACCTAGGGATTTCCAAGGCTCTGGTGGAAAAGCACATCGTCAACGCCATGAAGCATTGCCGCCTGCGCATCAAACAATGGGACGCCCATTGAGCCGTCGTCGTTAAATTTTATTTCACTGTCCTCGTTCCTACTCAACAGACGATCTGCTGTCCTGCTCAAGGCCGGTCAGGTCACTCAGGCTTTTCGTCCAGAGGACACTGGAAATGACACAGGCAATTGCATCGCCCATCGTTCACGACCTGATCGGCGTCGGTTTCGGCCCTTCGAACCTGGCGCTGGCCATCGCTCTGCAGGAGCGCGGCCCGACCCAGGGGGAACTGGATGTTCTGTTTCTCGACAAACAACCTAACTACAGCTGGCACGGCAACACCCTGTCGACCCAGAGCGAGTTGCAGATTTCCTTCCTCAAGGATCTGGTGACCCTGCGCAATCCGACCAGCCCGTACTCGTTCGTCAACTACCTCAAGCACCACGGTCGCCTGGTTGACTTCATCAACCTCGGCACCTTCTACCCGTGCCGCATGGAGTACAACGACTACCTGCGCTGGGTCGCCGCGCAGTTCACCGAGCAGAGCCGCTACGGCGAAGAAGTGCTGACCATCGAGCCGGTGCTGCACAACCATCAGGTCGAAGCGCTGCGGGTGATTTCCCGTGATACCGAAGGCCAGCAATTCGTGCGCACCGCGCGTTCGGTGGTGGTCAGCGCCGGTGGTACGCCGCGCATTCCCGAGGCGTTCAAGGCACTGAAGGGCGACGGTCGGGTGTTCCATCACTCGCAATACCTGGCCGAGATGGCCAAGCAGCCGTGCAACAACAACCAGCCGATGAGCATCGCGATCATCGGTGGCGGCCAGAGCGCGGCGGAAGCCTTCATCGACTTGAACGATTCGTTCCCGTCGGTACAGGTCGACATGATCCTGCGCGGCTCGGCCCTGAAACCGGCGGACGACAGCCCGTTCGTCAACGAAGTGTTCTCGCCGGAATTCACCGACCTGATCTTCCAGCAGAAGAGCAGCGAGCGTGAGCGTCTGGTCAACGAGTACCACAACACCAACTATTCGGTGGTCGACATCGACCTGATCGAGCGCATCTACGGCATCTTCTATCGCCAGAAGGTTTCCGGTGTTGCGCGCCATGCGTTCCGCACCCTGACCACGGTCGAGAAAGCCACCGCCACCGAGCGCGGTATCGAACTGACCGTGCGCAACAACGCCACCGGCGAAGTCACCGTGCGTGCCTACGACGCGGTCGTTCTGGCCACCGGTTACGAGCGTCAGATGCATCGCAAACTGCTGGCGCCGCTGGAGGAATACCTGGGCGATTTCGAGGTCGACCGCAATTACCGGCTGATCACCGACGAGCGCTGCAAGGCCGGTCTGTACATGCAGGGCTTCTGCCAGGCCAGCCACGGTCTGAGCGATACGCTGCTGTCGATCCTGCCGATCCGCGCGGACGAGATTGCCGGCTCGCTGTATGAGCATGGCAAGAACCGCGGGCACAGCCGTTCGGTGATGGATCTGTTGTTGGCGACTGCCAGCTAAGTATCCTTTCAGCCTCCACACTGATCGTTCCCACGCTCTGCGTGGGAATGCCTCAAGGGACGCTCCGCGTTCCAATGGGGCGCAGAGCGTCCCCGGCTGCATTCCCACGCAGAGCGTGGGAACGATCTCGGCGATCTCGGGGGCAATCCTGAACCCTTCCTGAACACCCGCCACATTCCCCGACACACTTCCTTTTGCGGGTTTACTCTCCAGACATCGGGGCGTAAGCTTCGCGCGTTTTCATCAATAGCGGAGACCCACAGTGGGTACTTGTTCGAGTGACAGTTGTCGGCCGGTCCTTGTAACCGGCGGATTCTCGGCAAGATAACGCGCATTCCTTTGTGCCGTTGTCTCGCCGAACAGCGAGCAGCGGCATCCCGATCATGACCGGTCCCGGTCATGTCCCGACGTCCTTCTCATCGACACTGAAAAGCCTGTGAAGTCGACTTTATCGTCGTCATTTGCAGCCCTATCGACACGCCTGTCTTTTCTGACCGGCGCGCCACGCCTTGCCGTGCCGGTTTTCGGTGCCCGAGACGAGGACGTACCTGCTCGACGGTTTCCCGGCTGACCATAGGGGCAACAGCCATGAAACTTACGCTCAAGGAATTTTTCGCAGGCTTCCTGCGGACCCGCCACATCGCCCGGCATTTCCGTCGCCTGGCCTTGCTGGAAACCCTCAACGACACCACGGTCAGCCGTGAAGTGCCGCCGACTCTCGCCAATACACTGGTGGACGCCGCCCATTGCGACAGCGGCGTGCTGCTGTCGAACCTCGGCACCCACACCGACGGTCTGACCGATTTCGAAGTCGATGTGCTGCGCGCGCAGCATGGCCTCAACGAAGTCGAACACGAGCAACCGCTGCCATGGTGGACCCATCTGTGGCACTGCTACAAAAACCCGTTCAACCTGCTGCTGACCCTGTTGGCGGTGATCTCGTGGCTGACCGAAGACCTCAAGGCCGCCATCGTGATTTTCTCGATGGTTGTGCTGTCGACGCTGCTGCGCTTCTGGCAGGAAAGCAAATCCAACCAGGCCGCCGACGCGCTCAAAGCGATGGTCAGCAACACCGCCACCGTGCTGCGCCGGGATGCGCCGCGTGCTGAGTTGCCGATCAAGCAACTGGTGCCCGGCGATTTGATCGTGCTCTCGGCCGGCGACATGATTCCTGCCGATTGCCGGGTGCTCAGCGCCAAGGACCTGTTCGTCAGCCAGGCGGCGATGACGGGTGAATCGATGCCGGTGGAAAAATTCCCGCGTCAGGCCGATCGCGACACGCGCAATCCGCTGGAACTCGACAACATCCTGTTCATGGGCACCAACGTGGTGTCAGGGACGGCGGTGGCGGTGATTCTCACCACCGGCAACAGCACCTATTTCGGTGCACTGGCACAGCGGGTCGGGGCGACGGATCGTGCGGTGACTTCGTTCCAGCAAGGCGTGAACAAAGTCAGCTGGCTATTGATCCGTTTCATGTTTGTCATGGCGCCGCTGGTGTTGTTCATCAACGGTTTCACCAAGGGCGACTGGACCGAAGCGCTGCTGTTCGCGCTGTCGATTGCCGTGGGCCTGACCCCGGAAATGCTGCCGATGATCGTCACCTCGACGCTGGCCAAAGGCGCGGTGTTCCTGTCGCGCAAGAAAGTCATCGTCAAACGTCTTGATGCGATCCAGAACTTCGGCGCCATGGACGTGCTGTGCACCGACAAGACCGGCACCCTGACCCAGGACAAGATCTTTCTGGCGCGCAATGTCGACGTCTGGGGCGAAGACTCCGATGACGTGCTGGAAATGGCTTACCTCAACAGCTACTACCAGACCGGCCTGAAAAACCTGCTCGACGTGGCGGTGCTGGAACACGTGGAAATCCACCGTGAGCTGAAGGTCGGCACGGCGTTTCGCAAGGTCGACGAGATCCCGTTCGACTTCAACCGCCGGCGCATGTCGGTGGTCGTCGAGGGACGCGGTCAGCCGCATCAACTGATCTGCAAAGGCGCGGTGGAGGAGATTCTGTCGGTGTGCAGCCGGGTTCGTCACGGTGAAGTCGACGAAGCCTTGAGCGATGAATTGCTGGCGAAAATCCGTCAGGTCACCGCAGCATTCAACGCTGAAGGCTTGCGCGTGGTAGCAGTGGCAGCACGGTCGATGCCGGAGGGGCGTGACACTTACAGCCTGGGCGACGAGCAGGAACTGACGCTGATCGGTTACGTGGCGTTTCTCGATCCACCGAAGGAAAGCACCGCCCCGGCACTCAAGGCCCTGGCCGAACACGGCGTGGCGGTGAAAGTGCTGACCGGCGACAACGAGCTGGTGACCGCCAAGATCTGCCGCGAAGTCGGCCTGGCCCAGCAAGGCCTGCTGATGGGCAACGACATCGAACGCATGAGCGATGCTGAACTCGCCGTGGCGGTGGAAACCACCAACGTGTTCGCCAAGCTGACGCCATCGCACAAGGAGCGCATCGTGCGCATCCTCAAGGGCAACGGCCACGTGGTCGGGTTCATGGGCGACGGCATCAACGACGCCCCGGCGCTGCGCACCGCAGACATCGGAATTTCCGTGGACAGCGCAGTGGATATCGCCAAGGAAGCGGCCGACATCATCCTGCTGGAGAAGAGCCTGATGGTGCTGGAGGAGGGCGTGCTGGAAGGGCGCCGGACCTTCGCCAACATGCTCAAGTACATCAAGATGACCGCCAGCTCGAACTTCGGCAACGTGTTCTCGGTGCTGGTGGCCAGCGCGTTCATTCCGTTCCTGCCTATGCTGCCGATGCACCTGCTGGTGCAGAACCTGCTGTATGACATTTCGCAGATTGCGATCCCGTTCGACAACGTCGACGACGAGATGCTGAAACAGCCGCAACGCTGGCAGCCGGGGGACGTCGGGCGCTTCATGCTGTTCTTCGGCCCGATCAGTTCGATCTTCGACATCACAACGTTCGCCTTGATGTGGTACGTGTTCGATGCCAACACCCCGGATCACCAGACCCTGTTCCAGTCCGGCTGGTTCGTGGTGGGGCTGCTGACCCAGACGCTGATCGTGCACATGATCCGCACGCCGAAGATTCCGTTCCTGCAAAGCCGCGCGGCCATGCCGTTGCTGGTGATGACCGGAATCATCATGGCCGTGGGCATCTTCCTGCCGATGGGGCCGCTGGCGCACTACTTCAAATTGCAGGCGCTGCCGTCGATGTACTTCGTGTTCCTGCCGGTGATCCTGCTGGCGTACATGGCGCTGACTCAAGCCGTCAAAGGCTTCTACATCCGCCGCTTCGGCTGGCAGTAACAGGCAAGATTCCCCCCTTGTGGGAGCAAGGGGGGCGGTTTCAAGGAGTTCGACATGCAAGCGATCAACAATCTCAACCTCACCTCATTGCTCGACACTTTGGTCAGCCTCAGCGCAGCGTTCATCCTCGGCGGCCTGATCGGCTTCGAACGCCAATACCGGCAACGCACGGCGGGCTTGCGCACCAATGTGCTGGTGGCGGTCGGCGCGGCGATTTTCGTCGACATGGCCAACCGTCTCGCCGGTGCCGAAGGGGCGGTACGGGTGGTCGCGTATGTGGTTTCCGGCATCGGTTTTCTCGGCGCCGGGGTGATCATGCGCGAAGAAGGCAACGTGCGCGGGCTCAACACCGCCGCCACGCTCTGGACCTCGGCGGCCGTCGGCGCCTGCGCCGGTGCCGACCTGCTGGCCGAAGCGGTGCTGGGCACCTTGTTCGTGCTCGCCGCGAATACCTTGCTGCGGCCGATCGTCAACAACATCAACCGTCAGCCGCTCGATGTGGTCTCGGCGGAAGTCACCAACATCGTCTACGTCATCGCCCGGCGTTCGCAGCAAACGGCCGTGTTCGCCTTGCTTGAAGCCGAGCTCGAACGCAGCAACTACCCGGCCAGTGACGTCGATGTGCACGCCTTCGGGGCCGATGAAATCGAGATCGAAGCGACGCTGGCGACCACTTCGGTGGACGGCGATGAGCTGGATGCACTGGTGAAGCGGATTTCCACTTCAAGCCTGGTGGTGCAGGCTTTCTGGAGTCCGAGCACTACGGAATAAAGCGTTCAATGCGGATGAATGACGGTGTTTTTCGGAAAAGTCCTACAGAGTGCGCCTCGGCGCTTGGGTAGTCTTGCCGCCACTTGAAGCAACTTCCCGGACTTCCACGTTGACCGACAAGACCCTGCGCATCCTGATCGCCGACCCGCAGCATTTTCACCGGATGAAGATCGAACGAATGTTCAACGGCCTCGATTACTACCGTATTGCACCGGTGCAAAACCTTGCCGAACTGCTGACGCTGGTCGACTACGGCTGTCAGCCGTTCGATGTCCTGGTGATCAACGCCGAACTGGCGGTCGGGATCGCGGATCTTCGCGGTTTCCTGTTTGACCATCCGCAAATCCGGCGGGCGCTGGTCTATGGTGAGCCGGCGGATTCTTCAGGTGTTCCCCGGCAATTCGGGGCAAAGATCATCACCAGTCCTGCGCCGTTGCCATCCATCCGAGCCATCGAGCAGTTGATGACCTCAGTCGAGGCATCGCTTGGGCGCTCTTCGCGTGTTCGATCACAGATCGGTCTGGCGCACAACTGTCAGATCTGACAGGTGAAGCAACGTGCACAGCGTGTAACAGTTGTGGCGCAGCTACCAATAGTCCCGTTCATGCAAGATCGGTGGCGTCATGTCATGTATTCGCCCCGGGAGTGTTCATGGGTTCAGCATTGATCGTCGATGATCATCCCGTTGTGGTCAGTGCCGTTCGCCTGGTTCTGGAGTCGCTCGGCTACAAGCCGGTTTATGTCACCTCGGACAGTAGTGAGGTGGTGTCGTTGGTCCGTTTATACGAGCCGGATCTCATGGTGCTCGATCTGAACTTACCAGGCCCGGGTGGCCTGGAAACGCTGGAGCACCTAAAGAAAGTCGGACTGTCCTGTAAAGTCGTGGTTTTTTCCACTGCCAATCCCGATCAATTTCTGATGCGTTGCCGGCGAGCCGGTGCGATGGCCTTCGTCACCAAATCCGCCGAATTGCAGCAGTTGCAGAGTGCGATCAAGGCTGTCCGCGCGGGCTATAGCTATTTCCTGGACTTGCCGAACGTCACCGCAGGGCAGACTGAGTTGCACAGTGATGAAGGCAAGCTGATCGCTTCGCTGTCCGATCGCGAGTTGCAAATCCTGATAGAGCTGGCGCGAGGCATATCGAACAAGCAGATTGCCGAGGATATGAACCGAAGTCACAAAACCATCAGCACCTACAAGACCCGCTTGATGCTCAAGCTCGGGATCAAGTCGTCGGTGGTACTGCGAGAGTTTGCCATTCGCAACCATTTGCTCTGAGAGGATCCCCATGATGAGCCTTTTGCGATGCGTCCTGCTGCTGATGCTGCTTGCGGGCACAGCGCAGGCGGCGACTAGCGCGCAAAGGCTGGAAATAGTCTCCCGCACCCGTCTGGAAGGCGTGCAGGTCCGCCTTGATGAGCAGGATAAACAGTGGCTGAGCGCCAACCCGGTATTGCGCATCGGCGCCTCCTGGCCGGATTACCCGCCGTTTGAGTTGACCCGCAAACGCCATGAACTGGAAGGTCTTACGGCCGATTACGCCGACGCGATTGCACAGATTTTGAACATCGGCGTCGAAGTCTGGTGCTATCCCGACCGCGCAAGCGCCATGGCTGCGCTCGTGGCTGGTAAAGTGCACCTTCTGGGCACGTCGAACAAGTTTGAAGACGCTAATCCTCGCCTGATGCTGTCCCGTGCCTACGCTGAAGATCAGCCGATGTGGGTCACTCGGATCGACAATCCGTTGCCCGGCGATCTTGCTGGCAAGCGCATCGCCATGGTGGACGACTACCTGCCAGCCTCGACCATCGAAGAGGCTTACCCGCAAGCTTCCCTGCAGCGTTATCGATCGATTCTCGATGCTCTCGGCGCTGTCGCGTTCGGCCGGGATGATCTGTACCTGGGCGACTTCATCAGCGCCAGCTACCTGATCAACACCCATTTTCACAACGACTTGCAACTGGCCGGGCCTTCGGGCCTTGATGCCAACCCGTTCGGCTTTGCCCTGGCCCGCAGCAACCCGCGTTTGAAACGTCTGGTCGACAAGGCCCTGCTGGCCATTCCCATGGAGCAGCGCCTGGCCATGGAGCTGCGCTGGAGCGCCGGTCGCGCCGACATGGCGGCGCAGTCGCGGGTGAGCCTGAGCGACAGCGAGCAACAATGGCTGGATCAGCATCCGGTGATACGGGTCGGCGCTGTCGATGATTTTGCCCCGCTGACATACTTTGACGCCGATGGCCGTTTCAGTGGTCTGGCCGCTCAATTGCTCAACCTGATCAGTCAGCGCAGCGGCCTGACCTTCGAGGTGGTGCGCGGTCAAACTCTGGATCATCAGGTCGAGCAGCTCAAAAGCGGTGAGCTGGACCTGTTGCCGGTGATGACACCGAGCCGCGAGCGCGAAACTGCAATGCTGTTCACTCGGTCGTACGTGAACAGCCCCTTTGTGCTCATTACCGACTCGAAGGCGCAGGCGCCGCGCAGTCTGGACGACATGGCGGGTAAACGTCTGGCGCTTTATCGCCGTAGTCCGTTGCACGATTATCTGCTGGAGAACGTGCCGCAGATCCGCCTGATCGAGTTGCCAAGTCCGGCCGACGGCACGCAGGCGCTGCTCGACGGCAAGGCTGACGCGACATTGAGTTCGTTGCTGGTGGCGCGCTACCAGATCGATCACCAGTACCGCGATCGTTTGCGGATTGTCTCCACGCTGGGTGATTTGCCGGCGCGGGTTGCCATGGCGACGTCGCTTGAGGCCCCGCAGCTGCAATCGATTCTGAACAAGGCACTGCTGAGCATCGCACCCCAGGAAATCGACGGACTGGTCGCGCGTTGGAGTCGTAACGTGGTGCTGCAAGACAGCTATTGGCAGCGTCATCAAACGCAAATACTGCGCGGGTTTGCAGTGGCGGCAGGGCTGTTGCTGTTGGCGTTGGGCTGGATCGGCTTTCAGCGTCGGCAGATCCGCCAGCGCCAGCAATGGCTACGGCAATTGCAGGAGGCCAAGGACGCAGCCGATGAAGCCAATCGCGCCAAGAGCACGTTTCTGGCGACCATGAGCCATGAAATCCGCACACCGATGAACGCCCTGATCGGCATGCTCGAACTGGCCCTCAAGCGTGCCGATGAAGGCGTGACCGATCGCCAGGCGATCGAGGTGGCGTCCAGCGCCGGGCAGCAACTGCTGGCATTGATCGGCGATATTCTCGACATCGCACGCATCGAGTCCGGGCATCTGTCACTGGCCCCCGAGCGCGTCAATCTGCATGAAGTGGTGGCGTCGGTGTGTCGGATTTTCGAAGGCCTGGCCCGGCAGAAACAATTGTTGTGGCATGTAGAAATGGATGAGCGCAGCAACGTCGTGGTGATGCTCGATCCCCTGCGGTTCAAACAAGTGCTGTCGAACCTGCTGAGCAATGCAATCAAGTTCACCGAGGACGGCGAGGTGAGCCTGCGCCTGCGCGTGTTCGGCGAACAGGACGGGCTGATTGAAGCGGGCGTGATCATCGAAGACAGTGGCCGAGGGATCAGCGCCGAGGATCAGCAGCGGTTGTTCCGCCCGTTTGTGCAGGTCGGCGATCATCAGTCTGTGGCGCATGGCGGTTCTGGTCTGGGGCTGGTGATCAGCCGCAACCTGTGCCGGATGATGGGCGGTGATTTGTGGATGACCAGCGAACCGGGAAGGGGCACTCAGGTCATGCTGCGAATGGAACTGCCGGTGCTGGCGGCGCTTGTGCAAGAGGCCGCACCGGCGCCAGCGGCGACGATGGTTAACTCGCTGAACGTGCTGGTGGTGGATGACCATCCGGTGAATCGCCTGTTGTTGTGCCGGCAGTTGAGTGAACTCGGGCACCGTGCCGTTGACGCCGGTGGCGGTGAGGAGGGGCTGGCGCTTTGGCGCGGGCACGCCTTCGATGCACTGATCACCGACTGCAACATGCCGGGGCTCAACGGTTACGAGCTGACGCGAGCGGTGCGTCAGGAAGAGGCCGCGACGGGCAGGGCGCCTTGTCTGATCCTCGGATTTACCGCCAATGCGCAGATGGAAGAGAAGCAGCGATGCCGGGCGGCCGGGATGGACGATTGCCTGTTCAAGCCGGTGCTGCTGCGTGAATTGAGCCAGGCGCTGATGGCCGCCGCATCCGGGGGAGCGCCAGTCGAGAGCGTAGACGATCCGGCAGTGGCCGAATTCGATCTGAGTGCGCTGTTGCAACTGGCGGGTGCGGACAACCCGCTGATCGGGCAATTGCGTGAGGAGGTGCTGAGCAGCCTGCGCATCGACCTGAAGCGCCTGGACGCATCAGGTCGGGATCGCGAAGTCTTGCGTGATCTGGCGCATCACGTCACGGGCGGGGCGCACATGATCGGTGCCGAACGCGTGGTTTCGGCGTGTCGGGTGCTCGAACAGGCTTGCCGTGACGATGAGCCCGAAGCGGCATTGACGACCGCCATCGAATTGCTGCGCGTGGCCATGCACGACCTCGCGCAGCAGCTTCAGGCCTGATCGGTCAATCCCACTGCGGCGCGATGCCATTGGGGCTGGTCAGGCGATGGCCGCGATCCAGTGTGGCGATCCGCGCCATGTCGGCGTCGCTCAGGATCAGCGCCGTGGCGCCGAGGTTGCCTTGCAGGTTGGCGCGCTTGGTCGACGACGGAATCACCGCGTAACCCGATTGCATCGCCCACGCCAGGGTGACCTGCGCCGGGGTGGCTTGCAGACGCTCGGCGATCTGCACGATCAGCGGATCCTTCAACACTTCGCCATAGGCCAGGGTCATGTACGACGTGATCTGGATGCCCTGACTCTGGGCGAATTCCACGACCTTGCGGTTTTGCAGGTACGGGTGCAATTCGATCTGATTGGTAGCGATATTTTCCGCGCCGACCGCAGCAATCGCCTGTTTCATCAGGTCGATGGTGAAGTTGGACACGCCGATCTGTCGGGTCAGGCCCAGGCGTTTGGCTTCCAGCAGCGCGCCCATGAATTCTTCGACCGGCACCTGATCTTCCGGCGACGGCCAGTGGATCAGCGTCAGGTCGAGGTAATCGGTCTGCAGCTTTTGCAGGCTCTCCTTGAGGCTTTCGATCAGCCGGTCTTTGGCGAAGTTGGCGATCCAGATCTTGCTGGTGATGAACAGTTCTTCGCGGGCGATGCCGCTGGCAGCGATGGCCTCGCCAACGTCAGCTTCGTTTTCATAGATCTGTGCGGTGTCGATGACCCGGTAACCGAGTTCAAGGGCAGTGCTCACCGAATCGATGACCACCTGACCTTGCAGGCGAAACGTACCAAGACCGAAAGCGGGAACAGACATGCAGGACTCCAGGGTTGCAGTGGGAATGGGCAGGAGTATCCGCGTCTGATTCCCTGGGAAAAACCGCTGTCGGGGCAAAGTACTGTTGACTGAAAGTCACGAATCACCGCAATCGGTATCGTTCCACCAATAGAACGATGAGGACGGTTTTGGCTGACTAGTACTAAATACGTGGCGAATTTATGATCGCTCCATGATCAACCTGATGACGGAGTCCACCATGAAAAACCTTATCGGTATCTACACCAGCCCTCGCGGCCACTGGGTCGGCGATGGGTTTCCGGTGCGTACCCTGTTTTCCTACGACAACCTGGGCAAGCACGTCAGCCCGTTCCTGCTGCTGGACCACGCCGGCCCCGCGCAATTCACCCCGACCACCGAACGCCGTGGCGTGGGCCAGCATCCGCACCGCGGCTTCGAAACCGTGACCATCGTTTACGAAGGCGAAGTGCAGCACCGCGACTCCACTGGCAGTGGCGGCACCATCGGCCCGGGCGATGTGCAATGGATGACGGCGGCTTCCGGAATCCTGCATGAGGAATTCCACTCGGAAAACTTCGCTCGAACTGGCGGCAATCTGGAAATGGTGCAGCTGTGGGTCAACCTGCCGGCCAAGGACAAAATGGCTGCGCCGGGTTACCAGACCATTCTGGACAGTGAGATTCCGAATATCGCGCTCAAGGATGGCGCCGGCAGCCTGCGTCTGATCGCCGGTGAGTTCGACGGTCACAAGGGCCCATCCCGCACGTTCACGCCTATCGATGTGTGGGATCTGCGGCTGAACACCGGCAAGTTGCTCTCGCTCGATCTGCACGAAGGCCGCAACACCGCACTGGTGGTGTTAAAGGGTTCGGTACAGATCAACGGTGGGGAGTCGATGCGTGAAGGTCAGTTGGCGCTGTTCGAGCGTGATGGCGATCGCATCACCCTCGAAGCCAGCCAGGACGCAGTGGTGCTGCTGCTTAGCGGCGAGCCGATCGACGAGCCGATCGTCGGCCACGGCCCGTTCGTGATGAACACCGAGCAGGAAATCCATCAGGCTTTCGCCGACTTCCAGTCCGGCCGTTTCGGCCAGATGCACGGCTGAAAATCCCGGCAGGTGCCACGTGCGCCTGCCGGTTTTTTTCGAGCGCGTTCGGTGGCGCTCATCCCGCCAAATCAATTACTCCTACACTGAGCCCAATCTGTGCGATCTTCTCGCGACTGGCCCCTGTCGGAGTTGTTTGATGCTGTCTCTGCTCACCGATCATCCGTTGTTTTGCGCCTTGATCCTGATCCTGATCGATCTCGGTCTGTGGCGTCTGATCAGCTCCCACGGCAGTTCGTGGAAACTGTTGGTGCGGGTGCTGATTTTTGCCCTGTTCAGCATTTTGCTGTTCAACGAAGGGCTCAATCCGATGGAGCCGGCGCCGTGGGCCGACAACGTGCCGTTGCACCTGGCGGCGACCGGGTTGCAGATTGGCTGGTGGCTGTTCGGCGCGCGGACCCTGACGGTGTTGATCGGCGCGGTGATGATGCAGCGGGTCGGGCACACCGGGCGGCTGTTGCAGGATCTGCTGGGCGCGGTGATCTTCCTGATTGCGATCATCGCGGCGCTGGCCTACGTGCTGGACCTGCCGGTCAAAGGCGTGCTGGCGACGTCCGGGGCGTTGGCGATCATCGTCGGTCTGGCGTTGCAGAGCACTTTGAGCGACGTGTTTTCCGGGATCGTGCTCAACACCACCAAGCCTTATCAACTGGATGACTGGATCTCCATCGACGGCACCGAAGGCCGGGTCACCGACATCGACTGGCGCGCCACGCGGCTGCAAACCAGTCAGGGCAGCATGGCGGTGATTCCCAACTCGCTGGCGGCCAAGGCCAAGATCATCAACTTCAGCCGGCCGAGCAATATGTTCGGGGTTGCCGTCAGCGTGCAGGTCAGTCCCCATGCTCGGCCCAGCTCGGTGATTGATGCCCTGGAGCGGGCGATGCAGGGTTGCCGCCAATTGCTGGAGAGCCCCGCGCCGAGCGTTGCGCTGAAGAACTCCAGCAGTGCCGGCACCGAATATGAAATCAGCGGGTTTGTCGCCTCGATGAGCGAAAAACGTGTGGTGCGCAATCAGCTGTTCGACCTGGCGTTCCGGCACCTGCAGGCGTCCGGGGTCAATCTGCTGTCGAGCGATGAGCCTGGCGTGCCGAGCAATCTCTCAAGGCCACGGGCGTTGCTCGACAGCTCGCCGATTTTCTCCACGCTGCGTCAGGAGGAGAAGGAAACCTTCAGCCAGAACATGACCCTGCAGACTTTCCGTGCCGGCGAGGTGATCCTCGCGGGCGGCGAGGTCAGCGATCACCTGTTCATCATCGAGTCCGGCGTGGTCTCGGTGACGCTCAAACGCCACGGCACACCGTTCGAGTCCGGGCGGATGGGCCCGGGCGAAGTGATCGGCGAGGCGGGGATTCTGTCCGATACATCATTGCCGGCCGACTTCTCCGCCAAGACTTTCTGTGCGCTGTACCGCATCGAAAAGTCTTATCTCAAGCCGTGCCTGGACGCCCGTCACGACATCAACGACGCGATGCAGGCGCTGCTCGATTTCCGTCTGCACAAGGCGCAATCCCTGACCGAAGAAACGCCGGTAGCGGCGCCGAAGAAAGGCTTCCTGCAATGGCTGCGCAATCGCGTCTGACCGTTCAGCGCAGGCCGTAATCCGCGAGTTTGCGTTCCAGGTTCACGCGCACTTGCGGCCATTCGTCATCGATGATGCTGAAGCGTACCGAGTTGCGCTTGCGGCCGTCCGGCATGATGCGTTCGTGGCGGACGATGCCTTCCTGCTGCGCGCCGAGCCGCAGGATCGCATTGCGCGACTTCTGGTTGTTTTCGTCGGTGGTGAACTGCACCCGCACGCAATCGAGCACCTCGAAGGCGTGGCGCAGCATCAGGTACTTGGCTTCGGTGTTAACGAAGGTTTACTGAAAACGTCCCGAAATCCAGCTGCTGCCGATCTCCAGCTTGCGGTTGAGCGGGTCGATCTTCCAGAAGCGGGTCGAGCCGATCACTTCGCCGGTTTCCTTCAGCACGATGACAAACGGCATGACCGTCCCAGCCTCACGGCCGTCGAGGGCTTTCTTCAGGTAAGCGTCGACGGTAGAGGCTGACGGCACCACGGTGACCGTGAGATTCCACAGTTCACCGTCGGCGGCAGCGCGGAGCAGGGCATCGGCGTCGGAGTATTGAAGCGGGCGCAGGATGATGCCCTGGCCTTGCAGCGTGGTTTGCATGTGGAGATTCTCGGCGATCGGGCGATGGCTTATTACGCCGTACGGGAAGGATCCGACGCAACCGTCGCGGTGGGTGGATGTCACAGTTTTTATCGGTCAATGGCAGGAATCCGGACGATGAAAAAAATGCGCATTGCCACGTTCAACGTCAACGGCTTGCGGGCCCGACTGCCGAACCTGCTGGAGTGGCTCAGGCGCGAGCAGCCGGACATCGTCTGCTTGCAGGAGCTGAAACTGGTGGACAGCGCGTTTCCTGCCGCCGATCTGGAGGCCGCCGGTTATGGCGCCATCTGGCACGGACAGGCGTCATGGAACGGCGTGGCGATTCTTGCCCGTGATACGCAACCGCTGGAGAGCCGGCGCGGCCTGCCCGGCGATCCCGACGATAAACACAGCCGCTACCTCGAGGCGGCGGTGCACGGGGTGTTGGTGGGGTGCCTGTACCTGCCCAATGGCAACCCGCAACCGGGGCCGAAGTTCGACTACAAACTGGCCTGGTTCGAACGCCTGATCAAATACGCCCGGGATTTGCAAAGCAGCGATCATCCGGTGGTACTGGCCGGCGATTACAACGTGGTGCCTACCGATCTGGATATCTACAACACCCGTTCCTGGCTCAAGGATGCGTTGTTGCAACCGGAGAGCCGCGAGTGCTATCAGCGCCTGCTGGATCAGGGTTGGACGGACTCTTTGCGGCATCTGTATCCCGAAGATCGGCTGTATACCTTCTGGGATTATTTCCGTCAGCACTGGCAGAAGAACTCCGGGCTGCGGATCGACCATCTGCTGCTCAATCCAAAGCTGAGCCCTTATCTGCACGAGGCCGGTGTGGATGCCTGGGTGCGCAACGAACCGCATGCCAGCGACCACGCGCCGACGTGGATTCGCATCGATTCGCGTAAAAGGCGCTAGCAGGTGATTGGTTAATTCAATTGTCGATTCGATGCCCGGATCCCGTATACATGGCGACCATCGGCGGAACGATCCGCGCCCCCATGCAGAAGGACCCAGCCATGAGCGAGCCACGCCTGACGAATCTGAAACAGTACCTGCAACGCCTGGGATTCGATGCGCCCCCGGCACCGACCCTCGAAACCCTGCGCCTGTTGCAACTGCGCCATACCGGCGCCTTTCCATTCGAAAACCTGTCGACGCTGAGTGGCGAGCCCGTCCTGATCGATCTGCCGTCCATCGAACGCAAAGTTTTTAATGACGCCCGTGGCGGTTACTGCTACGAGCTGAACAACCTGTTTCTGGCCTTGCTGCTGGAGCTGGGGTTCGATGCGCGGGGGATCAGCGGGCGCGTGGTCATGAATCAGCCCGAGGGCAGCTGGACGGCGCGCACTCACCGCTTGAGCCTGGTGACCATTGACGACGTGCGCTACATCACCGACGTCGGCTTCGGTGGCATGGTGCCGACCGCACCGCTGGTGCTCGATACCGACGCCGAGCAATCCACGCCGCACGAACCGTATCGCATCGAAGTGCAGGCGGATGGTTACATGCTGCGAGCCAAAGTCGCCGGCGAATGGCGGCCGATGTACCTGTTCGACCTGCAACGCCAGGAAGACATCGATTACACCCTCGGCAACTGGTACGTCTCGACCCACCCGGACTCGCCATTTGCTCAGCGCCTGATGGTTGCGCGTACCGGCGACGGCTGGCGGCGCACACTGAACAACGGCAGTTTCGCGATCCATCGCATGGGCGCCGAGAGCGAGCGGCGTGAAGTGACGGATGTCGATGAACTGATCGAATTGCTGGAACGGGAATTCGGCCTGCGCTTGCCGCACCAGCCCGGTGCACGAGAGGCTCTGGCGCGCTTGATTCAGCCAGTTTGAACGCTACGGTTTGACGTCCGGTTCCAGTACCCGCCGGATCTCGTTCACGGCCGCCGACAGTTTTTTCTCAAGGCTCTTGAGGTCGGTGGCGGTGATGCCTTGCTTGAATGGCCCGCTGGAATGTTCGAGTTCCTCGGTAGCGTCACGGCTGTTAAGCAATGCGTGGCGCAGGGTGTTGTTGATTACCGTCTGATAGCCAAACCCCTCGCTTTCAGCGACCTCGCGCGCGGCTTCGATCACCGCGTCATCGAGCATGATGGTGATGCGCGTTTTACCCTTGGTGGGAGCAATGGCGCCGCGTTTACCGTCGCTGAAATTGTATTCATCTTTCATTGATCACCTCTGCACAAAGTTGCCATCGCTCGCTGGGCTCGAATGCGTTGGCAGCATTCTTGCTTTTATCGGACCGAATCTTGAATGACTTCATTATGCATACTTTATATGTATAAAAAGAACGCGACCGCGCCGTCGGTTGCCATGAACACTTCAGCTTGGGCGGATAAAGCGTGGACTCGATTGGGGATGTGTTGCCGAATTTGTGGGATGAAAGCAGCGAGATAGAAGGTTGGGTGGCTAGCTAACCATTATGTGACTGATAAGTTGTATACAAGTCTATGGACATTTGTCCTGACTCTTGCATACAGTGTGCGCATAACAAAAACCAGGGAACTCCCCCACCATGAAAACGCCCCATGTTTCACACCAACGGCCCGAGGACGAGAATCTCGGGGTCGGCGCGAATATGGCTTACGGCCTGCAACACGTTCTGACCATGTATGGCGGTATCGTCGCGGTGCCACTGATCATCGGTCAGGCCGCCGGGCTTTCGCCGGCGGACATCGGTCTGTTGATTGCTGCTTCATTGTTTGCGGGGGGGCTGGCCACGTTGCTGCAAACCCTGGGTTTACCGTTTTTCGGCTGTCAGTTGCCGCTGGTGCAGGGCGTGTCGTTCTCCGGCGTTGCCACCATGGTGGCGATTGTCAGCAGTGGCGGGGAGGGCGGCTTCCAGTCGGTGCTCGGCGCAGTGATAGCCGCGTCGTTGATCGGTTTGCTGATCACGCCGGTTTTTTCGCGAATCACCAAGTTCTTTCCTCCGCTTGTTACCGGCATCGTGATCACTACCATCGGCCTGACGCTGATGCCGGTGGCCGCACGCTGGGCCATGGGCGGCAACAGCCACGCGCCTGACTTCGGCAGCATGCAGAACATCGGTCTGGCGGCGGTCACGCTGGTGCTGGTGTTGCTGCTGAGCAAGGTCGGCAGTTCCACCATCTCGCGTCTTTCGATCCTGTTGGCCATGGTGATCGGCACGGTGCTGGCGGTGTTCCTCGGCATGGCGGATTTCTCCAACGTCACCCAGGGCCCGATGTTCGGCTTCCCGACGCCGTTCCATTTCGGCATGCCGACCTTCCACTTCGCCGCGATCCTGTCGATGTGCATCGTGGTCATGGTGACCCTGGTGGAAACCTCGGCGGACATCCTGGCGGTCGGTGAAATCATCGGCACCAAGGTCGACTCCAAACGCCTGGGCAACGGCCTGCGGGCGGACATGCTGTCGAGCATGTTCGCGCCGATCTTCGGCTCGTTCACCCAGAGCGCCTTCGCCCAGAACGTCGGGCTGGTGGCGGTGACCGGGATCAAGAGCCGCTATGTGGTGGCGACCGGCGGTATTTTCCTGGTGATTCTCGGCCTGCTGCCGTTCATGGGCCGGGTCATCGCAGCGGTGCCGACCTCGGTACTCGGCGGTGCCGGTATCGTGCTGTTCGGCACCGTGGCGGCGAGTGGTATTCGCACGCTGTCCAAGGTCGATTACCGCAACAACGTCAACCTGATCATCGTCGCCACCTCGATCGGCTTCGGCATGATCCCGATTGCCGCGCCGAACTTCTACGATCACTTCCCGAGCTGGTTCGCGACCATTTTCCATTCGGGCATCAGCTCGTCGGCAATCATGGCGATCCTGCTGAACCTGGTATTCAACCACTTCACGGCGGGTAACTCGGATCAGCAGTCGGTGTTTGCGGCGGCAGAAGAGCGGACCCTGCGTTATCGCGATCTGGCAGCGTTGCGTGAAGGCGACTACTTCAGCGACGGCAAACTGCATGACTGCGACGGCAATGAAGTGCCGGTGATCGATCCGGATGCGGATCACGGTCACGGCGTGCCGAAGGTACATGCCAAGAGCAGCGAGCACGTCTGACCGTTGTAGTTGAATGAAAAGGGCCGATCAGTTGCGAAACTGATCGGCCCTTTTTATGGCGCTGACTTTTTCAATGCCCACAAAAAAGCCCCTGAATCTCTCGATTCAGGGGCTCTGTATTTGGCTCCACAACCTGGACTCGAACCAGGGACCCAGTGATTAACAGTCACTTGCTCTACCAACTGAGCTATTGCGGAATTGGTGCGTATGTTACTGATTTAAAAAGACTAGTCAAGCGCGAGATGTAAATTTGTTGGAAAGGTCAGGACGGGCGGCGGTTTATCGGCGATTGGCGGTTACCAGAACCGTAGCAGAGGTCTACCATGGCCGCCCGGAAGTGGTCACACGCGCTGCCGGCCATTCGCCGAAAAGGTACGCGCCATGAATAGCCCCATCCTCACTCATCGTCCTGTCGAGGTGTTCGCATGAGCACCGCACAAATCAGCCTGCCCAAAGGCGTCGGTACACACGCCGAAAAGCTTTTCGACGCGATCACTCAGGCCGCCACGGCTGAAGAGCTGAACCGTGCAGGCGGCAAGGCCGAAGGTTTTGTCCTCGGTCTGGAAAGCACCAAGGCCATCAAGAGCCAGATCGCCGAATCGCTCTACGTCGTTTATGACGATGCGGCGACTCAGCGTGCAGCGGAACTGGCTTAACCGCCGAACGTGAAGGTGCCGAGCATCAGTTTGGCGTACAGCATCGTTGCGCCCAGTTGCACCAGCCACAGCGCCAGCCCGCCGAGAAACACCCCGGCCGCGACTTGCAGCACCAGGTTGTTGCCGCGTTTGGCCGGGGCGCGGGGGATGAAGTCATCCAGATCGTCGCGGTCGGCGCGCAGGTCATCGTTTTTCATGTCGTCTCTCTGAAATATCGTTTGGGTGCAGTCTAGAGGGTGTATCGGTTTTTCTTTAGACAAATAAAAAACGGGAAGCCCGAAAGCTTCCCGTTTTTAGTGCCGCGTCGGGTCAGATGACCTGAACGATGGCGTCCGTCACGGCTTCGATGTTGCTCTGGTTCAGCGCGGCGACGCAGATGCGGCCGGTGTCCAGGGCGTAGATGCCGAACTCATTGCGCAGGCGGTGAACCTGTTCGGTGGTCAGGCCGGAGTAGGAGAACATGCCGCGCTGACGACCGACGAAGCTGAAGTCACGCTGCGGGGCTTTCTTCGCCAGCAGAGCAACCATCTGCTCGCGCATGCCGCGAATGCGCAGGCGCATTTCAGCCAGTTCGGCTTCCCACTGAGCGCGCAGTTCCGGGCTGTTCAGCACAGCGGCAACGATGCTTGCGCCGTGGGTCGGCGGGTTGGAGTAGTTGGTGCGGATCACGCGTTTGACTTGCGACAGGACGCGGGCGCTTTCTTCTTTCGATTCGCTGATGATCGACAGTGCACCGACACGCTCGCCATACAGCGAGAACGACTTGGAGAACGAGCTCGAGACGAAGAAGGTCAGGCCGGATTCAGCAAACAGACGCACGGCAGCGGCGTCTTCGGCGATGCCGTCACCGAAACCCTGGTAAGCCATATCGAGGAACGGCACGTGACCTTTGGTCTTGACCGCTTCCAGCACGTTGTTCCAGTCCGCCGGGCTCAGGTCGACGCCGGTCGGGTTGTGGCAGCAGGCGTGCAGCACGACGATCGAGCCGTTCGGCAGGGCGTTGAGGTCTTCCAGCAGGCCGGCACGGTTCACGTCGTGGGTGGCGGCGTCGTAGTAGCGGTAGTTCTGCACCGGGAAACCGGCGGTTTCGAACAGGGCGCGGTGGTTTTCCCAGCTCGGGTCGCTGATCGCTACAACGGCATTCGGCAGCAATTGCTTGAGGAAGTCGGCACCGATTTTCAGTGCGCCGGTCCCGCCGACGGCCTGAGTGGTGACAACGCGGCCAGCTGCAAGCAGTGGCGAATCATTGCCGAACAGCAGCTTTTGCACGGCCTGGTCGTAGGCCGCGATGCCGTCGATTGGCAGGTAGCCGCGCGAGGCGTGCTGAGCGGCGCGAATTGTTTCGGCTTCGATGACGGCGCGCAGGAGTGGAATTCGCCCCTCTTCGTTGCAGTACACACCCACCCCAAGGTTGACCTTATTGGTCCGGGTATCGGCGTTGAATGCTTCGTTGAGGCCCAGGATTGGATCGCGGGGTGCCATTTCGACAGCGGAGAACAGGCTCATTTTTACGGCAGCTCTATTGGAGAGTGGAGGGACGTGTGGCGCTCCAGCCGAATGCACTAGAGCGGTGCACAAACGGGGAGCTAGTATAGAGGCCATCATCGATCAATGGCGACAGGCGAATCGGCTTTTAAGGTAAGTTTTTCCGATTATTTCTCGACCGTTAGTCGAATGAGCTTGTCGGAGACTTTACCGGATGTAGGACGTTTGCCTTGAAAGGCGAGGCAATCGGCTCCACATTCAGCACAATCTTCGTTTTTCCTTGCGCGACATCGGTCGTTTGCGGTCTTTCTCGTGGTGCTGCGGTTACCCGCCGCATCGCGATTCCAGAGGTGTTTATGTCTGAATTCCAGCTCGTCACCCGTTTCGACCCTGCCGGCGATCAGCCTGAAGCCATTCGCCTGATGGTCGAAGGCATCGAAGCCGGGCTGTCGCACCAGACGCTGCTCGGGGTGACCGGGTCGGGCAAGACCTTCAGCATCGCCAACGTGATCGCCCAGGTGCAGCGTCCGACGTTGGTGCTGGCGCCGAACAAGACCTTGGCCGCGCAGTTGTACGGCGAGTTCAAGTCGTTCTTCCCGAACAACGCCGTCGAGTACTTCGTTTCCTACTACGACTACTACCAGCCCGAAGCCTATGTGCCGTCGTCCGACACCTTCATCGAGAAGGATGCGTCGATCAACGACCACATCGAGCAGATGCGTCTGTCAGCGACCAAGGCATTGCTCGAGCGCAAGGACGCGATCATCGTCACCACGGTGTCGTGCATCTACGGTCTGGGCAGCCCGGAAACCTATTTGAAAATGGTCTTGCATGTCGATCGCGGCGACAAGCTCGACCAGCGTGCGCTGGTGCGGCGCCTGGCCGACCTGCAATACACCCGCAATGACATGGATTTCGCCCGTGCGACCTTCCGGGTGCGCGGCGATGTGATCGACATCTACCCGGCGGAATCCGACCTTGAAGCGATCCGCATCGAGTTGTTCGATGACGAGGTGGAAAGCATTTCCGCGTTCGACCCGCTGACCGGTGAAGTCATCCGCAAGCTGCCGCGCTTCACCTTCTATCCGAAGAGCCACTACGTGACGCCGCGGGAAACCCTGCTCGACGCCATCGAAGGGATCAAGGTCGAGTTGCAGGAGCGCCTCGAGTATCTGCGCAACAACAACAAATTGGTGGAAGCCCAGCGTCTTGAGCAGCGCACCCGGTTCGACCTGGAGATGATCCTCGAGCTCGGCTACTGCAACGGCATCGAAAACTACTCGCGCTATCTGTCGGGTCGTCCGGCCGGCGCTGCGCCGCCAACGCTCTACGATTACCTGCCGGCGGATGCGCTGCTGGTAATCGACGAATCCCACGTCAGCGTGCCGCAAGTCGGCGCGATGTATAAGGGCGACCGTTCGCGTAAGGAAACCCTGGTTGAATACGGCTTCCGCCTGCCATCGGCACTGGACAACCGGCCGATGCGCTTCGACGAGTGGGAAGGAGTGAGCCCACAGACGATTTTCGTCTCGGCCACGCCCGGCAACTACGAAGCCGAACACGCCGGTCGGGTGATCGAACAGGTTGTGCGCCCGACCGGTCTGGTCGACCCGCAGGTTGAAGTGCGCCCGGCGCTGACTCAGGTCGACGATCTATTGTCGGAAATCACCAAGCGCGTGGCGGTGGAGGAGCGAGTGCTGGTCACCACGCTGACCAAGCGCATGGCCGAAGACCTGACCGATTACCTGGCCGATCACGGCGTGCGCGTGCGTTATCTGCACTCGGACATCGACACCGTCGAGCGGGTCGAAATCATCCGCGACCTGCGTTTGGGCACGTTCGATGTGTTGGTGGGGATCAACCTGCTGCGTGAAGGTCTGGACATGCCGGAAGTGTCGCTGGTGGCGATTCTCGATGCGGACAAGGAAGGCTTCCTGCGTTCCGAGCGCTCGCTGATCCAGACCATCGGCCGGGCTGCGCGTAACCTCAATGGCCGGGCGATTCTCTACGCGGACCGGATCACTGGTTCGATGGAGCGGGCGATTGGCGAGACCGAGCGCCGTCGCGACAAGCAGATCGCCTTCAACCTGGCCAACGGCATCACGCCGAAGGGCGTGTTCAAGGACGTCGCCGACATCATGGAAGGCGCCACCGTGCCCGGCTCGCGCAGCAAGAAGCGCAAAGGCATGGCCAAGGCCGCCGAAGAGAACGCCAAGTACGAAGCCGAATTGCGCTCGCCGAGCGAGATCACCAAACGCATTCGCCAACTGGAAGAGAAGATGTACCAGCTGGCCCGCGACCTGGAATTCGAAGCGGCAGCACAGATGCGCGACGAAATCGCCAAGCTGCGTGAGCGGCTGTTGGCCGTTTAACGGATCGTTCCCACGCTCTGCGTGGGAATGCAGCCCTGGACGCTCTGCGTCCGCTCAAGGTTAATGTGCCTCGCCGGCCTTCAGTCCGGCGGGCAATTTCTTGGTCAGCAAAATCGCAAACATGCTGATGCCCAGCGCAATCCCGACAAAATGAAACGCATCGTTGTAGGCCATGATCAGCGCCTGCTGATGCACGATCTCGCTCAACTTGCCCAACGCCGCCGTGTCACTGCCGAAACGATCGGTCATCGACGCCAGGCGTTCGGCCACCTGCGGATTGGTCGGCACCACCGCTTCGCGCAGGTAATCGAAGTAGGTCTTGGTGCGCGCGTCCAGCAGGGTGGCGAGCAGGGCGATGCCGATGGCGCCGCCGAGGTTGCGCAGGATGTTGAAAAGGCTCGACGCCGAACCCGCGTCCTGCGGCAGGATATAAGCCGTGGCGATCAGCGAAATGGTCACCATGATCAGCGGCTGGCCCAGCGCGCGGATGATCTGGATCTGGTTGAACTGCGGCCCGGCGAAATCCGGGTTGAGCACGCCGGAGGAAAAACTCGCCAGCCCGAACAGGCCGAAACCGATCGTGCACAGCCATTTCGGCGAGACGAATTTCATCAGCTTCGGCACCAGCGGAATCAGGAACAGCTGCGGCACGCCCATCCACATGATCACTTCGCCGATCTGCAAGGCGTTGTAGTTCTGGATCTGCGCCAGATACAGCGGCAGCAGATAGATCGAACCGTACAGCCCGACGCCCATGCCGAGGCTGGAAATACTCGACAGCCCGAAGTTGCGATTGCGCAGAATGCCGAGGTTGATCAGCGGATTGGGCTTGGAAATCTGCACGATTACGAAGGTGATCAGGCTCAGCAGGGCGATGCTGCCCAGCGTCACGATCAGGCTCGATTCCAGCCAGTCCTTGCGATGACCTTCTTCAAGAAACACCTGCAGGCAACCGAGGCCGACACCCAGGGTGAGAATGCCGGTGTAATCGGTGCTTTTCAGCAGCTCCCAATGCGCTTCTTTCTTCTCCAGCCCGTACATCAGCCCGGCGATCATGATCAGCCCCGGCGGGATGTTGATATAGAAGATGTACTCCCAGCCCCAGTTTTCCGTGAGCCAGCCGCCGAGGGTCGGGCCGATGGACGGGGCGAAGGTGGCGGTCATGGCGAACATTGCCATGCCTTTGGCCCGGTGGTGTTCCGGGAGCTTGATCAGGGTCAGGGTGAAAGCCAGCGGGATCAGCGCACCGCCGGTGAATCCCTGCATGGCGCGAAACACGATCATGCTCTCCAGGCTCCAGGCCATCGAGCACAACAGCGACGAAATCAGAAACCCCAGCGACACCCACACTGCCAGCCGTCGGGCCGACAGCAACTGCACCAGCCACGCCGTCAGCGGAATCATGATGATTTCCGCCACCAGATAAGACGTCGAAATCCACGAGCCTTCTTCAAGGGT
Source organism: Pseudomonas sp. GW458-11-26-14-LB4 (assembly GCF_059423925.1). Lineage (NCBI taxonomy): Bacteria > Pseudomonadati > Pseudomonadota > Gammaproteobacteria > Pseudomonadales > Pseudomonadaceae > Pseudomonas > Pseudomonas sp. GW458-11-26-14-LB4. The sequence continues at coordinate 165,576 of NZ_JBWKYU010000013.1, forward strand.
CGCCGACAGGGCGCCCTGAATATCCTTGAGCGAGGAGTTGGTGATCTGGATGTCGAGCACCGCCATGAAGGCGCCGAGCATTACGCTCATCACCGCGATCCAGTCCCGCCGGGTCGGTTCGCCGACCGGGCGGATCAGTGAATCACCGGCCATTGTCAGGGGCGTCTTTGATGTTCACGGTGGCGGTGACGGACATGCCCGGACGGATCTTGCCGTGCAGCGGGTTATCGGCCTTGAAGGTCAGCTTGACCGGAATCCGCTGCACGACCTTGGTGAAGTTGCCGGTGGCGTTGTCCGGCGGCAACAGGCTGAACTGCGCGCCAGAGGCGGCGAACAGGCTGTCGACCCGGGCCTCAATCGGCGTATCGCCATAGGCGTCGAAGAGCAGTTCGGCCTTCTGACCCGGCTGCATGTGGCCGATCTGGGTTTCCTTGAAGTTGGCCTGCACCCAGATGTCCTCGTCCGGAACGATCGACAAAAGATACGCGCCGGCCTGTACCACCTGACCATTGCGCGCGGCACGCTGGCCGATCAGGCCGCTGATCGGCGCGTGGATTTCGCTGCGGGTCAGGTTCAGTTCGGCCTGGGCGAGGTCGGCGCGGGCGTTGGCGATCTGCGCGTCGAGGCGTTTGATTTCGGCGGTCAGTGCGTTGACCTGCTGGCGCTGGCTCTGGGCATCGGCCTGGGCCTTGGCCACTTGCGAGCGGGCGATGTGGGCGTCGGCGGAGAGGGTGGTGACCCGCTCCTCGGAGACGTAGCCGGGTTTGCGCAGGGTTTCTGCCCGCGACAGATCCATCTGCGAGCGCCCGAGCGTCGCCTGGGTAGTGGCGACCTGCGCTTCGCTGGCGGCGATCAGGCTCGATTGCTGAGTCAATTTGCTCTGAGCCTGCAGGCGTTCGGCTTCGCGGGTGGCGAGGGCGGCATTGGCGCGATCGACGGCGAGGCGGAAATCATTCGGTTCGAGACGGATCAGCAACTGGCCTTTTTCCACGTGCTGGTTGTCCTGCACGAGCACTTCCTCGATGCGCGCGCTCAACTGGCTCGACACGCGGGTAATTTCACCCTGGACATAGGCGTTGTCGGTGCTTTCATAAAAGCGTCCCTTGAAAAACCAATGGGCGAAAAAGCCCCCGGCAATCAGCAGGACCAGCAACAGGAAAATGAACAGGCGACGCTTGAGTTGGGCAGGCATGGGCAAACTGTAGTCGAGGAATTGTAAGGAAAGTTATCAGCAGGCGAATCTGGCATACAGCCGATGAGCGGTAAATGCCGTTTGTTGATATTCGGCCATTCACCACGGCCAGCGGGCGTTCCAGACGCAACCTTGGCTTAAATGCCCTGCCCGCTGGAGCGGGGCGGGTGTCGCCTGTTACCATTCGCCGCTTGATCGTTCTTTGCTTTTCATTCTTTTCGAGACATGCCATGACCACCGTCCGCACTCGCATCGCGCCATCGCCTACCGGGGATCCCCACGTAGGTACCGCTTACATCGCACTGTTCAACTACTGCTTTGCCAAGCAGCACGGCGGTGAGTTCATCCTGCGGATCGAAGACACCGATCAGTTGCGTTCGACCCGCGAGTCTGAACAGCAGATCTTCGACGCCCTGCGCTGGCTGGGTATCGACTGGAGCGAAGGCCCTGACGTTGGCGGCCCGCACGGCCCGTACCGTCAGAGCGAGCGCGGCGATATCTACCAGAAGTATTGCCAGCAACTGGTCGACATGGGCCACGCCTTCCCGTGCTTCTGCACCGCCGAAGAGCTGGACCAGATGCGCGCCGAGCAAATGGCACGCGGCGAAACCCCGCGTTACGACGGCCGTGCGCTGCTGCTGTCCAAGGAAGAAGTCGCCCGTCGCCTGGCTGCCGGCGAGCCGCACGTGATCCGCATGAAGGTGCCGAGCGAAGGCGTCTGCGTGGTTCCGGACATGCTGCGTGGCGACGTCGAGATCCCGTGGGATCGCATGGACATGCAAGTGCTGATGAAGACCGACGGTCTGCCGACGTACTTCCTGGCCAACGTGGTTGACGATCACCTGATGGGTATCACCCACGTGCTGCGCGGTGAAGAATGGCTGCCGTCGGCGCCGAAACTGATCCTGCTCTACGAGTACTTCGGCTGGGAACAACCGGAGCTGTGCTACATGCCGCTGCTGCGTAACCCGGACAAGAGCAAGCTGTCCAAACGCAAGAACCCGACTTCGGTGACGTTCTACGAGCGTATGGGCTTCATGCCTGAGGCGATGCTCAACTACTTGGGCCGCATGGGCTGGTCGATGCCGGACGAGCGCGAGAAGTTCTCGCTGCAGGAAATGGTCGACAACTTTGACCTCAAGCGTGTGTCGCTGGGCGGTCCGATCTTCGACATCGAGAAACTGTCGTGGCTCAACGGCCAGTGGCTGCGTGATCTGCCGGTGGAAGAGTTCGCCGCTCGCGTGCAGAAGTGGGCGTTCAATTCCGAATACATGATGAAGATCGCGCCGCACGTTCAGGGCCGTGTCGAAACCTTCAGCCAGGTTGCACCGCTGGCCGGGTTCTTCTTCGCCGGTGGCGTGAATCCGGATGCCAAGCTGTTCGAATCGAAAAAGCTTTCGGGCGATCAGGTTCGTCAACTGATGCAGTTGATCCTGTGGAAGCTGGAAAGCCTGCGTCAGTGGGAGAAAGACAGCATCACCGCGACGATTCAGGCGGTGGTCGAATCCCTCGAGCTGAAGCTGCGTGATGCAATGCCGCTGATGTTTGCCGCGATCACCGGGCAGGCGAGTTCGGTGTCGGTGCTCGATGCGATGGAAATCCTCGGGCCGGACCTGACCCGTTTCCGTCTGCGCCAGGCAATTGACCTGCTGGGCGGTGTGTCGAAGAAAGAAAACAAAGAGTGGGAAAAGCTGTTGGGCGCCATCGCCTGATTGCGTTTGACTCTGCAGGACGCACCGAAGGTCAGGATCTTTTGATCCTGTCCTTCGGTGTTTTCCCCCGAATTTACGGGGGGAGGGCGGTAAGTGATTGTAATGCCGACAAAAAATTTTGATTTTTTTCAAAAATAAGTTTGACAGCCTTTCGATACGCCCTTAAGATTCGCCCCGTCCTCAGCGATGACATCAACGATGAGGGGCTATAGCTCAGCTGGGAGAGCGCTTGCATGGCATGCAAGAGGTCGACGGTTCGATCCCGTCTAGCTCCACCAATTTAAACTTCGAAGCCTGGCCACACCGGCTTCGAAGCGATCAACACTCAGCGTTGATCAGTTGTATAGAAGGGTTTGCGTCCCCTTCGTCTAGTGGCCTAGGACACCGCCCTTTCACGGCGGTAACAGGGGTTCGAGTCCCCTAGGGGACGCCAGTTTTACAGAAGCGATGTTGCAAGATGTCGCTCCGCCGAGAGGCGAAAAATCCGGGGCTATAGCTCAGCTGGGAGAGCGCCTGCATGGCATGCAGGAGGTCAGCGGTTCGATCCCGCTTAGCTCCACCAATTTACAGTTCAAGGTCTGGCCACACCGGCCTTGAATCGATCAGTACTCAGCGCTGATCAGTTGTATAGAAGGTTTGTGTCCCCTTCGTCTAGTGGCCTAGGACACCGCCCTTTCACGGCGGTAACAGGGGTTCGAGTCCCCTAGGGGACGCCACGATTACCCGCTCTGCGGGATTTTATAAGGGTCATTCAATTATTGAATGGCCCTTTTGTTTGTCTGGCGTTTGGCCAAATCCTCTTTTTCCTTAACACTGTGCTTCAGACCAGCGGTCACGCTTGTGACTTGCGGAATATTATTATGAGAATAATATTGCTATCGTAATATTCGGAGGCGACGATGAACGACAAGAAAGCTCAAACCCGCGAACGCATTCTCAAGGCCGCCAGCGCTGCACTGATCCAGCGCGGCCCGGCTGAACCGAGCGTGGGCGAAGTGATGGGTGCAGCCGGCCTGACCGTCGGTGGCTTCTACGCCCACTTCGAAAGCAAGGACGCAATGATGCTTGAGGCGTTCAAGCAATTGCTCGGTCGCCGTCGCGACCTGATTGCCGACATGGACAGCGAGCTGACCGGTGAAGAGCGCCGCGCCCTGGTGGCGGCGTTCTACCTGTCGCGCAAACATCGCGATTCCAGCGATTCGGCCTGCCCGATTCCGGCCTCCATCGGCGAGCTTGGGCGGCTGCCGGAAGAATTCCGCATAGCGCTGAACGAGCACCTGGAACTTATGATTGCGCAGTTGGCTTCAAGCCCTGAAGACATCGATAAAGCGTTGGCCGACGTGGCCCTTATGGTAGGTGGTCTGGCGCTCTCAAGGGCGTTGGGACCTGGTGATTTATCCGATCGATTGCTGCGCGCTGCCAAGTCGGCGGTGCGTTGACCTGAAGGCTACAAGCCCGAGGAGAGAGCGATGAGCACGTTGAAGTGGGTTCGCGGCGTTAATGGCACCTTGGGCTGGTTCGCACCGAAACTGGTGGCGAGCAAAATGCGGCTGGCGTTCATGACGCCGCGCGCGAATGCACCGCGGGACTGGGAATTGCCGCTGCTGGCCAAATCCGAGCGCATTACCTTGCGTTTCGGTCTCTCGGCCCTGCGTTGGGGGCAAGGCCCGACTGTCTTGCTGATGCACGGTTGGGAAGGGCGGCCCACCCAGTTTGCTGCATTGATCACTGCGCTGGTCGAAGCGGGCTACACCGTAGTCGCGCTTGATGGTCCGGCCCACGGCCGCTCGCCGGGGCGTGAAGCCAATGTCGTGCTGTTCGCTCGTGCGATGCTTGAGGCCGCTGCCGAATTACCACCGCTGCAAGCGGTCATCGGCCACTCCATGGGCGGCGCCAGCGCCATGCTCGCTGTGCAACTGGGGTTGCGTACCGAGACCTTGGTGAGCATTGCCGCTCCGGCGCGAATTCTTGGTGTTTTGCGCGGATTTGCCCGCTACGTCGGCATGCCACCCAGAGCTCGTTCCGCGTTCATTCGCGAGGTTGAACAGGACGTCGGCATGCGCGCCGCCACCCTCGATGTCGCCCACTATCAACTGGATATACCGGGCCTGATCGTGCATGCCGAAGACGACACTTTCGTTTCAGTCAAGGAATCCCAACTGATCCACGAATCCTGGTTCGACAGTCGCTTGCTGCGTCTGGAAGCCGGCGGCCATCAACGCGTACTGGCCGACCCTCGGGTGATTGATGGCGTGTTATCACTGCTGGCCGGGCGCAGCCTTCAGGCGCGGCAATCGGCCTAGTCATCCGTTACACTGCCCCGGTTGAATCATTTGACCGGGAGTAGGGCATGGGCTGGGATCGGGCAACGCCGTTTACCATTGATCTGCAAGTGGGCGCCGAGGACATCGACGGGCTGGGCCACGCCAACAACGCGGTCTACGTGACCTGGCTCGAGCGCTGCGCCTGGCGCCACTCACAGCGTCTGGGTCTGGATCTGGTCGAGTACCGGCGTCTGGATCGGGCGATGGCCGTTGTGCGCCACGAAATCGATTACCTGGCCGCCGCCTACGAAGGCGACGAGCTGCAACTGGCGACCTGGATCGTCGATTGGGATCAGCGCCTGAAAATGACTCGTCACTTCCAGCTGATTCGCCCCAGCGACAACGCCACGCTGCTGCGCGCCCAGACCACCTTCGTCTGCATCGAGCTGTCCACCGGCAAACCCAGGCGCATGCCCGCCGAGTTCATCGAGGGCTACGGCCCGGCCATACAGACGGCGGACATGGGTTTCGCCCGCGAAACCCAGTAAACTGCCGCACGTTTTTCCTTGAGTGTGTGTTTCCCATGCAAATTGCTCTGGCGCCGATGGAAGGGTTGGTCGACGACATCCTGCGCGATGTCCTGACCCGTGTCGGCGGTATTGACTGGTGCGTGACCGAGTTCATTCGGGTCAACGATCAGTTGCTGACCCCGGCCTATTTCCACAAGTTCGGCCCTGAACTGCTCAACGGTGCGCGCACCGCTTCCGGCGTGCCGCTGCGCGTGCAATTGCTGGGTTCCGATCCGGTGTGCCTGGCAGAAAACGCGGCGCTGGCCTGCGAGCTCGGTTCTGAAGTGATCGACCTGAACTTCGGTTGTCCGGCAAAAACGGTCAACAAATCCCGTGGTGGCGCGGTACTGCTCAAGGAGCCGGAGCTGCTCAACCGGATCGTCGAGCACGTGCGTCGCGCCGTTCCTGCACACATTCCGGTTACCGCCAAGATGCGGCTGGGTTTCGACAGCCCGGACGGCTCGCTGGTCTGCGCCACGGCGCTGGCCGAGGGCGGTGCCGAGCACATCGTGGTTCACGCCCGGACCAAGGTCGACGGCTACAAGCCGCCAGCGCATTGGGAATGGATCCCGCGCGTGCAGGACGTGGTCAAGGTGCCGGTGTTTGCCAATGGCGACATCTGGAGCGTCGAAGACTGGCGCCGCTGCCGGGAAATCAGCGGCGTCGAAGACATCATGCTCGGTCGTGGTCTGGTGTCGCGTCCGGATCTGGCCAGGCAGATCGCCGCCGCCCGTGCCGGCGAGGACGTCGTCGAGATGACCTGGACCGAACTGATGCCGCTGATCCAGGACTTCTGGCTGCAAGCCAAAGCACAAATGACCGCGCGCCAATCGCCGGGCCGTTTGAAGCAGTGGTTGGCCATGTTGACCCGCAATTATCCCGAAGCCGTTGAGCTTTTCACCGTGCTGCGCCGGGAGACCGAGCCGGATCAGGTCTCGCGTTTGCTGGGTTTGCCGGTCGCCGAAGCCGCCTGAAAAAAATCTTCAAACGATCTCTTGAAAACAAAACGCAGGTCCCTATCTAAGGGTTACGCGATGCCGAATTCGGGTCGCGGAGACAAAAAAACTTGCTGATTGTTTTCAGGAGATTTGAATCATGAGTACTGCATTTTCCCTCGCTCCACTGTTCCGTTCTTCGGTGGGTTTCGACCGTTTCAACGACCTGTTCGAAACCGCTCTGCGCAACGAGCCAGGCAGCACCTATCCGCCTTACAACGTGGAAAAACACGGTGACGATCAATACCGCATCGTCGTGGCGGCGGCCGGTTTCCAGGAAGAAGACCTGGAACTGCAAGTCGAGAAAGGCGTGCTGACCATCAGTGGCGGCAAGCGTGATGCCAACGAAGGCGTCACGTTCCTGCACCAGGGCATTGCCCAGCGTGCATTCAAGTTGTCCTTCCGTCTGGCCGATCACATCGAGATCAAGGCCGCCGGCCTGAGCAACGGTCTGTTGAGCATCGACCTGTTGCGCGTGATCCCGGAAGAGGCGAAAGCCAAGCGTATCCCGATCAACGGAGCGCAGCCGGCTCTGCAACACTGAGTCACTTGCAGAAACAAATCGTCTGAACGGGCGATAAGCCGCTGAATGAAGGCCCCGATACGTCGGGGCCTTTTTTGTGGGCGCAAGAAAATGGCTGTTCGACTTTGCCGCCAGCGGCGGTTTCTCTACAATCCGCCGCAGTTTTGCCGACCCCCATCCTTATCGGTCGGCCTGGAGCCTTTTTTCATGGACGATATTCAACAGCGCTGGCTGTGCGCCCTTTCTGCGCCAATGGCAGCGCTCAACACCGGCGCCGGGTATGACGACCCTGCCTTCTGCGACGACCGCTATATCGACCTGAAAGGCAGCTGGGGAATCGATGACCGGCGACAATTGTTCGACATGCTTCAATGGATGACGGACGACGGACATGCCAAGCACCTGAGTGGCGCCTATTCGGCGTGGCAACGTTGTCTGCCGAATGAATGGCAACGCCTGCTCGAAGAGCTGAGCCCTCGCGAGCGTGTTCTGCATGAGTTTGCCAGTCGCACTTTTGGCGGTTGTGGTCCCGGAGGAATTTTGTCCTGGGACTACGGGCGGATGGGATTTCTCCTACGTTGCGCGGTGCGCAATCAGTGGATTGATCTGGCCGAAAGCAACTGGCTGCACAGTCGTTTGGCCGTCAGGGCGCAGTTTCACTACGGTAACTGGATGTCCTACTTCAATGGCTTTGTTGTGGGTCGCAGCTTTTGGTGCTGCCTGAACACAAGCGACGACGAGTTAGCCTGGGAGTTGGAGCGGCAGGGGGACAGTGCTCATAACCTGCGAATCACCCGCGGCCTCGCCCAGAACATCCCGCACTTTCTGGCCGACCTGCCCTGGCACATGGAAATTGATGCGTTACCCCGTCCGGCATCGCTCAAGGAGTTCGACTGGTCATGAGTTGCTGGATTCGCCTGGGCATCGAGCCCACCTCCGACGAAACCCGGATTCGTGATGCCTACCGCGCACGTTTGCCGTCGCATCATCCGGAAACCGATCCGGAAGGTTTTCAGGCGCTGCGTATGGCCTACGAAAACGCGTTGCGTCTGGCGCGGGAAGGCGAGGAAGAAGCGCCCGAGGAAGAAACTGAAGATTCAGGGCAGGAGGATGTCGAGGTCCCGCAGGCGTTCGTGGATTTCTGCGAATTACTTGACGATCCCGCGCGGCGGTTCAATGTCGGGGCATGGCAGGCATTTGTCCGGGCGCTGGATGAGCTGTCGCTGGAACAGCTCGATGAACTCAGTTGGGGGCTCTACCACCGGATGGCCGATGCCGGCCCGCTGTCTTACCGCTGCGCGAATTTGTTGGCCAAGCGTTTGGCCTGGCATCAGCAGTTACTGGATCTGGAATTCAACGACGCGCATCGGGTGGAAGCCTTTTTGCAGCGAATCGAAACGCCTGACCCGTTCGATACCGATCTGATGAGCGCCTGGTCAGTGGCTGCGCAAACCGAAACACTCTGGTACGCCCGCAGCCTCGACTTTATTTTCACCCAGCGTCCCCTCCATGAATTCGCCGACTTCGCCAGCCAGCACACCTGTCTGCCGTTGCCGGATGATGCTGTGTTCATGAAACGTTTACTGGTGCAGTTCACCCAAGCGGGCATCGGTGCACCGATATTTTTGCAGTGCTGTGTCGAAAAACAGCTGGAAGCACCGGATGACGTCGACTGGCTTTACCTGTTGGCGTGTCAGAGCAGTCTGCTGGGGCGGGACGATCAGGCATTGCCGTGCTGGATCAGGCTGTGGAACGAGTTCCGCCATCCTATGGCCGAAAGTCGTCTGCTGGAATTGTGCGCCAAGCGGCAACCGACTTTTCTGCCTCTGCTGATTCAGGCGTTCGATTGTCTGGGCGATTTCTCCGAGTGGCCTGCGGATCTCGGGGATGACGCGCAGGTATACGGCAGTCCGTCACAACGCCCCGAGACGCTGAACCGTTGGTTGGGTGTTGGACGGTTGAAGCTCGATAGCCTGGCGCAAAGTTTTGTCGATTGGCGCATGACAGGCGATGAACTCCCGTTGCTTGCCCAACTGCTGGGTGAGAATGCCGACAGCAGGCTGCTGCAACTGTACCGGCATGCCTGGGCGCTGCATCGCGGTGATGCGGTCTTGCTGCAGCGGATTCTGGATCAGCCGCTCCCGGTCGATGCGCTTGAATGCCTGGTGTTGAGCGGGTTCAAAGTTCAGGCCGGACAACATCTGCGCTGGTTGGAGAATGCGCCGATTGCGCAGGCTATGAGCGTATTCAGCGAAGCGGATTCAATATCGCAGCAATTGCCGCAGGCACTGACAACAGGCGAGCTGCACAAGGTCTGTCGTCTGTGGCTGCGTCGCTTGCGGCCCTACAGTGACACCGCCCTGGAGCGCATCGCAGAAGCGTTCAAATTGGGCGCCGTCAAAGACGACTGTGACTTGTCCGAGCTCGATCTGCTCCTTCAGTTGAGCCGTCGCGGGATAGGGTTGCCGCCGGTGGGGCTGGGCGAGGCTGCCTGGGAGTGGCACGTTCAAACCGTGTTTTTGCTGGCGTTGCTGGATCAGCCGGAGCGCTGGCTGCCAATGATCGATGGGCAGTGCCTGGAGCGTCTGCCGTTCAGTCCGGCTCATCCTTTGAGTCGACTGCAGCCACTGTTGCGGCGGTTGCAACGCGAGCAAGGCAATTGCGACGGTTTACTGGGCTGGCTGCAAGGCAATGATCCGGTGCACGGCTTGTTGGTGCAGCAATTGTTCAGCGTGCAGCAGGCACTCGACAGCGCCCGATTGCCTGCCAATACCCTGCTTTACACCTGCATCGAGAGCGACCGCGCTGCGTGTGGCGACGATCTGTTGGGGCTGTTGATGTTCTGGGGCGTGCTCTATCACGACCCGAGCCTGAGCGCCGAGCAGCATCGTGCCTTGCTGCAGTCCATCGCGGCAGTCAGTTGCGAGGATGACTGGTTCGAAGGGTTTCGTGACGGCTTGATCAAGGGCGAGCCGGTGTGGCCGCCGCGCAAGGTGTTGACGGATTTTGGGGTCGACAAACTGTTGGCATACGAAGCCCTCGATTCGCTCAAGGCCATGGTGCGCTATGGCGCTGCCGGAGTGCCGAAAACGCGAGTGCTGCGCCAATTGCAGCAGGGCAAGGATGACGTGAAGAACAGTATCGGCTTGCGCCTGGCGCTGTGTGCCTTGCTGTCCTGGTCGGAGCGTTTGATGTTGGCCAAAAGTGATATTCAGCCGGTGCCAGCAGGGGCGATCTGGCGCCTGGGGTCGCGGCTGGGGCGCAAGGCTTTTATCGCCCAGGTCCTGGGATGTGCGGTGATTACGCCGGTGGCAGGATTGATCAGCGGCACCACATTCTTTGGCATTCTGATCCTGTTACTGGGTGTTCTGCTGTTATTCGGCGCCACTCTGCGCCGTTTGCATGATATGGGACGAGGCCTGCCCACATTGCTGATATTCATGGCCTTGTCGCCGGTCTTGCCCTTCCTGCCGCTGCTGCTGTTCGGCTTTCCCGGTGACAAGTTGCCCAACCAGTACGGGGCACCACCGGACAGCGGCGGTGGTGAAATGCTGTCCGGTGGTTTGCAGGCTGCTCTGCGGCGACTCAACGGTTAGAGGCGCAGTTGGTCCAGCGCCTTGTTGAGCTCTGAGCGGTGGCTGGCGATCTCGGCCGGCTGCTGTCCGCCGAGTACCGTGGTGAAGTTGTGCAGCCACTCGGCAATGTGTTCGCGCTGCGTGCCCAGACTTTGCATCCATGCCCGCTCCAGACGGGCCAGCAGTGTGCGGTTGGGCAATGCGTCGCGTGGATGGACCTTCAGCGTCGACAGACGGTTATGGCTGTCTCTGCGTGCTTGTTCATTCAGCCCGGTGGGACTGCGGTCGATGCTGTGGCTGTGGCGTTCGCCGGTCTGGAGCAGCGTGACGTCGACCTCGAGTAAACCGTTGATGTCGTAACTGAAGCGTACGTCCAACTCCTGAATGTTATCGGTGGGCGTCAAGGTGACATCGAAAGCGTCAATGAGGATGTTGTCACGTACCCACGGCCGCTCACCCTGATAAACGGCAATGCGCAGCAGCTCCTGCCGGGGATGGGTTGTGTGGTAGCGCTCGACCCGTGACGTCGGGATGATGGTGTTGCGTTCGATGATCGGTGAAAAGGCGCCGTCGATGCCTTTGCCACGCATGGTTGCGATGCCCAGCGTATACGGGCAGACATCGGTCAGAATCAGTTCTTCGATCGCACCATCGCGCGCCTTGCAGGCCGCTTGCGTGGCCGCACCCAGTGCAACGAGGGTGTCGGGATCAAGATGTCGGTAGGGCAGGCGTCCGAACAGTGTGGCGACCAACTGTTGTACCGCAGGCATCCGCGTTGCCCCACCGACCAGCACCAGACTGTCGAGATCCCGTGGTTTCAGGCGCGCATCGCGCAGGGCCTGTTCGATCGGCGCGCGCAATCGTGCCAGCAACGGTTCCCAGATCTTCACGGCAGCGGCTTCATCCAGCGACCATTCGTACAGTTCGTCGGCATGGCGCCAGTTCAGCGATTGAGGTCCTTCGCCGAGTTTGCATTTGAGTTGTTCCAGGGCATCGCCCAGGCTGGCCATGCCTTGCGGATCAATCATCGACGGGGTCAGTTGCCAGCTTTTCAGACAGGCATTCAGCAGTGCAGCGGTAAAGTCCTCACCACCCAAAAAGTTGTCACCGGTGGACGCATGCACTTCAATCAGCGGCAACGCATATTCCAGCACCGTGACATCGAACGTCCCGCCGCCCAGATCGAAGATCAGCGTGCGTTCGAATTTTTGCTCGTGCAGGCCATACGCCATTGCAGCGGCGGTTGGCTCGTTGATCAGTCGGGAGACCTTCAGGCCCGCCAGTTCGGCGGCGAACAGGGTGCGTTTGCGTTGCTCGTCACTGAAATACGCCGGTACGGAAATCACTGCTTCAGAAACCGGATGACCGAGAAAGGCTTCGGCGTCCTGCTTGAGTGAGCCCAGCACCAGTGCCGACAATTCTTCCGGGCTGAAGGTTTTGGTGCCGAGTTCGATCTGCCGGTCGCTGCCCATGAATCGCTTGAACGCGGCGGTGGTGCGTTCCGGGTGGGTCGTCAGGCGTGCGCGTGCGGCTTTGCCGACCAGAATGGTCTCGTCTTCATCGAGGCTGACCACCGACGGGGTCAGTACCTCGCCGAGGGCGTTGGGGATCAATCGGGCCTGACCGTCCTGCCAGACGGCGATCAAACTGTTGGTGGTGCCAAGGTCAATGCCCAGCAGGGCCGGGCGGGGGAGGGTTGCATCCTGCATGATCAATCTCGAAACAGCGCGAAAAAACGCGACCCTACAGGTTGCCGCCAACCCTGGCAATTACCGGCCTGGCGACAATGCCTGCGGTAAGCGACCGCAGGTGTCTGGTCATTTCAGCAATCCCTTCAACCCTTCCAGCGGCAACGGCCGACTGTGCAGATAACCCTGATACAAATGACAGCCCAACCCCTGAAGGAAGGCCAGCTGTTCCGGGGTTTCCACGCCTTCGGCGATCACTTCCAGTTCCAGGCTGCGGGCCATGGCGACGATGGCGCGGATGATTTCGGCGTCGTTGGGGTCGGTGGTGGCGTCGCGGATGAACGACTGATCGATCTTCAGCGTGTCCACCGGCAATCGTTTCAGGTAGGTCAGCGATGAATAGCCGGTGCCGAAATCGTCCATGGCGAAACTCACGCCGAGTTTTTTCAGACGACGCATTTTGCTGATGGTGTCTTCCAGATTCTGAATGACGATGCCTTCGGTGATTTCCAGTTTCAGCAAGGAGCAGGGCAGGCCGTGGCTGCTCATGCTGCGCTCGATGCGCTCGACGAAGTCGTTCTGGCGGAACTGCCGGGGGCTGATGTTCACGCACAGGCTGAAGGCCAGAGGGTCGATCAGTTTTTCGGCGATCAATTGCTTGAAGGCTTCGCACGCCTCATCGAGGATCCAGGTGCCGACTTCCAGAATCAGCCCGCTGTCCTCCAGCACCTTGATGAATTCGGTGGGCGATTGCGCGCCGAGTTCCGGGTGATTCCAGCGCACCAGGGCTTCGGCGCCGATGATGCGGTTGTCCCGGGCGTCGATTTGCGGTTGGTAGTGCACGTCGAACTCGCCCCGGGACAGCGCCAGGCGCAGGTCGGTCTCCATGCGCAGCCGTTCGCTGGCCGCCTTTTGCATGGTGTTGTGGTACATCTGCGTGGTGTTGCGCCCCGAATCCTTGGCCCGGTACAGCGCAATATCGGCGCGTTTGAGCAGGTCGGTCGGGGTCGAGCCGTGATCGGGAATCAGCGCCACGCCGATGCTCGGCGTCACTTGCAGGCGCTGGCCGTCGAGGAACATCGGCTCTGACAGCAGTTCGCGAATGGTGTCGGCCAGCTCGCGTACCTGGGCGCTGACTTCGTTGCGCGTGCCTTCCAACCCACTGAGCAACACCACGAATTCATCGCCACCGAGCCGCGCCACTGTGTCTTCCATGCGCACGCTGGCTTCAAGCCGCGCGGTGATGATTTTCAGCACCGTGTCGCCGACCGGGTGCCCCAGCGAGTCATTAATGTGCTTGAAGTGATCCAGATCGAGAAACAGCAGCGCCCCGCGCAGGTTGTGGCGCTTGAGCAGGGCGATCTGCTGGCTCAGGCGATCCATCAGCAGTGCGCGGTTGGGCAGGTTGGTCAGCGGATCGTGATAGGCCAGGTGGCGAATCTGCGCCTCGGCGTTCTTCAGCAGGCTGACGTCCCGGGCGGTGAGCAGCAGGCAGGCGGTTTCGTTGAGAGTGATCGGTTCGACCGAGACTTCCACCGTCAGGATCTCGCCGCGCTTGTTGCGCCCGAGCATTTCCTGATGGTGCACGCGGCCCTTGATCTGCAGCTCGGCGAGCAGTGCCGAGCGTTGTTTTTCCTCGGCCCAGATACCGACCTGATACACGGTTTTGCCCACCACTTCGTCGGCGCGGTAGCCGGTGAGGCGGCAGAAACCGTCGTTGACCTCAAGATAACGTCCGGTGTCGCGCTCGGTGATGGTGATGGCGTCGGGGCTGGAGTGGAACGCCTTGGCGAATTTCTCTTCGCTGGCCTTGAGCGCCGCTTCCGAGCGCTGTTGCTGGGTGATGTCGCGCAGCGTGGTAACGATGCACGGCTGGTTGCCGACGCTGATCTGACGGCTGGAAATCACGCAGGTCAGCGACTGGCCGTCCTTGTGCTGGACGATGATCGCAACATTGCTCAGGCCCTGTTCGCGGATCACCCGTTCGATGCGTTGCAGGCTTTTCGCCGAGGCGTCCCACAGGCCGATTTCTTCGGCGGTGTGGCCGATCACATCGCTGGCGCTCCAGCCGAAGGTTTGGGAGAAACTGGAGTTGATCTCGATGAATTCCCCGGTTTCCTGACGCGTGACGCAGATCGGGTCGGGACTGACCTGGAACAGCGTGGCGAATTTCTCTTCCGAAGCCACCAGCCGTTGCTCGCGTTCAACCTGATCGGTGATGTCCAGCAGGGTGCCGGCCATCCGCAACGGTACGCCGTTGTCGTCGCGATAGAGGCGGGCGCGGCTTTCCAGATAACGCGAGCTGCCGTCGGGCAGTTGTACGCGGTAAGTCAGCTGGTAATTGCCGGCCGGGCCTTCGCGCAGGCTGCGATAGGCGTCGCGCATGCTGTCGCGCTCTTCGCCGGGGACGCCCTCGAAGAACTCTTCGAACGACTCATGGAACGGTTTTGGCTCCAGACCGTGTAATTGCGCAGCGCGGGCCGAGCCATAGAGCATGCCGCTGGGAATGTGCCAGTCCCAGGTGCCGAGCTGCGCCGAATCCAGCGCCAGGTCGAGGCGTTCCTGGCTGTCTTTCAGGGCATGTTCGGCGGCTTTGCGTTCAGTGGTGTCGAGGAAGGTACTGAGCAGGTACGGCTGGCCTTCGAGTTCGACCTTTTGCGCGCTAAGGATGCCGTCGTGGATCTGGCCGTTGCTGGCGCGAAACTGCACCTCCATGCTGATCAGTTCGCCCTTGGCCTTGGTCTTCTTGACCAGCTCGGCCCGTTGCTCGGGATGCACCCACAGGCCCAGTTCCAGGGTGGTGCGACCGATGGCGCTCTGCACCGGCCAGCCGAACAGGCTTTCGAAATACTGGTTGGCCTCGCTGATCAGGCCGTCTTCCTGACGGGTCAGCAGTACCATGTTCGGGCACAGGTGAAACAGTGTCGCAAAACGTTTCTCCGAACTGCTGAGCGCCTGTTCCCGTTGCCGCTGGTGGGTGATTTCGCGGATCACCCCGATCATTCGGGGGCGACCGTGTTTGTCCGGCAACAGGCTTCCGTTGATCTCCAGCCAGTGCAGGCTGCCGTCGGGCCAGCGGATGCGGTGGTGCATCGCCTGTTCCAGCGGCGCACCGGCAATCACCGCGTGGAAGGCGCGGATGGTTTTCGCCCGGTCTTCCGGCGGCAGCAGGTCAAGGTATTCCAGGTCTTCGGGCAGCGGTTGCCGCGGATCGAAGCCGAACAAGGCCTGAGTGCCGCGCGACCAACTGATCTGCCCGCGCTCGATGTCCCAGTACCAGGCGCCGAGGCGGGCACCGTTGAGCGCCGCGAGCAATTGCGGCGCGCTCTCCCAGCTCTGCTCGGATCGCCGTGGATCAATGGCCTGAATACGCGGCATCGGCGGAATACGGTCAACAGATTTCGGCATTGTTAAGGGGCCTTGAGCTGATTTGGGCGTTAGGCACAGGGACGGCAGCTCTATAGGAGTAGCACAAGTTAGCCGAGAGTCCCTGGCAGATCGATTTGAGCGTCCAGCAGGGCCATAAACGCCCGTGCAGCATTCGACAGCGTCCTTTCAGTGTGCAGGATATAGCCTAGCTGGCGACTGAGCTGTATGCCCGGTAAAGGTATGCGCGCCACCTGTTCATCGAGCATCGTGCGCGGCAAAACGCTCCAGGCCAGGCCGATCGACACCATCATCTTGATGGTTTCCAGGTAGTTGGTGCTCATGGCGATGTTCGGCGTCAGGCCCTGAGCCTCGAACAGCCGTTGGACAATATGGTGAGTAAAGGTGTTGCCGCCGGGGAAAACCGCCGGATGGCCGGCAATGTCCGCCAATGTGACGGCGCCGTTGCTTATCAACGAATGTTCCGGGGCGACCACGAAATCCAGCGGGTCATCCCAGACCGGCGTGGCTTTGACCAGCGTATGCGGCTCCGGCGCCAGGGTGATGACCGCCAGTTCCGCCCGGCCATGGAGAATTTCTTCGTAGGCCACTTCCGAGTCGAGGAACTGAATATCCAGCGCCACCTGTGGGTAGCGGCGGGTGTATTCCCTCAATAAGGGCGGCAAGCGGTGCAGGCCGATGTGGTGACTGGTGGCCAAAGTCAGTCGACCGGTGACTTCACCGGTCAGGTTGGTCAGGGCGCGACGGGTGTCATCGAGCACGTTGAGAATCTGGTAAGCCCTTGGCAGCAGGGCCCGGCCCGCCTCGGTCAGGCCTACTTCACGACCGAGGCGGTCGAACAGCCGCACATTCAATTGCTGCTCCAGCCCGGCGATGCGTTTGCTGATCGCCGGTTGCGTCAGGTGCAGCCGTTCACCGGCACCGGAGAAGCTTCCCGTCTCGGCAATCGCGATAAAAGCATTGAGGTTGGCCAGGTCCATGTTTGTATTCCAGTTGGTTATCCAAAGCATAAAAAATATGAATTTGAGTTATTTAATCTAACCCCATAGGATCGGCCTCACAAGCCAAAGGGTTATTGATAAGCCCAGGGCATAGAAACAAGCTGATGAGGAACCGTCTGATGGCCGGCAAAACGCTCTACGACAAGCTCTGGGATTCGCATTTGGTCAAGCAGCGCGACGATGGCTCGGCGCTGATCTATATCGATCGTCACATCATCCACGAAGTGACCTCGCCGCAAGCCTTCGAAGGCCTGCGTCTGGCCGGGCGAAAGCCGTGGCGCATCGATGCCAACATCGCCACCCCGGACCACAACGTACCGACCACCCCGGAGCGCAAGGGCGGCATCGAAGCCATTGCCGACCAGGTCTCGCGTTTGCAGGTTCAGACCCTCGACGACAACTGCGATGAATACGGCATCGTCGAATTCAAGATGAACGACGTGCGTCAGGGCATCGTTCACGTGATCAGCCCGGAGCAGGGCGCGACCTTGCCGGGCATGACCGTGGTCTGCGGCGACTCGCACACCTCGACCCACGGCGCGTTCGGCGCCTTGGCTCACGGGATCGGCACCTCCGAGGTCGAGCACGTGCTCGCTACCCAGTGCCTGGTCGCCAAGAAAATGAAGAACATGCTGGTGCGCGTCGAAGGCCAGTTGCCGTTCGGCGTGACCGCCAAGGACATCGTCCTCGCGGTGATCGGCAAGATCGGCACCGCCGGCGGTAACGGCCATGCCATCGAATTCGCCGGCAGCGCGATCCGCGACCTGTCCATCGAAGGCCGCATGACCATCTGCAACATGTCCATCGAAGCCGGCGCCCGCGTGGGCCTGGTGGCGGCGGACCAGAAGACCGTGGATTACGTCAAGGGTCGTCCTTTCGCACCGAAAGGTGCCGAGTGGGATCTGGCGGTCGAATCCTGGAAAGACCTGGTGTCCGACGCCGACGCGCATTTCGACACCGTGGTCGAGCTCGACGCCACGCAGATCAAGCCGCAGGTCAGCTGGGGCACTTCGCCGGAAATGGTCTTGGCCGTTGATCAGAACGTGCCGGACCCGGCTAAAGAGATGGATCTGGTCAAGCGCGACTCGATCGTCCGCGCCTTGAAATACATGGGTTTGACCGCCAATCAGGCGATCACCGACATTCAGCTCGACCGCGTATTCATCGGCTCCTGCACCAACTCGCGGATCGAAGACTTGCGCGCTGCGGCGGTGATCGCCAAGGGCCGCAAGGTTGCGTCGACCATCAAACAGGCCATCGTGGTGCCGGGCTCGGGTCTGGTAAAGGCGCAGGCCGAGGCCGAAGGTCTGGACAAGATCTTCCTCGAAGCCGGTTTCGAATGGCGCGAGCCGGGTTGCTCGATGTGTCTGGCGATGAACCCGGACCGTTTGGAGTCCGGCGAACATTGCGCCTCGACCTCCAACCGTAACTTCGAAGGCCGTCAGGGCGCCGGTGGCCGTACCCACCTCGTCAGCCCGGCCATGGCCGCTGCGGCGGCGGTGAACGGTCGTTTCATCGACGTTCGTGAATTGATCTAAAGGAGCGCAGCATGAAAGCTTTTACCCAGCACACTGGTCTCGTCGCGCCTCTGGATCGTGCCAACGTCGACACCGACCAGATCATTCCGAAACAGTTTCTGAAGTCGATCAAGCGCACCGGTTTCGGCCCGAACCTGTTCGACGAGTGGCGTTACCTCGATGTGGGTCAGCCGTATCAGGACAACTCCAAACGTCCACTGAACAAGGAATTCGTGCTCAACGCCGAGCGTTATCAAGGCGCCAGCGTGTTGCTGGCCCGCGAGAACTTCGGTTGCGGCTCCAGCCGTGAACACGCGCCGTGGGCGCTGGAAGAGTACGGTTTCCGCAGCATCATCGCGCCGAGCTATGCCGACATCTTCTTCAACAACAGCTTCAAGAACGGCTTGCTGCCGATCATCCTGAGCGACGCCGAAGTCGACGAGCTGTTCAAGCAGGTCGAAGCCGCGCCGGGCTATCAGTTGCAGATCGATCTGCACGAGCAGACCGTCACCAGCCCGAACGGCAAGGTCTACCGCTTCGAGATCGACGCCTTCCGCAAACACTGCCTGCTCAACGGCCTGGACGACATCGGCCTGACCCTGCAGGACGGCGATGCGATTGCCGCGTTTGAAGCCAAGCATCGCGCGAGCCAGCCGTGGTTGTTCCGCGACGCGTGAATCTGAAAGGTTGAAACCCAGAAAAGGACGTACCCATGACCAGCACCGCCCACAGTCAGGTTGTACAAAAGCAATTCGGTGAACAGGCCGCCGCCTACCTGAGCAGCGCCGTTCACGCTCAAGGCACTGAATTTGCGCTGCTGCAGGCTGAACTGACGGGGCAGGGCGAGGCTCGGGTGCTGGACCTGGGTTGCGGCGCCGGGCACGTGAGTTTTCACGTCGCCCCGTTGGTGAAAGAAGTGGTGGCGTACGACCTGTCGCAGCAGATGCTCGACGTGGTCGCCGCCGCTGCCGTTGATCGCGGCTTGAGCAACGTTTCCACGGTCAACGGCGCCGCCGAGCGCCTGCCGTTCGCCGATGGCGAGTTCGACTTCGTGTTCAGCCGTTATTCGGCGCACCATTGGAGCGATCTCGGTGTGGCCTTGCGCGAAGTGCGCCGGGTGCTGAAACCGGGCGGCATGGCGGCGTTCATCGATGTACTGTCGCCGGGCAGTCCGCTGTTCGACACCTATTTGCAGAGCGTCGAAGTGCTGCGCGATACCAGTCATGTGCGCGATTATTCGGCCGGTGAGTGGTTGCGCCAGGTCAGCGAGGCCGGTCTGCACACCCGCAGCACCACGCGTCAGCGCCTGCGTCTGGAGTACAACAGCTGGGTCGAACGGATGCGCACGCCTGAGGTGATGCGCGCCGCGATCCGCCAGTTGCAGCAATCAATGGGCAGCGAAGTGCGCGAATATTTTGAGATTGAGGCCGATGGTTCGTTCAGTACAGATGTACTGGTGCTCTGGGCCGAAAAGTAAGTTTCGAACGACAAGCATTTTTCCCGGCGCGCCCCTCGATGGCGCACCGACTGAAGACACGAGGAAAGCATGAGCAAGCAGATTCTGATTCTCCCAGGCGACGGTATTGGTCCGGAAATCATGGCCGAAGCGGTCAAGGTGCTGGAGCTGGCCAACGACAAGTACAGCCTGGGCTTCGAGCTGAGCCATGACGTGATCGGTGGTGCCGCCATCGACAAGCACGGCGTGCCGCTGGCCGACGAAACCCTCGACCGCGCTCGCGCTGCCGATGCCGTTTTGCTGGGCGCCGTGGGTGGCCCGAAATGGGACACCATCGAACGTGACATCCGCCCTGAACGCGGCCTGCTGAAAATCCGCGCGCAACTGGGCCTGTTCGGCAACCTGCGTCCGGCGATCCTGTACCCGCAACTGGCCGACGCTTCGAGCCTGAAGCCGGAAATCGTTGCCGGCCTGGACATCCTGATCGTCCGTGAGCTGACCGGCGGCATCTACTTCGGCGCGCCGCGCGGTACCCGTACTCTGGAAAACGGCGAGCGCCAGTCTTACGACACGCTGCCGTACAGCGAAAGCGAAATCCGCCGTATCGCCCGTGTCGGTTTCGACATGGCCCGCGTGCGTGGCAAGAAACTGTGCTCGGTGGACAAGGCCAACGTACTGGCGTCCAGCCAACTGTGGCGTGAAGTGGTCGAGCAGGTCGCCAAGGATTACCCGGACGTTGAGCTGAGCCACATGTATGTCGACAACGCCGCGATGCAACTGGTGCGTGCACCGAAGCAGTTCGACGTGATCGTCACCGACAACATGTTCGGCGACATCCTGTCCGACGAAGCGTCGATGCTCACCGGCTCCATCGGCATGCTGCCGTCGGCCTCGCTGGATGCCAACAACAAGGGCATGTACGAGCCTTGCCACGGTTCGGCGCCGGACATCGCGGGCAAAGGCATCGCCAACCCGCTGGCGACCATTCTGTCGGTATCGATGATGCTGCGTTACAGCTTCAATCTGCACGAAGCGGCGGATGCCATCGAGAAAGCGGTCAGCGTGGTGCTGGATCAAGGTCTGCGCACCGGCGATATCTTTTCGACCGGTTGCACTAAAGTCGGTACGCAGGAAATGGGTGACGCAGTAGTCGCCGCGCTGCGGAATCTGTAATCTCTCGGGCCCGCTGCGAAATTCAATACAAAGCAGCGGCCCACTTTTCAAGAAGGTGTAGTTGCGATGAAACGTGTAGGTCTGATCGGTTGGCGCGGCATGGTCGGTTCCGTGCTCATGCAGCGGATGCTGGAAGAGCAGGATTTCGATCTTATCGAGCCGGTGTTTTTCACCACTTCCAATGTCGGTGGCCAAGGCCCGTCCGTGGGCAAGGACATTGCTCCGCTCAAGGACGCTTACAGCATTGAAGAGCTGAAGACCCTCGACGTGATCCTGACCTGCCAGGGCGGCGACTACACCAGCGAAGTATTCCCGAAGCTGCGCGAAGCCGGCTGGCAGGGTTACTGGATCGACGCGGCCTCGAGCCTGCGGATGAACGACGACGCCGTGATCATCCTCGATCCGGTCAACCGCAAGGTCATCGATCAGCAGCTCGACGCGGGCACCAAGAACTACATCGGCGGCAACTGCACCGTCAGCCTGATGCTGATGGGCCTGGGTGGTCTGTTCGAGGCCGGTCTGGTCGAGTGGATGAGCGCCATGACCTATCAGGCGGCCTCTGGTGCCGGCGCGCAGAACATGCGTGAACTGATCAAGCAGATGGGCGCGACCCACGCCGCTGTCGCCGATCAACTGGCCGATCCTGCCAGCGCGATCCTCGACATTGACCGTCGTGTGGCCGAAGCCATGCGCAGCGACGCGTACCCGACCGAAAACTTCGGCGTACCGCTGGCCGGCAGCCTGATCCCGTGGATCGACAAGGAACTGCCGAACGGCCAGAGCCGCGAAGAATGGAAGGCCCAGGCCGAGACCAACAAGATCCTCGGTCGCTTCAAGAGCCCGATCCCGGTCGACGGCATCTGCGTGCGCATCGGCGCCATGCGTTGCCACAGCCAGGCGCTGACCATCAAGCTGAACAAAGACGTGCCGATCGCCGACATCGAAGGGCTGATCAGCCAGCACAACCCTTGGGTCAAACTGGTGCCGAACAACCGCGATATCAGCATGCAGGAGCTGAGCCCGACGAAAGTCACCGGCACCCTGAACGTACCGGTTGGTCGTCTGCGCAAGCTGAACATGGGTTCGCAGTTCGTCGGTGCTTTCACCGTCGGCGACCAACTGCTGTGGGGCGCGGCCGAACCGCTGCGTCGCATGCTGCGGATCCTGCTTGAGCGTTGATCGCTTGATGCAATGAGAGAACCCGCGCCTCGCAAGAGGCGCGGGTTTTTTTGTACCTGTTGATCGTTCCCATGCTCTGCGTGGGAATGCAGCCATGGACGCTCCGCGTCCGCTCTTCGCGGCGGGCGCGAATTGCCTGCGTGCGACTCACCCGGTAAAGTGCCGCTCCCCCCGTTTCGCCAGAGGTAGCAACATGACCCAGACCCTTGATATTGCCGTGATCGGCGCCACCGGTACTGTCGGCGAAACCCTCGTGCAGATTCTCGAAGAGCGCGACTTCCCGGTGGGCACGTTGCACCTGCTGGCCAGCAGCGAATCCGCCGGCAGCTCGGTGCTGTTTCGCAACAAGAACGTGCGCGTGCGTGAAGTCGACGAGTTCGATTTCAGCAAGGTCAAGCTGGCGTTCTTCGCCGCCGGCCCGGCCATTACTCTGAGTTACGCCGCCCGCGCTCACGCGGCAGGTTGCTCGCTGGTCGACTTGTCCGGCGCCTTGCCGGCGGATCAGGCGCCGCAAGTGGTGCCGGAAGCCAATGCCGCTGTGCTGGCCGGTTTGAAAGTACCGTTCCAGGTCAGCAGTCCGAGCCCGTCGGCCACCACATTGGCCGTGGTGCTGGCGCCGCTGCTCGATCTGATCGAGCTGCAATACGTGCATGTCACCGCCAATCTGGCGGTTTCCGCCCAGGGCCGCGAAGCCGTGACCGAGCTGGCGCGCCAGACCGCCGAGTTGTTGAACATGCGTCCGCTGGAGCCGACATTCTTCGACCGGCAGATGGCTTTCAACCTGCTGGCTCAGGTCGGCACGCCCGACGCGCAAGGCCATACGCTGCTGGAAAAACGTCTGGTGCGTGAGCTGCGTCAGGTGCTGGCCAAGCCTTTATTAAAGATTTCCGCAACTTGCGTTCAAGCCCCGGTGTTTTTTGGCGATAGCTTTAGCGTGACCTTGCAGTCAGCGAGCGCGGTCGACCTGGAAAAGGTCAACGCCGCGCTTGAAGAGGCCGAGGGCATCGAGCTGGTCGAGGCCGGCGATTATCCGACCGCCGTCGGTGACGCGGTGGGGCAGGACGTGGTCTACGTCGGGCGGGTGCGTGCCGGTGTCGACGAGCCGTCGGAACTTAATCTGTGGCTGACGTCAGATAACGTACGCAAAGGTGCGGCCCTCAACGCCGTGCAGGTCGCCGAGTTGTTGATAAAAGACCTGCTGTAAAAGATACTTGGCAACAATTTGTCGACTGATTCTAGGCGAGCGCTATGCTTGGCCGGAGCACTCGATGACGTGTCACCCTCCGGGACTTTCCGGGGCATCAAAGAAATGATCGCGCGCGGCATGCTGTCGTCGTCGCGCGCAATGCCTTACGGCAGCGACAATCAACATCTTCTCGCTGGCCGAGGAACGTTCAAACAAAGGAAGAGGCTATGGTTCAAGTTCGCAAACTGGTGTTAGCAATAGCGGCCGCCTCGGCGCTGTCCTCCGGTATGGCGCATGCCCTCGGGCTCGGGGAGCTGACCCTGAAGTCGACCCTGAACCAGCCGCTGGTGGCGGAAATCGAGCTGCTCGATGTCAAGGATCTGACCGCTGCCGAAGTGGTGCCGAGCCTGGCCTCGCCGGAAGATTTCGCCAAGGCCGGCGTCGATCGCCAGGCCTTCCTCAATGATCTGACCTTCACCCCGGTGCTCAACGCCAGCGGCAAAAGCGTGCTGCGCGTAACGTCGAGCAAGCCGCTGTCGGAACCGATGGTGAAATTCCTCGTGCAGGTGATGTGGCCGAACGGCCGTCTGCTACGTGATTACAGCGTGCTGCTGGATCCGTCGAAGTTCTCGCCGCAGACCGCTGATGCCGCCGCTCAACCAGCGCCGGCACAAACCATCACCGCACCGACCACCGGCGCCACGCATTCGACCCACACCACCACGCCACGCGACACCCTGTGGGAAATCGCCGCCAAGGCGCGCACCGGTGGTTCGGTGCAGCAGACCATGCTGGCGATCCAGGCCTTGAACCCGGACGCGTTC
Source organism: Pseudomonas sp. GW458-11-26-14-LB4 (assembly GCF_059423925.1). Taxonomy (NCBI): domain Bacteria; kingdom Pseudomonadati; phylum Pseudomonadota; class Gammaproteobacteria; order Pseudomonadales; family Pseudomonadaceae; genus Pseudomonas; species Pseudomonas sp. GW458-11-26-14-LB4. The sequence continues at coordinate 189,817 of NZ_JBWKYU010000013.1, forward strand.
ATCGGCGGCAACATCAACCGCCTGAAAACCGGACAGGTGCTGCGTCTGCCGGATCAGGTGCAAAGCACCGCGCTGCCTCAGTCCAAAGCGATTGCTGAAGTGGCTGCGCAGAACGAAGCCTGGCGTCAGGGCCGTCGTTATGTGGCCAAACCGGGCACCGGTCAGCAGCAGCTCGATGCGACCAATCGTGGTCGCGCCAATACCGGTGCTGCGCAAAACGCCAAGGACAACCTGAGCCTGGTGTCCGCCGAAAGCGCCAAGGTGCGTGGCAAGGGTCCGGCCGGCGACGCCAAGGCCCTGAGCAACAAACTGGCGGTGACCCAGGAAAGTCTCGACACCACCCGTCGTGACAACGAAGAACTGAAAAGCCGCATGGCCGATCTGCAAAGCCAGCTGGACAAGCTGCAACGCCTGATCGAGCTGAAGAACAATCAACTGGCGAAAATGCAGGCCGAAGGCTCGGGCGCTGCTCCCGCGACCGCCGCCACTGCGCCAGTGGTGCCGGCGATCACCGCGGAGCTGGCGGCCACGCCGCCGGCTACTCCGGCAGAGGCTGCTCCGGCCGCACCTGCGCCTGAGGCTGCTGCTCCGGCACCGGTCGAGCCGGTTGTCGAGCCTGTGGTTGAAACCACGCCCGCCGCCAATGACGAGAAAACCTTCAACGAACTGCTGACCAATCCGATCCTGCTGGGTCTGGTCGGTGGCGGTGCGGTGGTTCTGCTGCTCCTGCTGTTGCTGCTGGCCCGCCGCCGCAAGGCGCAGCAGGAAGCCGAAAAACACCTGCGCATGGCCCGTGCGCTGGAGGAGCAATCGTTTTCCCAGGACCTCGATCTGCCGGAAAGCAGCTTCGAAGGTCTGGAAGTGCCAGCCGCCAGCGTCAAGCTGAACCCAGCCCCAGCCCCAGCCCCAGCCGCTGCTGCTGTAGTTGCTCCAGTCGTGATGGCCGAGCCGATCGCCGCGCCGTTGGTGGCACCTGCCGCCGAGCGTTCCGACGACGTGCTGGACAAGGCGCAGTCGCACATCGACGGCGGTCGCCTGAATCAAGCGGCCGCGCTGCTGGAGGAGGGCGTGAGTCTGGAGCCGCAGCGCAGCGATCTGCGTCTGAAATTGATGGAAGTTTACGGTCGCCAAGGTGATCGCGATGCCTTCGTCGGTCAGGAGCGCCAACTGGTTGCCAATGGCGACAACTTCGCCAAGGTCGAAGAGCTGAAAAGCCGCTTCCCGGCCATGGCGGTCGTCGCGGCCAGCGGTCTGGCGGCTGCGGCCATGGCTGCCGAGCTGGACGAGGATTACGTCAAGGAGCTGTTGCTCGACGAGCCTGAAGCGCCTGCTGCGGCAGATGCCGAACTGGACAGCGCTTTCGATCTGAGCCTCGACGATCTCGACAACATCACGCCGGTTGAACCTGGGGCGGCTGTCGAGCCGGAAGCGCCGGTCGAACTCGACGCATTCCCGACTGACGACGATCTGAGCTTCGAATCGGTGCTGCAGCAGCAGACCGATATCAAGGAAAACCTCGACGACCTGTCGGACTTCGACCTGGATCTGGACCTCGGTGCCGATCCTGCGCCTGCGCCGGTCGAGCTGGCAGACGATGATTTCCTGCTGGATCTGGACGAAGGCGTGAAGGATCTGCCGCTGGTCGAAACCCCGGCCGTGACCGACGTGCCGCAGGACGATCTGGAGCTGCCAGCCGATTTCGACCTGTCCCTGGCCGACGAAATGGACGCGGCGCCTGCCGAGCCGGATGCGTTCGCCGCCGAACTGGACGACGTCAACGCCGAGCTGGATCGTCTGTCGAGCAGCATCAATGAGCCAAGCTTCACCGAAGCTGATGCCGCGTTGGGCGACGATCTGGGTGAGGATGACTTCGACTTCCTGTCCGGTACCGACGAAGCCGCGACCAAGCTCGATCTGGCTCAGGCCTACATCGACATGGGTGACAATGACGGCGCGCGCGACATCCTCAATGAGGTCATCAGCGAGGGCAACGACAAACAGAAGAGCGAAGCGAGCGAAATGCTTTCGCATCTGGCCTGAGTCGGCCTTCAGCGGTAAACAAAGCGGCAGCCCATGAGGCTGCCGTTTTTGTTTGGGTCTGGTTTCCCCGTCCCGTCGCCTTATAATGCCCGCCTTTGTAGATCAGCAGGCTGTCCCGACTTGGCAAACATAGATAACCCGGCCGCCGAAATGGCACCCGAAGGCTTTTTCCGCGTCGCGCTGGGCGTTGAATACAAGGGCTCGCGCTACAGCGGCTGGCAGCGCCAGTCCACTGGTGTGCTCACCGTGCAGGAAACCCTGGAAAAAGCCCTGTCGAAGGTCGCCGACTCGCCGATCTCGCTGCAATGTGCCGGGCGCACCGACGCCGGTGTGCATGCCTGCGGGCAAGTGGTGCATTTCGATACCCAGGTCGACCGTTCGCTGAAAGCCTGGGTCATGGGCGCCAACATCAATCTGCCCCACGACATCAGCGTCAGTTGGGCGAAGGTCATGCCGGCGCATTTCCATGCGCGATTCAAGGCGATTGCCCGGCGCTATCGCTACGTGATCTACAACGATCAGATCCGCCCGGCGCATCTCAACGAAGAAATCACCTGGAATCACCGTCCGCTGGACGTCGAGCGTATGGCCGAAGCCGCGCAGTACCTGATCGGTACCCATGATTTCAGCGCGTTCCGTGCCGGCCAGTGCCAGGCCAAGTCGCCGATCAAAAAGATGCATCATCTGCGCGTGACCCGTCACGGAAAAATGATCGTTCTGGACATCCGCGCCAACGCGTTCCTGCACCACATGGTGCGCAACATTGCCGGGGTGCTGATGACTATTGGCGCCGGCGAGCGGCCCGTGGAGTGGATGAAAGAAGTGCTGGAGAGCCGCGAGCGGCGTTCCGGCGGGGTCACGGCGCATCCGTTCGGCCTGTATCTGGTGCAGGTCGAGTACCACGACGAGTTCCCGTTGCCCGAGCGTTTCATCGGGCCACATTTCCTTACGGGTTTCTCGGAACTTGACGGCTGACGCCCTCGAACGCATTTGTTACCATCCGGGACTTTCTCGGATTTGCCTTGGGGTTTTTATCGACATGTCAGCCGTTCGCAGCAAGATTTGCGGGATTACCCGCATGGAAGATGCGTTGGCAGCCGTCGAGGCCGGGGCCGATGCCATCGGTTTTGTGTTCTACGCTAAAAGTCCCCGGGCCGTGACCGTGCAGCAGGCGCGGGCGATCATCGCCGCATTGCCGCCGTTCGTGACCACGGTCGGGTTGTTCGTCAATGCCAGCCGCTGCGAGCTCGGGGAAATCCTCGATGCCGTGCCGCTGGATCTGTTGCAGTTCCACGGCGACGAAACCGCCGCCGAGTGTGAAGGCTGGCACCGGCCGTACATCAAGGCCTTGCGGGTCCAAGCGGGCGATGACATTGCCGCTGCCTGCGATGCCTACCCGAGCGCCAGCGGCGTGCTGCTCGACACTTATGTCGAAGGCGTGCCCGGCGGAACCGGCGAGGCGTTCGACTGGTCACTGATTCCGCAGGGTTTGAGCAAGCCTTTGATTCTGGCCGGCGGCCTGACGCCGGAAAACGTCGCCGATGCGATCGCCTGGGTGCGGCCGTATGCCGTGGATGTCAGCGGCGGGGTAGAGGCGAGCAAGGGCATCAAGGATCACGCAAGGATTCGTGCATTCATCAACGCCGTACGCTGATGTGACGGCTGGCAGACTGCCGCCGTCCACAGCTCTGTAGAAAAGAGGCTGAGGGTCTTTTCGGGGTGTACGCAGGTCAGTTCCGCTGACCCGGCAGTCCGGACGATCATCGCCACACATGAATTTAGCTGAAGGGCATACGCGGGGCCGCGAACCAGAGCGTTCGGGCCGCCGGTACTGGAGAAAGAAAGCATGAGCAACTGGTTGGTAGACAAGCTGATCCCTTCGATCATGCGTTCCGAGGTCAAGAAGAGCTCGGTCCCTGAAGGTCTGTGGCACAAATGCCCGTCCTGCGAGGCTGTGCTGTATCGTCCGGAGCTGGAAAAGACCCTGGACGTTTGCCCTAAGTGCAACCACCACATGCGCATCGGCGCACGTGCGCGCATCGACATCTTCCTGGACGCCGAAGGCCGTGCCGAGCTGGGCGCCGATCTGGAGCCGGTTGACCGTCTGAAATTCCGCGACGGCAAGAAGTACAAGGACCGTCTGGTCGCCGCCCAGAAGCAGACCGGCGAGAAAGACGCACTGGTTTCCATGAGCGGCACCCTGCTGGGCATGCCTGTCGTGGTTTCGGCGTTCGAATTCAGCTTCATGGGCGGATCCATGGGCGCCATCGTCGGTGAGCGCTTCGTACGCGCCGCCAACTACGCGCTGGAAAACCGTTGCCCGATGGTCTGCTTCTCCGCCTCCGGTGGTGCGCGGATGCAGGAAGCCCTGATCTCGCTGATGCAGATGGCCAAGACTTCGGCCGTACTGGCGCGTCTGCGTGAAGAAGGCATTCCGTTCATCTCCGTGCTGACCGACCCGGTCTACGGCGGCGTTTCCGCCAGTCTGGCGATGCTGGGCGACGTGATCGTCGGCGAGCCTAAAGCCCTGATTGGCTTCGCCGGTCCACGCGTGATCGAGCAGACCGTGCGTGAAAAACTGCCGGAAGGCTTCCAGCGCAGCGAGTTCCTGCTGGAGCACGGTGCAATCGACCTGATCATCGACCGTCGCGAACTGCGTCCGCGTCTGGGCAACCTGCTGGCGCAACTGACCGGCAAGCCGACCCCGACCTTCGTTGCCGCGCCGATCGAGCCGATCGTCGTTCCGCCGGTGCCTGCCAACGTATGACCGAGCGCACCCTTGGCGAGTGGCTCGCCTACCTTGAACAGTTGCATCCATCGGCCATCGACATGGGGCTGGAGCGTTCGCAACAGGTAGCGTCCCGCATGGGACTGGGCCAGCCGGCGCCACGGGTGATTACGGTCACCGGCACCAACGGCAAGGGTTCGACCTGCGCTTTCGTGGCTTCATTGCTGCGGGCGCAGGGCCTGAACGTCGGTGTCTACAATTCTCCGCACCTGCTGCGTTACAACGAGCGGGTGCAGCTCAATGGCGTCGAAGCCACTGACGCGCAGCTGTGCGAAGCCTTCGCGGCGGTCGAGGCGGGGCGCGGCGACACTTCCCTGACGTACTTCGAAATGGGCACCCTGGCGGCGTTCTGGCTGTTTCAACAGGCCGGGCTCGATGCGGTGGTGCTGGAAGTCGGGCTGGGCGGGCGTCTGGATACAGTCAACGTGGTCGATGCCGATATCGCGCTGGTCACCAGCATCGGTGTCGATCACGCCGACTACCTGGGCAACAGTCGCGAATCCGTGGCCTTCGAGAAGGCCGGGATTTTCCGTCAGGGCAAACCTGCGCTGTGCGGCGATCTGAATCCTCCACAACCGCTGCTGGACAAGGCGCGCGAGCTTGCTTGCCCGTTCTTCCTGCGCGGGCGCGATTTCGATCTGGGTATCACGGATCAATTCTGGCAGTGGCGCGGTACCGATGCTGACGGTCAGGTCGTCGAGCTGCGCGATTTACCGCTGCTCGATCTGCCGATGGAGAACGCCGCGCTGGCGTTGCAGGCTTATCTGCTGCTCGGCTTGCCATGGGATGCCAAACAGATTGTTGCGGCATTGCAGGCGACTCGCGTGGTCGGTCGCCTGGATCGTCGTTCGTTCGAATGGAACGGCAAGCGCTTGAACCTGCTGCTGGACGTTGGCCATAACCCGCATGCGGCGGAGTACCTGGCGCGGCGTCTGGCTGCTCGTCCACCGGTCGGCAAGCATCTGGCGGTGTTCGGCCTGTTGGCGGACAAGGATCTGGACGGTGTCATCGGTGAACTGAATGCCAGCGTCCAGCATTGGGCGGTGGCGCCGCTGGATTCGCCGCGTGCGCGGCCGGTGGCTGAATTGAATGTTGCACTGCAGAACCTTGGCGCATCGGTCACGTCTTATGACAGTGTGGCGGCTGCGCTGGAAGGGCAGTGTGCAGTGGCCACCAGCGACGACGAGATCTTGCTGTTCGGATCATTTTATTGTGTCGCCGAGGCCCTCGAATGGCTGTCTCGGCGCTCCACGGAGGAAGCGGCAAATGGCTTTGCTGGATAAAGCGTACAAACAGCGCATGGTCGGTGCCCTGGTGCTGGTGGCGCTGGCGGTGATTTTCCTGCCGATGCTGTTTTCCCGTCAGGATGAGCAGCGTCAGGTGACCGTCGATGCGCCGGCCGCACCGCAAGCGCCTGCCGTGGCGCAGATCCAGATGGAAACCGTGGCCGTGCCCGAGCCGCAGGTTCTGCCGCAAGAGCCAGTGCCGAGCGATGACGAGGTCGCCGAGCAAGCGGCGCCAGCGGCGCCGATTGCTTCCGCCGCGCCAGCTCCGGCTCCGGCTCCGGTAGCCAAACCGGTTGCACCGGCTCCCGCTCCCGCTCCTGTGGTCAAGCCAACCACAGCCCCGGCCCAGCCGATCGCTGCGCTGTCTGCCAAACCGGATACCACTCAAAGCCGCGTCGATGCCAATGGCCTGTCGGTGAGTTGGTCGGTGCAACTGGCCAGTCTGTCGAGCCGCGCCAGCGCCGAAAGCCTGCAGAAAACCCTGCGCAGCCAGGGCTATAACGCTTACATCCGTTCCGCCGATGGCAAGAACCGGGTGTTCGTCGGCCCGCTGATCGAGCGTGCCGAAGCCGATCGTCTGCGCGATCTGTTGAGCCGCCAGCAGAACCTCAAGGGGTTTGTGGTGCGCTTCCAGCCCGAACGCGGCTGATATCTATCACTTCGATAGAAATGCACTGAAAATCGCAGCTTACCGACAGCCATGCGCTCTGCTAAAATGCGCCGCCTTATCCGTCTGTAGGCTGCACTGTGCCATTTACCTGGGTTGACTGGGCGATCGTTGCAATCATCGCCATTTCCGCTTTGATCAGTTTGAGCCGCGGCTTCGTCAAAGAAGCATTGTCGCTGGTGACCTGGATCATCGCAGGAGCCGTTGCCTGGATGTTTGGTGGCTCACTGTCCGAGTACCTCGCCGGATACATTCAAACACCGTCGGCTCGTGTGATCACGGGCTGTGCCATCATGTTTGTCGCCACACTGATCGTGGGCGCAATGATCAATTATCTTATCGGCGAGTTGGTTCGCGTCACCGGGTTGTCCGGGACCGATCGATTCCTCGGCATGGCCTTCGGCGCTGCGCGTGGCGTGTTGCTGGTGGTCGTGGCGGTCGGGCTGTTGAGCCTGGGGCCGGTACAGCAGGACGGGTGGTGGAAAGAATCACAGCTCGTGCCAAAGTTTCTATTGGTCGCAGACTGGTCCAAGAACCTGATTCTCGGGTGGAGCAGTCAGTGGCTTGCCAGCGGAATCAGCGTACCCGCTGATATTCCGTTCAAGGAGCAACTCTTGCCGTCGGCGAAAACGCCTCAGTGAGTGTTGTTCAGTTCAGATCCATTAAGTAGGGGTTGCGTCGCATGTGTGGCATCGTCGGTATCGTCGGTAAGTCGAACGTCAATCAGGCGCTGTATGACGCGCTAACCGTGCTCCAGCACCGCGGCCAGGACGCTGCCGGTATCGTGACCAGCCATGATGGCCGGTTGTTCTTGCGCAAGGACAATGGCCTGGTGCGTGACGTGTTTCAACAGCGTCACATGCAGCGCCTGGTCGGCCACATGGGGATCGGCCACGTCCGTTACCCGACTGCCGGCAGCTCGACCTCGGCCGAGGCTCAACCGTTCTACGTCAACTCGCCGTACGGCATCACCCTGGCGCACAACGGTAACCTGACCAACGTTGAACAGTTGGCCAAAGAGATCTACGAATCCGATCTGCGTCACGTCAACACCAGCTCCGACTCGGAAGTGTTGCTCAACGTGTTCGCCCACGAGCTGGCCCAGCGCGGCAAGCTGCAACCGACCGAAGAAGACGTGTTTGCCGCCGTGACCGACGTGCACAACCGTTGCGTCGGTGGCTACGCTGTCGTGGCGATGGTGACCGGTTACGGCATCGTCGGTTTCCGTGACCCGCACGGCATCCGCCCGATCGTGTTCGGCCAGCGTCACACCGACGAAGGCGTCGAGTACATGATCGCGTCCGAAAGCGTTTCGCTCGACGTGCTCGGCTTCACCCTGATCCGCGACCTGGCACCGGGCGAAGCGGTCTACATCACTGAAGACGGCAAGCTGCACACCCGTCAGTGCGCGACCAATCCGTCCCTGACCCCGTGCATTTTCGAACACGTCTACCTGGCGCGTCCGGACTCGATCATCGACGGCGTATCGGTCTACAAGGCCCGTCTGCGCATGGGTGAGAAGCTGGCCGAGAAGATCCTGCGCGAGCGTCCGGAGCACGACATCGACGTGGTCATCCCGATTCCGGACACCAGCCGCACTGCCGCGCTGGAGCTGGCCAACCATCTGGGCGTGAAATTCCGCGAAGGCTTCGTCAAGAACCGCTATATCGGTCGTACCTTCATCATGCCCGGCCAGGCCGCGCGCAAGAAATCGGTACGCCAGAAGCTCAACGCCATCGAGCTGGAATTCCGCGGCAAAAACGTGATGCTGGTGGACGACTCGATCGTTCGCGGCACCACCTGCAAGCAGATCATCCAGATGGCACGCGAAGCCGGCGCGAAAAACGTCTACTTCTGCTCGGCGGCTCCGGCTGTGCGCTTCCCGAACGTGTACGGCATCGACATGCCGAGCGCTCACGAGCTGATCGCCCACAACCGTTCGACTCAGGATGTCGCTGATCTGATCGGCGCCGACTGGCTGATCTATCAGGACCTGCCTGACTTGATCGAAGCGGTCGGCGGCGGCAAGATCAAGATCGAAAACTTCGATTGCGCAGTGTTTGACGGCAAGTACGTCACCGGCGACGTCGACGAGGCTTACCTGAACAAGATCGAACAGGCACGCAACGATGCCTCGAAGGTCAAGACCCAGGCGGTCAGTGCGATCATCGATCTGTACAACAACTGAGTTTCAACCGGCCCTTAGGGGCCGGTTTTGTATCTGGCAAAAGACTTTTATTTATCGAGAACAGGGCAAGGAGTGACAGCATGAGTCAGGAATGGGATGCCGGTCGGCTGGACAGCGACCTCGAAGGCGTAGCGTTCGATACCCTGGCCGTACGTGCCGGTCAGCACCGTACGCCGGAAGGCGAGCACGGTGATCCGATGTTCTTCACTTCCAGCTACGTGTTCCGTACCGCCGCCGATGCGGCCGCACGGTTTGCCGGGGAAGTGCCGGGCAACGTTTACTCGCGTTACACCAACCCGACCGTTCGCGCGTTCGAAGAGCGTATTGCCGCGCTGGAAAGCGCCGAGCAAGCGGTTGCTACCGCCACGGGCATGGCTGCGATCATGGCGGTGGTGATGAGCCTGTGCAGCGCCGGCGACCATGTGCTGGTGTCGCGCAGCGTGTTCGGTTCGACCATCAGCCTGTTCGAAAAGTACTTCAAGCGCTTCGGCGTGGAAGTTGATTACGTGCCGCTGGCCGATCTGTCGGCCTGGGACGCAGCGATCAAGTCCAACACCAAATTGCTGTTCGTCGAGTCGCCGTCCAATCCGTTGGCTGAGCTGGTGGATATCACCGCGCTGTCGGAAATCGCGCACGCCAAGGGTGCGATGCTGGTGGTCGACAACTGCTTCTGCACGCCTGCCTTGCAGCAGCCGCTGAAGTTGGGCGCAGACATCGTTGTGCACTCGGCCACCAAGTTCATCGATGGCCAGGGCCGTTGCATGGGCGGCGTGGTTGCCGGTCGCAGCGAGCAGATGAAAGAAATCGTCGGTTTCCTGCGTACCGCTGGGCCGACCCTGAGCCCGTTCAATGCCTGGATCTTCCTCAAAGGTCTGGAAACCCTGAACCTGCGGATGAAGGCGCACTGCGCCAACGCCCAGCAATTGGCCGAATGGCTGGAGCAGCAGGAAGGTATCGAGAAGGTGCATTACGCCGGACTCAAGAGCCATCCGCAGCACGAGCTGGCCCAGCGTCAGCAGAAGGGTTTTGGTGCGGTGGTGAGCTTTGAGGTCAAGGGCGGCAAAGAGGGCGCCTGGCGCTTCATCGATGCGACCCGTTTGATTTCGATCACGGCCAACCTGGGTGACAGCAAAACCACCATCACCCACCCGAGCACCACGTCCCACGGCCGTCTGGCGCCGCAGGAGCGTGAGGCAGCCGGCATTCGTGACAGCCTGATCCGTATCGCGGTCGGTCTGGAAGATGTCGCTGACCTGCAAGCCGACCTGTCGCGCGGTCTGGCGGCGTTGTGATCGAGTTGTCTACGCCAAAGATCGGCACCCATGGCCGCGTTGCATTGGTCACGGGTGCCGCGCGCGGGATCGGTCTGGGCATCGCTGCGTGGCTGATCAGCGAAGGCTGGCAGGTGGTGTTGACGGACCTGGATCGTACACGGGGTTCGAAAGTGGCGAAGGTGTTGGGTGAGAACGCCTGGTTCATCGCCATGGACGTCGCGGACGAAAGCCAGGTGGCGTTGGGTGTCGCTGAGGTGCTGGGGCAGTTTGGTCGTCTGGATGCGTTGGTGTGCAATGCTGCCGTGGCGGACCCCCACAACATCACGCTGGAAAGTCTCGATCTGGCTTACTGGAATCGGGTGTTGGCGGTGAACCTCGGTGGGCCGATGTTGCTGGCAAAGCACTGTGCGCCATATCTGCGTGCGCACAACGGGGCGATCGTCAATCTGGCCTCGACCCGAGCGGCGCAGTCGGAGCCTGATACGGAGGCCTATGCGGCGAGCAAGGGCGGTTTGCTGGCGCTGACTCACGCACTGGCGATCAGTCTCGGGCCGGAGATTCGCGTCAACGCGGTCAGTCCTGGATGGATCGATGCGCGGGACCCTTCCGCCCGACGCGCGGAGCCGTTGACCGATACCGATCATGCCCAGCATCCGGCGGGCAGGGTAGGGACGGTCGAGGATGTGGCGGCGATGGTGGCGTGGTTGCTGTCGAAGAATGCAGGGTTTGTGACGGGGCAGGAATTCGTGGTCGATGGCGGCATGACCAAGAAGATGATTTATAAGGAATGAAGCAATTTCGTCTTTTTTAGAAAAACTTCAATCCTGCTATTGACTTAGGTTCGCTACCTGCGTAAATTTCGCGGCCTCGGAGATGCAAACGGGTGATTAGCTCAGCTGGGAGAGCGTCTGCCTTACAAGCAGAATGTCGGCGGTTCGATCCCGTCATCACCCACCACTCCCGAGATACTTGCGTAAGCAAGCGCGTAGGCTGAAAGTGCCTGCACCGACGCGCAGCGGTAGTTCAGTCGGTTAGAATACCGGCCTGTCACGCCGGGGGTCGCGGGTTCGAGTCCCGTCCGCTGCG
>NZ_JBWKYU010000014.1:0-174479 GCF_059423925.1 Pseudomonas sp. GW458-11-26-14-LB4
AAGACTAAGTTCGCACCTTGAATTTTGCGCCACCTCCGTGAGGTGGGGAGGCCGGCCAGATGATTCTCAGATTTATTAAAATAAATAAATCCGCCCCCCCTTCTTCTTTCTTCTTTTAAAAAAACAAGTCAATCGAATCGCTCGCGACAATCTGATCCGAGGTAAAATCCAGCTTATCCGAGACTAAAACTAATGACCTCAAATCCTCGGGAAAATCTTCGATTCCCCCATGTACAGTTGGGACTAAAAACCGAAAATAATCCCCAACAACTGTCTCTCCTTCGTATCCGACCGGATAGTCCTCACCAGGAGCAGAGCTTTCAACTGCATGGTAAATGTAAAACCCCTTAATTGACGGAATTGAATACTCTGAAAGTTTTTTATCAAATCCCGACCTCTCTGAAACTATTAATTCCACATCTATGCGCGAACGGGCATTACGATATCTGCGAAATGAGTACATATCCAACAAAGTACGGCCTACTTTATTTTTCGGATAATCAAAAAAGTCTGACGACTCCTCCCACATAAACTCGTTTATGCTATCCAGCTTTGCCTCCAAGTCTGGAACTTCCAACAATGCAGAAGGCAGGCGACCAAAACAGTTATTGACCATAACTGCTATCAACCCATTTCTATCCATGGCGAACCAAGTTATTATTTCTCCAAAACTAGGCTGCCAGTCTTTATTCAGCGACATCACTTTCCCTCCGGCCAGGTAACACTGCAGTTCGCACAGGTATCAATTATAGCATTTTTCGTAATCCCGCCCTCATCTCTAACAATACGGGGGCGCAGAGCACTGGTAAATTTCACTTCAGCAGGATTGACACCCATCCTAACTAATTTGTCAACCGCTGAGACTTCAGCACAGGCACCAGCAGCATTGCGGCAGAGGTTTGTGATCTCACCGACCTTCACACCAAGTTGTGTTTCTATATAGTTAACGGTTCGCACATCCAACATATCAGCTCTAATATTGCCATTACTGCTCCCTACCGCAATCTTCCCTGATACAGGATCATAGGCACTTATCATAGTTGCCACTTTAGATGCTTGGGTATTGCTAGGAATCGCATTGATAGCATCCAGTAATTCTTGGGTCGCCCGCTCATAAAACTTATCATTTGCAGGAGCGTGTAACACTGTTCGATCAAATAAGCCTACTGCCTCGGTAGGTCGTGTGTATTGACCCGTTTCGGAGATTAACCCCGTTGTTGCGTTGTTAGGCAGTTTGGTACCAGGAAGTCCCGCACTGGCAACCCCCAAAGCCCCAATGACAATATTTCCAGCTGCGTTCCAAAGATCGCCGTTGAACGCCTGGTTTGTTCCTACACCTATTTGGAGTAAACCATTGGCCGCTGCCGCCATACGTATGCTGGAGCCCAATGGACCGGTCAGTCCATAAATTGCCGGATTTCCAAGATTCGACAAACCCTGCTGTTCGTTATTGATGCGTAAATAACCTTGAGCGTCCCTGAAGATCAGTTCGTTTTCAGTTTTTGTCCGAGTCCAGACCAATTGATCGAACCATCCACCTGCAATGGCACGCTGAGCATCGGCAAAAGCATTTTTGGCTTCGGTGGTTCCGGCGTAACGGTACAGCTCCGGGTTCTCGGGGCCATTGCTGATTAGCTTGCTGACCCGGGCATTGACCTCTGCCACCGTCGAGTTTTCCAACTCTTGGGCGGCGTACACTTGGAGGTAAGCTGCTAACTCCGTGCGCTCCTGTGGTGTCAGAGAATTTCTGTCCAGGCGGAACTTGGCGAGCAGATCATCACTTCGGTGATCCGCACCCTCCAGTCGTACAAGTCGCTTAGCAGGATCTATTGCTCCTGTTTCCTTGAACTCCTCACGTGCGTTATCACGTTCCGCCTTGTCGTGCTTCCCAAGGAAGTTGTATTGCGTTGCGTTTGCCGCCACCGTCGCAGCGACGCCCAGATCGCCATCGGAAGCTGCCGCTCCCAACACACCCACGACCTGCGAGAGTGCGAGCAGGTTCGCCTGAGCCTGAGCGTATTCGGCGCTTCCTTTTACGAGATTTTTAGGAAGGAGCCTCTCTCCAAGAAGACCGATCAACACTTCGTTGGCGCCCCCCGCGATGGCACCCGTACGGAAGTTACCGCCCGTGGCCTCAGCCAGCAACCCGCCCAATCCAGCGTGCAGGAGGATTTTCCCAACATTCCCGTCTTTCAGGGGAAGATCACCGATTTTCCCGGCCCCATAGGCGCCACCGATGGCCGCAGCGGTGCCCACTGCAGAACTCGCAAAATTGTCTTTCAGGCTGCCGCCGTAAACGGCGGTTTTGATCAAGGCATCCGAACTCACCTTGATCGCGACAATCTTCAAGCTTTCGGGATTCAGTCCGATTGCGCCTGGGTCGTAGTTGAGGCTTTGGGTAACGCCTGCGGTTGCTGCCGCCACGACATAGCTTTTAAGCGCTTCCTTGGAGGTTACGTCCTTTGCAATCTTGCCCAGATTGCCTCGGTTGTCGATGGTGCTGACGGCGGCCTTTGTCGCTGCGGTAACCGCAACGGATTGCAGAATCATGCTCGACATTGGACCGATGACCGCTGCCATCACGATTGCAATCATCAGTTGCGAAGCTGGCCCAAGCCCCGAGTTTTGATATTTGAACGACTCATGGATTTCCTTGACTTGCCTCCAGTCGATGTCTCCTCTCGCTTCTGCCTGCTTGAGCCAGGCAAGTTGAGGATCGGCCTCGACCATTGCGTCAATGGCTTGGTGCACGCTTTGCTGATCGACATGTTTGATATCGATCTTCAGCCCGTCTACAGCTTTGATCGTAAGTTTTCCAGATGCGATCAGATGACTCTGACGCAGCGTTTCATCGTTATTGCCCCGGCCTTTTGACGAAGTCCAAAAAGCATCTCCATCGCTTTTGGTATGGCTCTCGTCGTGAGAATCCTTCACCCCTTCAAAAACAATCGCCCCACCACTGTCCAGCGTGATGTCCTTGCCGCTTTCAAGCTTCGCCACTTGATAGCGCTGATCCCCCTCGCTGACCAGCGTGAGATTGCCCCCGGTCTTGATCTCGCTCCCCACATGAGTGATCTGGGTAACTTCGTCGCGCTGCATTTTCTTGGCGCCGAAACCACCCTTCTCCTTCATGTCGTACAGGGTGTAATCCTTGTTCTGCGCTGCCAGCAGACTCAGGTCATTACCCGCATACACATAGGCTTCATTGCCCGCGCTGATCTTGCTCGCCACCAATGTGGTATCGCGGCCGGAGTTGGTTTTGACGTCGCCACCGGCGATGAACTCAGCGGCCTTCTGGACGGTGTGATTGTCTTCTTCGTGGACGCGTTTCTTGCCACTTTTGCTGTTGGTTTCGACATTGTGTTCGTCGCTCGCCGAAGCCATGTTCAAGTCTTGTTTCGCGTCGGCAAGCAGATCGCCTTTGGCTTGTGCCGTACTGGCGAGGACGTTGATGTCGCGACCGGCGTCAAGCTTCAGGTTGCCGCCACTTTTCACGCTGGACGCGAGGTTTTCCACGGTTGTGGTGACGGTCGAGCGATGTCCGCCGTTCTCGATTGTGTGGATCTCGTTGACGTTCTGAACCGCCAGTAAGTTGATGTCGCGGGTCGCGCTCAGGTCTGCATCGGCGCCGCTGTTGATCGTGCCGGAGTTGGTCAAGTCACGGCCGGACTTGATGCTCAACGTATCGCGGGCGCTGATGTTGCCGCCGTCGTCAAGTGACGTGCGCAACCCCTGCCCCGGGCTGTAAGTCACGGCGGTCCGGTCGTTGACGATGTCACCCTTGAGGGTGCTCAGGCTGACCTGATTACCGCGAATATCACCGGCCAGCGCATTGCGGATGCTGTCGGTGGCCATCAGGCTCAGGCGTTCGTTAGCCTCGACCAGACCACCGTTATAAAGGCTGCCTTTGACGTCTGCCGTGAGGTTGTTGGTGGCCCGCAGAGTGCCGACGTTGACCAGGTCGTTGCCGGCGATCATTTCCAGATCACGCCCCTGAATCAGGCTGCCGCCGCGCACGTTGCGCGACTCGGCCTGAGCCAGGTACAGCACTGGCACCAGTACTTTTTGACCATCGACGACGCGCTCTTCCATCCAGACGATGTCATGCGTCAGCGCCGCCACCTGCTCCGACGTCAGGGTGACACCCACCGTCAGATTCAGCTCGTTTTTGCTGGCGAGCGCGTTGTCCATCAGGTAACGGAATTGCTCGTAATCGTTGTTCAAGCCACCGGCCAGAAAACGCTGGCCGGTCTGAGCCAACACTGCATCGCTGATCAAGCGCGATTCGTAGCGACCGTCTCCGAGGCGGCGAGCGGCCTCATCGGCGTTGAAATTAAGTTTGCCCAGCAGGTAGTCCGAGCTCATGAATGGCGCGGTCTGAGTCAGCTCCGGATTGGTTTCGATCAGGTAGCGGCTCTGCGGATTCGGGCTCTGCACGAACATGCCGTAAGGGCCTTTCGGAAGCCTGAATGTCGAAGACGCGGTTGGATCTACTGCAGCAAACGGTACTCCACGGAAATCAACCGGGACGAAGCTGATCTGCTTCACGCCGTCCGCATCCACCTTTTCGATGCGAGTGACGTCCTTGGCGACCTGAACGCTGGCGGCGCTGCTGCGCTTGCCCAGATTGATGTCGACGACACCCACACCGGTGGCTTTTTCGCTGTCCAGATTTCCGGTGAGCTGATCGTAAGTATTGTTGTAGAGCTTGCCGTTCTGGATGGAGTCAGTGACGTTGAGGCTTACCGTTCCTCCCGCCTGCAGGGTGGCCGGATACAAGGTGTTGCCATTGGGAGACCACTTTATTTGTACGTTCTCAGGGTGAGCGAAGCGACTGTCATTGGTAACGGCGACCAACTCGTTGAAGCGTGCCTCATCGAAATTCCCCTGCTGCGTCTGCGCGTTGAACGCCGGGACTTCGATGAACTCCATCCGATCCCACAGACTATTGTCGATCCTGCCAGGCGTGCCAATCGATTCTGTCGAAGTGCCGGAGCGCGATTCCGCGCCGAGGTTTAACAAGCGGTCGGCGGTTACCGTTAGGCTGCCGTTCGCAGCCATCATGCTGTAGCGGTTTTCGACATTGCCGGCATGAATCGTCAGGTTTTTGCCCGCGACGAAGCGTGATGCGGTCGAGTCTTTGAGAACCACATCGTTATAGGTCCGATCAATAATGATCGTGCCTTTTTTCCAGCCATCGTGGCCACCGCAATGCTGCCCGCAAATCCATCTGATGGAGCCGGAACTGCCGCCCTGCGACATTTCGAAAACCGACTTGGCGTTTTCCACCGACATCGCATTGATGTCGATATCCCCCTCGCCCTCGACCGTCCCCGACAAGTTGCTGAACAACGCAGCACGACCACCACCCACGGCGTCGACCGTGAGATTGCCCCGGCTGTAGATATCGCCGTAATAGTTGTTCAGGCTGTTGCCATGCAACTTCATCGTGCCGCCGCTGAACAGCAGCGTATCGGCTCCGTTGGAGATGCCGTTGGCGGCGTTGAATTCGAGATTGCCCTGGGCGCCCAGGGTGCCTTTGTTGTCGATCCGGGCAGCCGTCACCGTAAGGTTCTGGTTGGCGATCAGCCGACCGAGGTTGTCCAGCGTGCCACGCAAGGTCATCACGGTATCGCCACCGCTGACCAGCCGCCCGTCCTGTTGAATCACGTCGCTGGCGTTGATGGTGAGTTTCTGCTGAGCCGACACTCGACCGCTGTTGATCAGGTTGCCGCCAAGGGTCAGCGTCAGATCGCCATCGCTGAGCAGTTGCCCGGCGTTATTCAGATTGGCGACATTCAGGTTCAGCGCCGAAGCACTGGCGATGCGATCCCCGACATTAAGGTTCAAATCCTGCGAACTGGTGTAAGTCAGCCCACCATTGAGTTGCCAGGTGCCCACACCATTAACCGCCGCGACATCCCAGACGCCTTTGCCCAGACCGGTGAGGCTGCCCTGCGTGCCGGTCAGGTTATTCAGATCCAGGTCAAACAACCCTTGCGCGGCGTGACGCACGCTGCCGCTGAGGTTGTTGAGCTGGGTGCCGGCGAGTTCCAGATCCTGACTGCCAATCTCGATGACGCCGTTCTGGTTATTCAGGTTGCCGTTCAGTTTGATCTTGCTGGAGGTGCCGCCCAGGGCACGAATCTGCCCGCCAGCGCTGTTGTCCAGCTGGACGCCGCTCAGTTGCAGATCCGCCGCCGACTCGATCAGTCCGCCCTGATTGAGAATCTGGCCGACCGCTTCGAGACCCAGCCGATTGCCGCTGATCTCACCACCCGCGTTATCCAGACGGGTGCCATCGAAAGTGACCTGACCTTTGCCGAAGAGCTTGCCGCCATGGTTGATCAGGCGTGTCACGGTCAACTGCAAATCGCCCAGCAGGCTGGAGATCAAGCCGGCCTTGCCGTTGACTGCGCTGTTGTCGAGGTCGGCATTGGTGATGTCGAGCGTGTCAGCCTGTAGCGTGCCACCCTGGTTTTGCAGGTTGCCGGTGCCTAGCGCGAGTTCTGCGTGGCTGCCATTGGCGAGGATCGCACCCTGCTGATTCAGCACGGTGCTGCCGACGATTTTCAGACCATCGCTACCTGCAACAATCTGGCCCGCATCACGGTTGTCGATGGACGTACTGGTGATGTCCAGGCGCTGCCCGCGCAATGTGCCGCCGCGATTGTCGAGTTCGACCAGTTGTTCGAGCAGCAGGTGTTGCTCGGCGGCGTCGACCACGCCCGTGACGTTTTTGAAGACCCCGGCGATTTTCAGCGCAATGTCGCCGCCCGTGCCGACGATGCCGCCCTTGTCGCTGTTGTTCAGCTGCGTGGCGTTGACTTCGATGGTTTTGCCCAGCAACACACCGGCACTGTTGTCGACCGTATCGCTTTCGATGTACAGGTCGGCATCGCTCTGGATCCGGCCCTTTTGATTGAGCAGTTGCGACTGACCGGCGACGGTTTGCTTGAGAATCAGGCGAGCGCCATCAACACCCGCCGCCAGCAGACCACCCTCGCCATTATCGAGGCTGGCCGCTTGCAGGTTGAGGCGATCGCCGATCACCCGCCCGCCACGGTTATCGATGTGACCGTTGCGAGCGACCAACAGCAGCTGTTGCGCGGCCACCACACCTTTACGGTTGTCGATACTGCCGGCGTGAACATCCACGTCCCCCTGGCTGGCTTGCAGTCGACCCAAGGCATTGTTCAGGTGCTTGTTGACGACCAGCGTGAGCTTGCCGGTCTCGGCACTGATCGCGCCTTTGTCATTGCTGGTGAGATTGTCCAGCGTCGCATCGACAACACCGCCGAGCAGTTGGCCGTTGGTGTTGTCCAGATCGCGTGCGGTCAGGTTCAGTGTCGTGTTGCCCTGAATCAGGCCCTGTGTGTTGTCCAGGTCTTCGCTGGCCAGCACGCTGTCATCCGATGAAATCGTGCCTTGGGAGTTGTCGAGTTTGCCGCGACTGGTGACCTCAAGGGTTTTGCCGGTCAGGCTGGCATTACGGTTGTCTATGCTCTGGGCAGCGACGCTCAATCGATCCGAGGCTTGAACCTTGCCAGCGTGGTTATCGAAGTCCTGATCCAGTGCCAGATCAAGATTGCCGTTTTCGGCACTGATGACACCCTTGCTGCTGTTATCCAGTCGGGTGCCGGTGATCCGAATCGAATCGGCGGCCAATGTGCCGCCCTGATTGAGCAACTCGGCGCCCGACACAACGAGGTCGGTCTTTGCCTGGATCTTGCCTTTGCCATTGTTCAGACGTTCGTGGGCGACGACCTTGGTTTCGCCCTGGCTGGCAGCAATCAGGCCGCCAGCGTTGTCGAGTAGCCGGGTATCGATATCCAGACGTCCGGCGATGATTTTGCCGTCATCGTTTTGCAGCGCCCGCGCATTGAGTTTCAGACTGCCGCCGGCGATTTCGATACGACCTTTGCGGTTGTCCAGACTGTCGACGGAGAGCGTTGCCGCCTGGCCGTCGGCGAAGCGGATCAAGCCACTGAGGTTGACGATAGCCGGGACGCTGAAGGCCAGGCTGGTCTCGCCGTAAATCCGAGCGTCAGCGCCTTGATTGACCAGGCGAGTGGCGCTTAGCGCGACGTCTTTGGCCTGGACGATACCGTTCTGGTTATCGAGCACACCTGCGGCACTCGCGCTCAGCGAGCGACTGGCCAATACGCTGCCACGGTTGCTCACCGAGCCGCTGTTGATGGAAACATCGCCATTGCTGTTACGGCTGTTATCCGCATTCACTCCGGCTTCAATCACGCCGGCGTTGGTCAATGTGCCGCCGTTGGTCAGGCGAACGCTGTCCCTGGCGGCAAGGCTTTGCTGGTTGACCAGATCCTTAGCGGTTTGCACGGTCAATTGCGTGCCCGCGTAAACGGCCTGCTGCGCCTCAAGACTGTTGGCCTTGATGTCGACCGCATTGCTGGCCGTGGCCTTCGCCAACGTCAGTTGGCCATTGGCGTCGATCTGGATATCCCCGGCGCTGGCCGCCAGTTCGCCTGCCAGTTTCACGCCGACACCGGCCTCGGTGCCCACCAGTTTGATCGCCCCGGCGTACATCCCGCCCAGCGCCGAAGAGTCGATCGCCAGTTGCGGTCTGGCGCTGCCGTCATCGGCACGCGCGGTGGCGTTGAGCGTTTCGGCGTTTACATCGTTGCGACCGGTGGTGATGTTCAGGCGTTTGGCGTGGATCTGCGCGTTGATCTGCGCACTGCGGGTGAGGATTTCAAAGCTGTCGACAGCGCTGGCATCCAGACCTTTGCCATCGATGGAGACGCTGCCCTGATCGACTTGAAAACGGTCCAGTCGACCCGCGCCATCGAGCACAGGTTTGCCGGTGGTCAATGTCACACGCGGCGTATTGATGAAGCCGCAGCCGTTGCAACTGATGCCATACGGGTTGGCCACGATCACCCGCGCCGACTGCCCCGCCACTTCGGTGTAACCGCGCAGTTGACTCGGACTGCCACCGTTGACTTCGTTAAGGATGGTTTGCGCCGCCGCACCGCGCAGGTTCGGGTTGCCGAGAATGATTCCGCCGATCTGCGTCAGCTGCGTGCGGCTCGTAGCGTTGTTGAGGATGACGCCTTGAGCATCCACGTTGTAATCGTGGAACTGGTTGTGCGAAAGACCCGCACCGTTGGGCGTGGCGATGTTGATGATCGGCACGCCATTGCCTGCCCGGTCGAGCGTGGTGCCGGGCGCACTGACCACGATTCCGTCTGCCTGCGCCCACATCGGCTGCCAGAACATGACGTTGGCCAGCAGGAACGCCAGTCCGCGTTTGGGCATGCCCCAGAAGTGTTCACGGTTTTTACGGCAGCAGAAGTCTGACTGGCCAGAAAGGCCAGTTGGCGGAAGTCCATATCAGAATCTCGGAAAGGGCAAAAACTAGAGGAAGAAATCCACGCGGAAATAGATCGGCGCTTCGCGCTCGGTCAGCACGTCAGGGCGTTCCAGGGAGTGGGCAAAGGTCACGCTGGCCGCAACGTGTTCGCCCCGGGCAAACAGTTCCAGCGAGTTGCTCGACATGCGCCCATGCTGGTCACCGTTGTAGCGGTCACCACGGATCACGCCCTGATCGTAACCGAGGCTGGTGCCGTATTCCGCGAACACCGGGCGCAGCCATTCGGCGTTGATCGGGCGCGACCAGCGCAGGTCATTGCGCCAGTAGCCACCGCTGTCACCAGACAGCGATTGATCCTTGTAGCCACGGATCGAAGACGACCCGCCGAGGCTGGTGCGTTGCGGGCTGAACAACACGTCTTCACTGCGCTGGCCGGTCATCAGGCTGCTGAAGGTGAAGGACTCGCCCCACACTTTGAATGGCTGCAGATAGCTCAGGGTTGCGGTGTATTTGCGGTAACGCGCATCCGGCTCGCCGGGGCCCGGGTCGTGGCTGCCCTGAGCGTCGAATGCACCGATGCCTTCCTGCATGCCGGCGTCGAAGTTGACGAAGGCGCTGCCGATACGCCGCCCGTGGTTGAAGCCGAACTGCGCTTCGCTGATGCGGTTGCTGCTCAGCTTGAGCTTGCTGTCTTCGATGAAGTTGTTGGTGCGCAGATACGACAGGCCGGCGTTGAGGGAGGTCTTGCTGACCGAGTCGCGGTGGATCACCCGCTCGGCGCGCAGCTGATGGTTTTCGCTGTCGCCAGTCTGCTTGAAGTTGTAGCCGTTGGCCGCGATTTGCGAGCGGTACTCACTCTGGCTGTAGGTGTAGCTGAAGTTCCACCAGCCCCACGGCAGGTTGTAGTTGAGCATGGCGTTGTTGGAGGTGTGCTGGTGATCGGTCATCGCATCGTGACCGCCGCGCAGACTCAACTGATCAGCCAGACCCAGCGGGCTGTCCCAGTCGAATGTCGTGCCCCACTGCTGCTCACCGGTGCTGCGCTGGCCGTCGTTGCTTCGCGACAGCCCGGCGCGCCATGGTTTCTGCGGGGTGTTGGTGACCAGCACCTCACTGCCGCCGACGTTCTTGCCTGGCGACAGCTCCATCTTGGCCTGGTTGGAAGGGAGGCGATTGAGCTGATCGACCATTTGCTCGATCTCGCGCAGATTCACCAACTCGCCGGCCTTGCCGGGAAACGCCATCGACAACTCACGCTCCGAGAGCTTGCTGTTATCGGCGCCTTTCAAGCCCTCGAGTTTGCCTTCGACCACCAGCACTTTCAGGTGTCCACCGGACAGATCCTGCTGTGGCAGATAAGCACGGCTGGTCACCCAACCCTTCTCGATGTAGTGATCGGTGATGACCTTCAGCACTTCATTCAGCTGAGGCACACCGAGACACTGGCCGATGTAGGGCTTGAGCAAACGGCTCTTGTCGTTCTCCGACAGGCTGTCGGCGCCTTTGAGCTCGATGTCGTTGATCTGAAAGCAACGCGTGTCGGCGGGGGCTTCCGGCTGCGCCGGCTTGGCCTCTTTACCGGGCAGATCCTTGAGCTCTTCGAGCCGCCGCTGCTGCTCTTCGAGCAGACGATTCTGGCGTTCGCGGATCAGGTCGGTTTCACCGGGGGTGGGTGCTGCAAGTGCGGTTTGGAGTGGAGAAAGGCATAGCAAAGCCAGGCACAACCTCGCCACGAGGGCGGGTGAGGACATGTTCGATCCCTCGAGACGGAAACTGATATCAGAATAGTGGCGCGATAGTAATGAGCCACTATTCTGACGTCAATTTTTGTCATTACTAAATATGTATTGCCGACCAGCGGCATCAGTAAAAGTCTTCCGGAATCGGTGAATCACATCATCTCAATGCTCAACCGCCAGTTTCGTCGCCACATCTTCCGGCGCCAGCACCCGACCATCGGCAGACAGCAACTGAAGCTTCCTGATCGGCTGACGCTTTTGCGCATCTACCATCACAGACCCGGGCTCGCCAGGCTCGAACATGAACTCCCCACCCCACTGCGACAACGCAACTATCACGGTTTGCAGCGCCCGGCCCTTTTCGGTCAGCACGTATTCCTTGTAAGCGCTGCCATCGGACGCCGGCACCATGCGAAGGATGTCGCGCTCCACCAGCCCTTTGAGCCGGACACTCAACATGTTCTTGGCGATCTCCAGGCTCTTCTCGAAGTCGCCGAAACGACAAATGCCATCCAGCGCATCGCGGATGATCAGCAACGACCACCAGTCGCCGATCAGGTCGAGTGTCCGGGCGATCGGGCAGGCATTGCCCGCAAGGCTTTTGCGCTTCATTTCGGGTGTCTCCGGCAAAACGGCAGGTTCGATGCGGTTGCATCTTACAACTCATGCCGCCAAACCGTTAACGCGTGCGGCTCGAAACTTAGCACCTGCGTACAAGTGGCCAATGCCCTTTGTCGCGATAGTGAACGCTGCCATCACGGCATCCACGCAGGCCCTCACCCAAGGAGTTTTCATGAGCACGTTCACGACCCAAGACGGCACCGAGATCTATTTCAAGGACTGGGGCAGCGGCAAGCCCGTGCTGTTCAGTCACGGCTGGCCGCTGGATGCCGACATGTGGGAATACCAGATGGAATACCTGAGCAGCCGCGGCTATCGCACCATCGCCTTTGACCGTCGTGGTTTCGGCCGTTCCGACCAGCCGTGGACCGGCTACGACTACGACACCTTCGCCGATGACATCGCGCAACTGATCGAGCACCTGGATCTGCGTGACGTGACCCTGGTCGGCTTCTCCATGGGCGGCGGCGATGTCAGCCGCTACATCGCACGCCACGGCAGCGAGCGCGTTGCCGGACTGGTGTTGCTAGGCGCGGTGACACCGCTGTTCGGCAAGAAACCGGACTTCGCAGAGGGCGTGGACACGTCGGTATTCGACGGGATCAAGGCGGGGCTTTTGAAGGATCGCGCGCAGTTCATCGCTGATTTCAACACTCCGTTCTATGGCCTCGATAAAGGTCAGAAAGTCTCGGACGGCGTGCTGACACAAACCCTGAACATCGCCCTGCTGGCTTCCTTGAAAGGCACCGTGGACTGCGTCACCGCGTTCTCGGAAACCGATTTCCGCCCTGACATGGCGAAAATCGATGTACCGACTCTGGTAATCCATGGTGACGGCGACGTCATCGTGCCATTCGAAACCACCGGCAAACGCGCCGCCGAACAAATCAAGGGTGCCGAGCTCAAGGTTTATGCCGGTGCGCCGCACGGTTTTGCCGTGACCCATGCGCAGGCACTGAACGAAGACCTGCTGGCGTTCCTCAATCGTTGAGTTCGATGTAAATCGAGCGCCATCTGAAAAGGGCCGTCGACACACCTGTCGATGGCCCTTTTTTTCTGTGTCCAGAACTCCGGCGCAATGGCGAGGTCCCGTATTTACAGAGCTTTCAGGCCTCTGCATCACGTTTTTATCTTCACATGCCAGCTTAATAATATTTTACCGATAACCACCCCCTCCCTAGTCTGATCCCAAGCACAGAGAACAGGGTCGACAGCGACCTGAATCCAACGGCCTCGTGAGAAGGGATCAGAGATGACCACTGAAATAATAAAAACAGACACGCTTGTTGTCGGCGCCGGTCAAGCGGGTGTGGCCATGAGTGAACACCTGAGCAAACTCGGCGTGCCGCACCTGGTGCTGGAGCGCAACCGCGTTGCCGAACGCTGGCGCACCGGCCGCTGGGACTCGCTGGTGGCCAACGGTCCGGCGTGGCACGACCGGTTTCCGGGGATGGAATTCGATGATGTCGATCCGGACGGTTTCGCCCACAAGGAGCGTGTCGCCGATTACTTCGAAGCGTATGCAAAGAAATTCAACGCGCCGATCCGCACCGGCGTCGATGTGAAAAGCGTGGTGCGCAATGTCGGGCGTCCGGGCTTCACCGTCGAGACCTCCGAGGGCGTGATCGAAGCGGCCCGCGTCGTCGCCGCCACCGGCCCGTTCCAGCGTCCGGTGATCCCGGCGATTGCGCCGAAAGATGAGCGCCTGCTGCAGATTCACTCGGCTGATTATCGCAACCCGCAGCAACTACCGGCCGGTGCCGTGCTGGTGGTCGGTGCCGGTTCATCGGGCGTGCAGATCGCCGACGAATTGCAGCGCTCGGGCAAGCAGGTTTACCTCTCGGTTGGCGCCCATGACCGCCCTCCTCGCGCTTACCGCAACCGTGATTTCTGCTGGTGGCTGGGCGTACTCGGCGAGTGGGATCAGGCTGCGATGAAACCCGGACGCGAGCACGTGACCATCGCCGTCAGCGGTGCCCACGGTGGCCGCACCATCGACTTCCGTGGTCTGGCCCATCGAGGCATGACCCTGGTCGGCGTCACCGAATCGTTCAGCGACGGCGTGGTGACCTTCAAACAGGACCTGCGCGACAACCTCAAGCGTGGCGACGAGAACTACCTCGCGCTGCTGGATGCCGCCGACGCCTACATCGAACGCAACGGCCTCGATCTGCCGCTGGAACCGGAAGCCCGCGAGACTTATCCGGATCCTGAATGCGTGAAAAACCCGCTGGCCGATCTCGATCTGGCCGCCGCCGGTATCACCTCGATCATCTGGGCCACCGGGTTTGCGGTGGACTATTCGTGGCTGAAAGTCGCGGCTTTCGACGACAACGGCAAGCCGCAACACCAGCGCGGTGTGTCCAGCGAATCGGGCGTGTATTTCCTCGGCTTGCCGTGGCAGTCGCGACGCGGTTCGTCGTTCATCTGGGGCGTGTGGCACGACGCCAAACACGTGGCCGACCACATCGCCACCCAGCGCAAATACCTGGCCTATCGCGATGCCGAACAACGCGAAGCCGCGCTGCACAACAACGCTGTCGACACCGTCGACGCTTGATTTCCCTCTTCAATCCCGGCGCCCGTCGCGCCGGGTCCGAATTCGTCAGGAGCCTCACATGAGTCAGCCAACCCACACCCGCATCCGCATGTTCAACACCAAGGACACCTACCCGAACCAGACCCTGGACAACGACCTGTGCCAGGCCGTGCGCGCCGGCAACACCGTGTATGTCCGTGGTCAGGTCGGGACCAATTTCGATGGCGAACTGGTCGGCCTCGGCGACCCGCGCGCGCAGACCGAACAGGCGATGCGCAACGTCAAGCAACTGCTCGAAGAGGCCGGCAGCGACCTGAGCCACATCGTCAAGACCACCACTTACCTGATCGACCCGCGCTACCGCGAGCCGGTGTACCAGGAAGTCGGCAAATGGCTGAAGGGCGTGTTCCCGATCTCCACCGGGCTGGTGGTGTCGGCTTTGGGTCAGCCGCAGTGGCTGATGGAAATTGATGTGGTTGCGGTGATTCCCGAGTAATTCGACCTTAGCGAAAGGAGGCCACACATGACATTTTCCATCGCCGCCCGCTGCCCCGAAACCGGTCAGTTCGGCATCGCCATCAGCTCCTCCAGCATCGCCGTCGGCGCCCGCTGCCCGTGGCTGTTGCCGGGGGTTGGTGCGGTGTCGAGCCAGAACATCACTCTGCCGTCGCTCGGCCCGGAAGTGCTCGCCCTGATGGAGCAAGGTCTGGCGCCCGAGGCGGCGCTGGACAAGGTGCTGACCCGCAACGGCTACAGTCAGTACCGGCAGATCACGGCCATTAACCACCTCGGCCAGACCGCGCATTTCAGCGGCGCGCAAACCTTGGGCGTGCACAACGCCGTGTCGGGAGAGCAATGCGTGGCGGCGGGCAACATGCTCGCCGGGCGCTCGGTGATCGAAGCCATGGTCAGCGCGTTCGAAGAAGGCGAAGGTCAATTGGCCGATCGCCTGATCAAAGCCCTGCACGCCGCCCAGGCCTTGGGTGGTGAAGCAGGTCCGGTGCATTCGGCAGCCGTGGTCGTGGTGGGTGAACTGACCTGGCCCATCGTCAACCTGCGGGTGGACTGGGCCGATGAAGACCCGATCGGCCAACTGCAAAAACTGTGGGACGCCTATCGCCCGCAGTTGCAGGACTACATCGACCGCGCCCTCGATCCGGCCAAGGCGCCGGGCTACGGGGTTGCCGGAGACGACCGATGAGCGACAGCGTCGCGTTGCTCAAGACGCTGGTGGGGTTCGACACCACCAGCCGCGAGTCCAACCTGCAATTGATCGACTTCGTGCGCAGCTACCTCGAAAGTTTCGACGTGCCATGCGAGCTGATCTACAACGATGAGCGCAGCAAGGCCAATCTGTTCGCCACGATTGGCCCGGCCGATCAGCCGGGCATCGTGTTGTCGGGGCACACCGATGTGGTGCCCGTCGATGGCCAGCCGTGGACGCTGCCGCCGTTCGAACTCAGCGAGCGTGACGGCAAGCTTTACGGTCGCGGCACGGCGGACATGAAGGGCTACATCGCCTGCGTGCTGGCGCTGGTGCCGTCGTTGCTCGAAGCACCGTTGCGACTGCCGGTGCACATTGCTTTGTCCTATGACGAAGAAGTCGGCTGCCTCGGCGTGCGCTCGTTGCTCAAGGTGCTGGAGCAGCGTCCGGTCAAACCGCTGCTGTGCATCATCGGCGAGCCGACCGAACTCAAACCGGTGCTCGGGCACAAGGGCAAATTGGCAATGCGTTGCGATGTCCAGGGTCATGCCTGTCACTCGGCTTACGCGCCACTTGGGGTCAACGCCATCGAATGCGCCGCCGAGCTGATCGGCGAGCTGGGACGCATCGGCCGGCAACTCAAGGACGAGCACCTCGATCCGCGTTTCGACCCGCCGTACTCCACGGTGCAAACCGGCGTGATCAACGGTGGCAAGGCGTTGAACATCGTCCCCGCCGACTGTCGTTTCGACTTCGAAATCCGCGCCCTGCCCTCGCAGGATCCGGCGTTTGTCGCCCAGCAACTCAAGACCTATGCCGAACAGCAAATGCTGCCGCGAATGCGAGCCGTCAGCGAGCAGAGCGATATCCGTTTCAGCGAATTGTCGGCGTATCCGGGTCTGGCGACGGATGCCCGAAGCCAGGCTGCGCAATTGATCGCCAAGTTCTGTGGCTCGGACGATTTCGGCACCGTGGCGTTTGGCACTGAAGGCGGATTGTTCGATGCGGTGGGGATTCCCACAGTGGTGTGCGGCCCCGGCAGCATGGATCAGGGGCACAAGCCGGACGAGTTCGTCAGCGTCGATCAGCTCACGGCTTGCGATGAAATGTTGCATCGAATGTTGGCGTCTATTCGCCTTTGAAAGACCGGTCTGGCTGCCGGATTCAAATCCGCAGCCGAGCCGCAATAACACCGACAGACAGCTGCTCCAATGGAGGTCAGCTGCGTTGTCGTTCATATCGCTGAAACACCCGAGACAGAGCGTTTTCAGCTGACCGGAGAGCCTCGTTTTTTTAACGCCTGAAGCAACAAAACTACTAATTTATCTCTCCCCTTTCCTTGCCCATGATCAACCCCAACAAGAAATGCGCCGTCCGTGCCGGCGCTCACTGAAGTACGTCCACGTACTCGTCCTTGCCTTGGAGTTCGTCATGGCCACCTCTGCAACAACGTCCGCACCGCTCATTGAGAAACACACGATCGGCTACGTGCCGCCCGAAGATCGCCACGGAAAGGTCAGGGATCTGTTCACCCTCTGGTTCGGCGGCAACATTGCGCCGTTGCCCATCGTCACCGGCGCCCTCGGCGTGCAGCTGTTTCACCTGAATCTGGTATGGGGCATCGTCGCCATTCTGGTCGGCCATCTGGTCGGCGGTGTGCTGATGGCGCTGCACTCGGCGCAAGGCCCGCAGATGGGCATTCCGCAGATGATCCAGAGCCGCGCGCAGTTCGGCTCCCTCGGCGCATTGCTGGTGGTGCTGATTGCCGGCGTCATGTACATCGGCTTCTTCGCCTCCAACATCGTGCTGGCCGGCAAGTCCCTGCATGGCGTGGTCGACAGCGTTCCAGTGCCGGTCGGCATCGTCATCGGTGCGCTGGGTTCGGGGATCATCGGGATCATCGGTTACCGCTTCATCCACGTGCTCAACCGCATCGGCACCTGGGTCTTGGGGATCGGCATCGTGGTCGGCTTCGGCTACATCCTCACCCACATCCAGACCGATGATTTCCTCACGCGCGGCAGCTTCAACCTTTCGGGCTGGCTTGCGACGGTGTCGCTGGCGGCGCTGTGGCAGATCGCGTTTGCGCCTTACGTGTCGGACTACTCGCGTTACCTGCCGGCGAATGTGCCGGTGGCGGCGACCTTCTGGACGACCTATCTGGGATCGGCGCTGGGCTCGAGCCTGTCGTTCGTGTTCGGCGCCGTTGCCGTGCTGGCAACACCGGTGGGCATGGACACCATGGACGCGGTGAAACTCGCCACCGGCACCATCGGCCCGTTGATGCTGGTGCTGTTCCTGCTCAGCGTCATCAGCCACAACGCCCTCAACCTCTACGGCGCGGTGCTGTCGTTGATCACCCTTGTGCAGACCTTCGCCTACCGCTGGATTCCGACCGCCAAGAGCCGCGCAGTGATTTCGATCATCGTGCTGCTGGCCTGCTGCTTCGCTGCGGTCGGCGCGTCGGCAGACTTCATCGGCCACTTTGTCGACATGGTGCTGGTGCTGCTGGTGGTGTTGGTGCCGTGGACCGCGATCAACCTGATCGACTTCTACGCCATTCACAAAGGCCAGTACGACATCGGCTCGATCTTCCAGGTCGATGGCGGCATCTACGGCCGCTACAACCCGCAGGCCTTGCTGGCGTATGCGATCGGTATCGCGGTGCAGATTCCATTCATGAACACGCCGCTGTACGTCGGGCCGGTGTCGGCGCACATCAACGGTGCGGACCTGTCGTGGGTGGTTGGCTTGCTGGTGACCTCGCCGCTGTATTTCTGGCTGGCGACTCGTGACAGTGCTTATCGTCGGCGGCTGACTTCCGGAAAACTGGCGGGCAGTCTGTAAGCCATTCGTTCTGCGCTGACACACGAAGGCCCTCGCAAATGAGGGCCTTTTTTGTTTTGGATGGAGCCATCTATTTCGCCTTGAACGCCTCACGCCGCGCCTGCCGTTCGGCGGCGTACGCCTCTTGCGGCTGGCTGATCAGATCCTCACGGCGCAGCACTTCACCGCAGTGATCGCACAGCGGCCCGAGGCCGGCGCTGTGGTTGCAGTTCTTGTGGGTCATGTTCACCGCCAGCCCTTCCTCCGGCGACTTGCACCAGGTCTCGCCCCAGGCACGTAACGCATTCACCACCGGGTAAAACGCCTCGCCCTTCGCGGTGAGGTGGTACTCGTAGCGTTTCGGCCGCTCGTTGTACAAGCGGCGCTCGACCAGCCCGTCCGCCTCCAGGCTTTTCAGACGCGCGGCGACCATCTGCGGCGTACCGCCCGTCTGGGCCAGGATCTCGTCGTAGCGATGGCTGCCCATGAACAATTCGCGCAAAACCAGCACCGTCCAGCGGTCGCCGACGATCGCCTCGGCCCGGGAAATCGGGCACAGCGTGTCGGGAAGACTATCGTTTACAGCCATCAGGGCTTGCCTCTTTCATAGTTACTATGATTATCATATCAACACGATGCGGGAACAAGCCCTGAGCATCGATCACTCTCATTGCCGGAGTACATCGTCATGTCGAAACCTCTCTATCCGCTCGACAGAACCGCCTACCTGCTGGTCGATCCGTACAACGATTTTCTCTCGGACGGCGGCAAGATCTTTCCGCTGCTCAAACCGATGGCCGAGCAGAACGGCCTGCTCGACAACCTGCGCAAACTCGATCGCGCCGTGCGGGCCCTGCCGATTCCGGTCGTCATCGTACCGCATCACCGCTGGGTAAAAGGCGACTACGAGAACTGGGATCATCCAACCCCGACCCAACAAAAGATCATGCACATGCACCACTTCGCGCGCGGCGAATGGGGTGGCGAATGGCACCCGGATTTCGCGCCGAAGGACGGCGACATCGTGGTCCAGGAACACTGGGGCTCCAGCGGTTTCGCCAACACCGACCTGGATTTTCGCCTGAAACAGCAAGGCATCACCCACGTGATCATCGTCGGCTTGCTGGCCAATACCTGCATCGAAGCCACCGCCCGCTATGCGTCCGAACTCGGCTATCACGTCACGCTGGTGCGCGATGCCACCGCCGCGTTCAAAGAGGAAATGATGCACGCCGCCCATGAACTCAACGGCCCGACGTTCGCCCATGTCATCACCACTACAAACGAACTGATCGCCAACCTTCAGTCGCAAGGTGACGCAAAATGACTCTGACCGGCCACATGCTGATCGGCGCCACTGACGTCGCCGCCACCGAGGGCACGATGAAGGCGCTGAATCCAGCGACCAACACGCTGATCGAGCCGGATTTTGCCTTCGGCGGCGCGGCGCAAGTCGATCAGGCTGCAACCCTCGCCGACGCGGCATTCGATAGCTATAGCCACACCTCGCTGACCGAACGTGCGGCGTTTCTGGAAAGCATCGCCGACAACCTCGACGCCGTGCGCGAAGAAATGGCTGCCCGGGCCGCGCTGGAAACCGGGCTGCCTCAGGCACAACTGGAAGGCGAAGCCGCCAAAGCTGCGACCCAGTTCCGTCAGTTCGCCGAGGTGGTGCGCAAGGGGCGCTTTCTGCAACTGGCGATCGACCCGGCTCAACCTGATCGACAGCCGCGACCACGGATGGATCATCGCCTGCAGAAAGTTGCCATCGGCCCGGTGGCGATCTTCGGTGCGAGCAATTTTCCGATCTCCTATTCGGTGGCCGGCGGCGACACCGCGTCGGCACTTGCAGCCGGTGCGACGGTGATTCTCAAGGCGCATAACGCGCATCCTGGAGCCTCGGAAATCCAGGCTCGCGCCATCCGTAAAGCGGTGCAGAAGCATGGCTTGCACGAGGGTGTTTTTTCGATGGTGCGCGGTGGCGGCAATGCCATCGGTGAGGCGCTGGTCGATCATCCTTTGATTAAAGCGGTGACGTTCACCGGTTCAGAGGTGGGCGGCATGGCGCTTTATCGTCGCGCGCAGTTGCGGCCTGATCCGATTCCGGTGTTTACCGAAATGACCAGCGTCAACCCGACGTTCATTTTGCCCGCAGCGCTGTCCGCACGTGGCGGCGAAATCGGCGATGGCTTTATCGAGCGGATGCTGGTGAATGTCGGGCAGGCCTGTCTGTGTCCGTCGATTCTGATCGCGATTGAAGGCGAAGGTCTGCAAGCGCTGCG
This sequence comes from Pseudomonas sp. GW458-11-26-14-LB4, assembly GCF_059423925.1. NCBI lineage: Bacteria > Pseudomonadati > Pseudomonadota > Gammaproteobacteria > Pseudomonadales > Pseudomonadaceae > Pseudomonas > Pseudomonas sp. GW458-11-26-14-LB4. The sequence goes on from NZ_JBWKYU010000014.1 coordinate 20,555, forward strand.
CAATGCGATGATCAAACGGGTCAGCGAAGCGCCAGCGCGTACGATGCTGACGCCGGGGATTCACGGTTCATACGTCAAAGGCCTGGTGGCGATGGAAAGCGTGGGAGCGAATCTGGTAGCGGTCGGCGCTCCGGCGGATGGCCAGTTTGAAGGGCGCTCGGCGCTGCTGGAAGTTGACGGTCAACGCCTGCTCAGCGAACCGGCGCTGGCCCATGAAGTGTTCGGTCCGGCGGCGCTGTTGGTAACGGTCAGGGATGATGAAGAGTTGCTGGCGGTCGCCCGTTCGTTCAAGGGTCAACTGAGCGCAGCCATTCACCTTGAAGACCGCGATCTGGATCTGGCCCGGCGTCTGCTGCCGATCCTCGAGCGCCGCACCGGACGCATCGTGGTCAACGCCTTCGCCCATCCGCAGGAAGTGACTTTCGCCACCGTACACGGCGGGCCGTTCCCGGCCACCTCGGACAGTCGCTTCACCTCGGTCGGCATGACCTCGATCGAACGCTTTTTGCGGCCGGTGGCGTATCAGGGCTTTCCCGATGCATTGCTGCCGGAGGTGTTGCGCGACGGTAATCCGCTCGACCTGCCCCGCAGCATAGACGGACAATAAAAAATGCCCGGTTCGGCGAATCACCGAACCGGGCAAGCTTTTCAATCAAATGAGCAGGTCTTCATAGAAAGCACCGTACGGAAGCTCAGGGTGTTCGATCTGGATTTCCAGAATCCACACACCGGCATTCGGAGCCTGGTCGAAGTCACCAAGATTGCCGCCGCGATAGATCGCGTGAGGGAAATCGCTGACCCGGTGGCCCTTGATGTCCAGGTTCAGTTTCCAGCCCATCGCCTCGGCCTGATCGGTGGCGTAACGGTACAGCCCGACACCGGTCACGCCCTGACGCCAGAAGGCTTCGACCTTGTCGAAGAGTTCTTTGGAGGCCGCCGCACAAGCGATCATTTGCGGATCGGAACCGGTGACGAACGTCGCCCCGGCATCGCCTTCATGGCCTTCCCAGACCACGCCCATGTCGATGAAGAAAATGTCGTTCTCACCCAGAATCGGATCGCCGTCGGAACGCGCCTTGAAGGTCTTCAGCGTGTTGGCGCCGAAGCGGATCAACAGCGGATGCCAGATCCGGTCCATGCCCAGTTCAACGAGAATTCTCTTGCCCCGTGCATGGGCTTCCGACTCGCGCATCCCCGGTTTGATCACCTTGGCAATCTCGTCCACGGCCTTCCAGGTCAACTGCTGGGCGTGGCGCATGGTATCCAGCACAAAACGCTCACCTACCGCTTCTTTTCCGCTCAGGGCTGTGGTCATCGCTGATTCCTTCTGGCTAATCGCTTGCGCTGTATAGTTTTTTATATTGCGAAACAGGACGCCTAAGATACAACCATGACACAACGTGTCAATTCTCTTCTGCGCGCACCACACCGCGCTCTTCCAGCAAGCGCACAAACATGCTCAGACTGCGCGAAACCGTACCCCGCCGCCATACCAGCCACGTCGTCAGATAGCGAAAATCCGACGCCAGCGGCCATACGCTGACCGTCGCGCAGCCGGGCATGCTTTGCAGCATGCTGCGCGGCATCAGGGCCAGGCCGGCGCCAGCACTGACGCAGGCGAGCATGCCGTGATAGGACTCCATTTCGAAAATCTTGCCCGGTACCGCAGCGTCAGTGCTGAACCATTTTTCGAAGTGATGGCGATAGGAGCAGTTCGAGCGAAACGCATAGATGTTCTCGCCGTTCACGTCCGCCGCGCGCTGGATCGGCCCGTGATGGAGCGGCGAGATGATGACCATTTCTTCTTCGAACGCCGGGATGCCCTCCAGCGCCGGATGCAGAACCGGGCCGTCGACGAACGCAGCCGCCAGGCGTCCGGAGAGCACACCGTCGATCATCGTCCCGGACGGCCCGGTCGACAGGTCCAGATCAACCTTGGGATGTTGCTGGTTGTAGGTCGCCAGCAAACCGGGAATCCGCACCGCTGCCGTACTTTCCAGCGAGCCCAGCGGAAACGCCCCTTGCGGTTCCTCGCCGGCCACCGTGGCGCGCGCTTCCTGCACCAGATCGAGAATCCGACGTGCGTACTCGAGAAAACTCCAGCCGGCAGGCGACAGGCGCAAGCGGCTTTTCTCGCGGATGAACAGGTCGACACCCAGGTCTTCCTCCAACTGCTTGATGCGGGTCGTCAGGTTCGACGGCACGCGATGGATCTGCGCCGCCGCCGCGCTGATGCTGCCGTGCTCGGCAACGGCCTTGAAGATTTCCAGTTGCACCAGATCCACAGTCATTCTCCAATCGTGAAAGAAACACTCTTTATTATTCAGTTTCCAGAAACCAAACGCCACCCTACTCTGAGCGCATCCACTGACCTCGCAGGACGATGCCATGAGCCCGATTTCCAGCCAGACCCACGCCATCTCGATCAACCCCGCCACCGGCGAGCAGATCGGTCACTACGCCTTCGAATCCGCCGAAGCCCTCGACGCTGCGCTGACCCGCGCCGCCTTCGGCTTCAACAAGTGGAAACGCAAACCGCTGCAGGATCGCTCCCGCGCGCTGACCGCGCTGGCCGGTGCGCTGCGTGACAGCAGCGAAGCCATGGCGACCATGATCACCCAGGAAATGGGCAAGCCGATCGCCCAGGCCCGTGGCGAAATCGAGAAATGCGCCAAGCTCTGCGAGTGGTACGCCGAACACGGCCCGGCCATGCTCAACGCCGAAGCGACGCTGGTCGAAGGCAGCAAGGCGCGCATCGAATACCGTCCGCTCGGCCCGATCCTCGCCGTGATGCCGTGGAACTTCCCGATCTGGCAAGTGCTGCGCGGTGCCGTCCCGGCACTGATCGCTGGCAACACCTACGTGCTCAAGCATGCGCCGAACGTGATGGGCAGCGCCTATCTGCTGCGCGACGCCTTCACCCGCGCCGGTTTTGCCGATGGCGTGTTCGAAGTGATCAACGTCACCCCGGAAGGCGTGTCCACCGCCATTGCTGACCCGCGCATTGCCGCTGTAACCCTGACCGGCAGCGTCCGTGCCGGCATGGCCATCGGCGCACAGGCCGGTGCCGCGCTGAAGAAATGCGTGCTGGAGCTGGGCGGTTCCGACCCGTTCATCGTGCTCAACGACGCCGATATCGACGAAGCCGTGCAAGCCGCAGTCATCGGTCGTTATCAGAACTCCGGCCAGGTCTGCGCCGCCGCCAAACGCCTGATCATCGAAGAAGGTGTGGTTGAAGAATTCACCCGCAAATTCGTCGAAGCCACCCGCCAGCTGAAGATGGGTGATCCGTTGTCCGCCGACAACTACATCGGCCCGATGGCCCGCTTCGATCTGCGCGACGAACTGGATCAACAAGTGCGCGACACCCTGGAAGAAGGCGCCACCCTGCTGCTCGGCGGCGGCAAAGTAGAGGGTTCGGGCAACTACTACGAGCCGACCGTACTGGCCGACGTCACCGACCGCATGACTTCGTTCAAACAGGAACTGTTCGGCCCGGTAGCCTCGATCATTACCGCTCGCGACTGCGCCCACGCTGTAGCGCTGGCCAATGACAGCGAGTTCGGCCTGACTGCCACGATCTACACCGCCAACGTCGCCCTGGCCCAGCAACTGACCAGCGAACTGGAAACCGGCGGCGTGTTCATCAACGGTTACTCCGCCAGCGACCCGCGCGTGACCTTCGGCGGCGTGAAGAAAAGCGGTTTCGGCCGTGAGCTGTCGCACTTCGGCGTGCGCGAGTTCTGCAATGCGCAGACGGTGTGGCTGGATCGCCGCTGATCCAATGAAAAAAGCCCGGAAGCGTTTTGCGCTTCCGGGCTTTTTCATTTATGCCGCAGCCTGTTGGGGTTCCGGCACCGTCCGATCTTTGCTTAATAGCCCCAGCACCACAGCCGCCGACACCAGGGTGATGATCGTCAGGATGTGCAGCAGATACTGGAACGCCGAGGCGTAACCCTGCACCAGCCGTTCGTTAGCCAACCCCGGAACTGCGTTGATCGCATGGGCCATATCACCTGTGGTCACCCGGTGCGCGGTCTCGGCAATCAGCGCTGCGTCTGCACCGCCGGCCACTGCTTGTAGATTCGTGTGTAGCAGCGAAGCAAGAATCGCCGCGACACTGGCCAGCGCAATCCCCTCACCCGCCACCCGCACCGTGTTGAAGATCCCGGCCGCCATGCCGGCGCGCTCTTTCGGCACCACGCTGACCGACAGTCCATCCATCAAGCCCCACGGCAGACCCGCGCCAATTCCGATCAATACCATCGGCACCACCAGCGCGAATTTCGGCTCGCCGATGTTGTAAAGGCTCAGCCAGTGCAGCCCCACGGCGGCAATCAGGAAGCCCACGCCCGACAGGATGCCGGCCGAGACAAACCGGGTCATAGACGCCGCCAGCATCGGCACCACCAGCATCGGCGCCGACAGCGCCAGCAACAGCAGGCCGGCATCGATTTCACTCAAGCCTTCAACACCGATAAAGCGCAGCGGCAGCATGACCACCAGCACGATGTAGCAAAAGCAGGTGCCGATCGGCAGCATCTGCACGCCGACGAAGCGCGGAAAGCGGAACAGCGTCAGATCGAGCATTGGACGTTTGACGCGCATTTCGATGAAGACGAACAGCGCCAGCAACAACGCCGAAGCACCCAACAGACCGACCACTAACGGACTGCCCCAACCGCTTTCGGGCGCCTGGATCACTCCGAACGTGAACAGCGCCAGCATCGAGCTGAACGTCACGGTACCCGCCCAGTCGAGACCGCTGGCGTCGGGGTCGCGGGTTTCACGCATGCGCGGCAGGCCGAAGACCATCGCGATCACACCAATCAGCGCGGTGAACACAAAGATCGCGCGCCAGTTGAACGCCTCGATCAACGCTCCGGCCACCAACGGGCCGAACGCGAGACCGATACCAAACGTGGTGCCGAGCATGCTGTACGCACGGGTGCGCGCATGGCCTTCGAATTCCTGCGCCAACGCCGCCGAACCACTGGCCAGCGCCGCCGCACCGGCCACGCCCTGAATCGCCCGCAACACATCCAGCCAGAACACCGAAGGCGCCAGGCTCTGGGCAATCGACGCTGCGGTGAACAACAGCATGCCGGCGGTGAACAGGCGCTTGCGTCCATAGACATCGGCCAACGCCCCCGCCGCCATCAGCAGACTGCCGAACGACAACATGAACGCATTGGTGATCCAGGTCAGCGCCACAGGGCTGCCGCCCAGGTCACGGCCGATGGCCGGCGTCGCCACCGCGCCACCGGTAAAACTTAACGGAAGGACCAGCGCCGACAGGCAAATGGCCGCGAGGATCAGCAGCTTGTCGCGCGTGCCTTGGTGTTGGGAGACGTTTGTCATGATTTCATCCAATGAAAAGAAAATCAGGCTGCGATCAATAGAGCGCAGCCTGCGATAGCTTCAACGAGGGGCTAGGTCAGTCCTTGAAATCCGTGGACAGCGCCAGCTCATTCCACTCGGCCAACTCCTGCGCCACCAAACGGTTCTTCGCTTCGATCCGCGCGATCGTGTCGCTGCCCAGCGCCAGCCGCTGCGGCGGGTTCGGCGCGTTGACCAGCGCCAGCATCGCTTCGGCAAACTTCAGCGGATCACCCGGTTGTGCATGGTTGGCCGCTTCGGCAAAGGTGCGCATCTTGCCGACGGTTTCGTCGTAGTCCGGCAGCACCAGCGCGGTCTTGATCAGCGATTGTTCGTCGAGGAAGTCGGTGCGGAAGAAGCCCGGTTCGACCACCGTGGCATGAATGCCCAGCGGCGCCAGTTCCTGATGCAGCGCTTCGCTGATGCCTTCCACTGCGAACTTGGTCGAGCCGTAGACACCCCAGCCCACGTAGGCCTGATAACCGCCAATCGACGAGATGTTGATGACCCGTCCACTGCGCTGGGCGCGCATGTGTGGCAGGACGGCGCGGGTGACGTTGAGCAGGCCGAACACGTTGGTGGCGAACAGGCGCTCGGTTTCGCTGGCGCTGGTTTCTTCGACGGCGCCCAACACGCCGAAGCCGGCATTGTTGATCAGCACGTCGATGCGGCCGAAGCGCTTGATGCCTGCTGCCACCGCTTGGTGGGCTTCCTCTTCGCGGGTGACGTCCAGCCTTACGGCCAGCAGGTTCGGGTGATCGCCGAGGCGGTCGGTGATGTCTTGCGGGTTGCGGGCGGTGGCAATCACCGCGTCACCGGCACGCAGGGCCTGTTCAGCGATAAGGGTGCCAAAACCACGGGAAGCTCCGGTAATCAGCCAGGTACGCATATCAACTCCTCCTGTCGGTGACCCTGGCGAGATTGCCGGGCCTTCTTGATGAGTTGAGTCGACTTTAAAGCCGTGCTACTGATGTGATAATCCCAACAAATTTGCATGACTTTGTGAAAGGCACTCACAAATGAAAAACCCGTCCACGACGGATCTGTCGATCTTTCTCTGCATTGCCCAGCACTTGAACTTCAGCCGTGCAGCGGTGGATCTGGGCCTGACGCCGTCGGCGCTGAGCCATTCATTGCGAGCGCTGGAAAATCGCCTCGGCGTGCGCCTGTTCAATCGCACCACCCGCAGCGTGGCTCTGACCGAGGCGGGCGAACGGTTGTATGCGCGGCTGAAACCGGCGTTTCGCGATATCGAAGATGCGCTTGAAGACCTCAATCACTTTCGCGACAAGCCCTCGGGCAATCTGCGCATTACCTCCGGGCGCCAGGCGTGCGAGCTGGTGCTGCTGCCTATAGCCAGCGAGTTTCTGAAGATTTACCCGGATATTCGTCTGGAAGTAGTCGAGAGCGATGCGCTGCTGGATATCGTCGCCTCAGGATTCGATGCAGGTGTACGCTTCGGCAACCGGCTGGAAGCTGACATGGTGTCGATGCCCATCGGACCGAATCTGCGTTCAGTGGTGGTCGGCTCGCCCGGTTTTTTCGAACGACATCCCGCGCCACAGAAACCTGAAGATTTGCATGCCCTTCCCTGCATCCGACATCGGTTCCCGAGCGGTTCGATGTACCGTTGGGAATTCGAACGCGGTGGCATTGAACAGGAAATCGAGGTCAACGGCCCCCTGACCCTGGGCGATGTCAGCCTGATGATCGGCCCGGCGTTGAAGGGCTTGGGACTGGCCTATGTGTTCGAGGACATGGCTCGCGAGCACTTGGCGAGCGGACGGCTGGTGCAGGTGCTGGCGGACTGGTGTCCGTACTATCCCGGCCTGCACCTGTACTACCCGAGCCGACGCCATATACCGGCGCCGCTCAAGGCGTTTATCGACTTCGCCCGCAATGCCCGCGAGGGCAAAACGAGCTGAGCCGTTCTACAGATACTTCAACCAGGCGATGTCACGGCGTCGGGCCTTCAGTGCCGAAAACCAGCGCACGGCCGGGAACAAAGCGACCGCCAGCACCATCGCCGCCAGCCACACCGCCGTCACCGACGAGAAACCGAAATAGGTGCCCTGATTGAGCCCGAACAGCGCCACGCCAATCAGGTACAGCACCTTCAGCGCATACAGGTGCAGCAGGTAGAAAAACATCGGCGCCGAGCCGAACACCGTCAGCCAGCGAATCCAGCGTCGATCCTGCGCGCGTTCGAACACCAGCAACAGCAGTAGCCCGACACTCAACGTCAACGTGCTGAACAACAGCGACGGCGGGTATTTGGTGATATTGAAAAAGCTCATCAGGGTTTGCACACCGCTGTCACCGAAAGCCCAGGGTTTCTCGCCGTAACCGTTGACCAGCCGCAGTGCCACAAAGCCCAGCAGCCCGGCGACACCACCGATCAACAAACGGCGCTGGCGCACGCCGGCATCGGCTGCGCGAGCGAACCACGGCCCCAGCGCGTAACCCAGCCCGATCACGCCGATCCACGGCAACAACGGGTACGAGGTGCGCAGACGCAAAGTCTCGCCGGCCTCGATCCAACCGCGGTCATGCAGGATTGCCCATGGCACGTGCAGTGCCGACTCGGTCGGGAAGTGCAGTCCGTCGAGCAGGTTGTGCCCGGCGATGATCGCAACGCTCAACGTCAGCAGCAGCCAGCGTGGCAGCCAGACCAGCAGCGACAGCGCGATCATGCTCAGGCCGATCGCCCATATCACTTGCAGGTAGATCACGGTCGGCGGCAGCTGGAACGTCCAGGCGAAATTCACCAGGGTGAATTCGAGCGCCACCAGAAACAAACCGCGCTTGAACAGGAAGGCACTGACGTCAGCCTTGCCGTCGTACTTCTCGCCGAACAGCCACGCCGACAACCCGGTCAGCAGCACGAACACCGGCGCGCACAGATGTGCCAGGGTGCGGCTGAAGAACAGCGCCGGTTCCGTGCTGGCGATGTCCATCGGGTCGCTGACCTGTCGATGCAGCAGAAAGGTTTCGCGCACGTGGTCCAGCAACATGAACAGAATCACCAGGCCACGCAGCGCATCAATGGACAGCAACCGGCCAGTGGCCGAGGGGGCAGAACGGGGAACCGCAATCGTCATGGAAGTATCGCAATCGAAAGGTTGATCGATGCAGCCGCCCGAAAGCGGCCGCATAATTTGCGTTACCTTATAACATGAAAAACCGATCCAATCGCCAGTGGTTCTCAAGCAGCGATCACGCGGTACGCAGGGTTTCCAGCACGACCTGCAACGGATGGCGTAACTGTCGATCGGCTTGGCGCTTGACCTGACTACGGCAGGAATACCCGGTGGCCAGCGCCTCGCCCTTCTCCGCCGGCGCCTCGATCTGCTTCGCCCAGGACTGCTCGTAAATCACCGCCGAGGTCTCGCGATTGCGCGCTTCGTGTCCGTAAGTACCGGACATCCCACAGCACCCGGTGGCCTGGGTCGCCAGCTTCAGGCCGACACGTTCGAACACCTGCTCCCATTGCCGGGTGGCGGCCGGGGCGTTGGTTTTCTCGGTGCAATGCGCCAGCAGGCGGAAGGTGTCCTCGCGGCGCTGATCGGCCTGCTCCGGCATGACCTTGAGCAACCACTCCTGCACCAGCGCCACCTCCGGGCATTGCTCCATCCCAGGGACTTTCAGATATTCCTGGCGATAGACCAGAGTCATCGCCGGATCGAGCCCCACCAACGGCACCCCGATCTCGGCCAGCGCGCGCAACTGCCCGGCATTGCGCAACGCCGCGCGATTGAACGCCGACAGGAAACCCTGCACGTGCAGCGGCTTGCCGTTGGCACTGAACGGCGCCAGATAAACCTGATAACCGAGACGCGAAATCAGCTCGATCAGATCCGCCAGCAGCGGCGCCTCGAAATACCGCGTGAACGCGTCCTGCACCAGCACCACGCTGCGTTCACGTTGCTCCTGGGTCAGCGCCGAAAGTACCTCGACCGACGCCGGCTGAACCTGCCAGCGACGCATCGCCGCATAAAAATCGAAACGGCTGAGCAACGGCACATCGACCATGCCGCCAAGGCGCTCGATCAAGCGCCGGCTGAACGAGGCGCCCATCACGCCGTTGTAGAGCAACGGAATCCGCGCCATGTACGGAATCGTGTACTCCAGCGAGGCGATCAGATAATCCCGCGCCGGCCGCAGATAACGGGTGTGGTACAGCTCGAGAAACCGCGAGCGGAAGTCCGGCACGTTCACTTTCACCGGGCACTGCCCCGCGCAGGACTTGCACGCCAGGCAGCCGGCCATGGCGTCGTACACCTCGTGGGAGAAGTCCTGTTCCTGCGCACGACTGTTGCGCCAGCGCTGCAGCAATGTGCTGAAAAACGGCGGACGGCGGCTGGCATCGGCCAACACATCAACACCCGCCTCGCCCTGCAAACGCAGCCATTCGCGAATCAGCGAAGCGCGGCCCTTGGGCGATTGCGCGCGCTGGCGGGTGGCTTTCCACGACGGGCACATGGCGTCGTCGGGATCGAAGTTGTAGCAGGCGCCGTTGCCGTTGCAGTGCATCGCCGCGCCGTAGTCCTGCCAGACTTTTTCGTCGATCTGCCGATCGAGTTCGCCGCGCAGGGTCACTTCGTCAATCTTCAACAATACAGCGCCGGGAATGTTCGGCGTGGCGATCTTGCCGGGGTTGAACTGGTTGAACGGATCGAACGCCGCCTTCAAGGCTTGCAACGCCGGGTACAACTCACCGAAGAACGCCGGCGCATATTCCGAACGCAGGCCCTTGCCGTGCTCACCCCACAGCAGGCCGCCGTAACGCTGGGTCAACGCGGCGACGCCGTCCGACACCGGGCGCACCAGTGCAGCTTGTTGCGGATCCTTCATGTCGAGAATCGGCCGTACGTGCAGCACGCCGGCATCGACGTGACCAAACATGCCGTACTGCAATTGGTGGCTGTCGAGCAGGTCGCGCAACTCGGCGATGTACTCGGCCAGGTGCTGTGGCGGCACGGCGGTGTCTTCGACAAACGGCTGTGGCCGCGCTTCACCGGCGACGTTGCCGAGCAACCCCACCGCGCGTTTGCGCATGCCGTAGACGCGATTCACCGCCGCATGCCCGACGGCCAGCGTGTGGCCCAGACGCTCGACCGTGGCGTCGTTGCCCAAGTGCTGGACGAAGGCTTCGACCCGGCGTTGCAACTCCTCGGGATCGTCGCCGCAGAACTCCACCAGGTTGATCCCCAGCGTCGGCCGCTCGGCGCTTTCCGGGAAGTATTCGGCGACGCCGTGCCAGACGATGTCCTGCATCGCCAGCAACAGCACTTTGGAGTCGACGGTTTCGATCGACAATGGCTTGAGCGCCATCAACGCGCGGGCATCGCGCAAGGCATCCATGAAGCCGGCGTAGCGAATGTTCACCAGCATCGTGTGCTTGGGGATCGGCAACACGTTGAGCTTGGCCTCGACCACAAACCCCAGCGAACCTTCAGCACCGCACAGCACGCTGTTGAGGTTGAAACGGTTGTCGGCTTCGCGCAGGTGCGCCAGATCGTAGCCGGTCAGGCAGCGGTTGAGGTCGGGGAAGGTTTCCCGGATCAGCTCGCGCTGCTCATCGATGATCTGCCGCGCGCAGCGATACACCTCGCCGGCCCGGCCCTCGCGGGCGCATTCCGCTGCCAGTTCGCTTTCTTCCAGCGGGCGGCCGTGCAAGCGCTCGCCACCGCGCAGGACCATGTTCAACTCCAGCACGTGGTCGCGGGTCTTGCCGTAAGTGCAGCTGCCCTGGCCGCTGGCGTCGGTGTTGATCATGCCGCCGACGGTGGCACGGTTCGAGGTCGACAGTTCCGGGGCGAAAAACAGCCCGGCGGATTTCAGGGCGGCGTTGAGTTGATCCTTCACCACACCGGCCTGCACCCGTACCCAACGCTGTTCAACGTTGATTTCGAGGATGCGGTTCATGTGTCGCGACAAGTCAACGACGATGCCGTCGGTCAACGACTGGCCGTTGGTGCCGGTGCCGCCGCCGCGAGGGGTGATTACCACTTTCTGGTAAGCCGGCTCGGCGATCAGGCGCGCCAGTAGCGCCACGTCGTCGGCGTCGCGCGGGAACACCGCCGCTTGCGGCAAGCGCTGATAGATCGAGTTGTCGGTAGCCAGCACAACGCGGCTGGCGTAGTCGGCACTGATTTCGCCGCGAAAACCGCCGGTTTCAAGGGCTTTGAGAAACTGTTGGTAATCGGTGTTCAGCGCGGTGGAAGGCGACAGCTGGGCAATCATCGGAAGGGCAATCTCGGTCAAAAACGGGCCGTGTGGCGGTGAACAGTTGTGCGCAATGAATGATTGCGTCACGCTCCCGCCATCTCATAGGCCTTATGTTCATTGCAGAGTGACGCCGGGACAACCGTAAAATCGACCCGCAATCCATGACTAAAACGAATGAATCCGCGAACCCTCACTCCCTCGATGTCGTTGCTGCTGGCATTTGAAGCCGCCGCACGCCATGAAAGCTACACCCGCGCCGCTCACGAACTGTCGCTGACTCAGAGTGCGGTCAGCCGTCAGGTGCAGATACTGGAAAAGATGCTCGGCATGCGCCTGTTCAGTCGCGAAGGCCGGCGGGTGATCCTTACCGACGTCGGGCGCATGTACCAACGCGAACTGTCCGAAGCCCTCGGCCAGATTCGCAGCGCGACGTTGAAGGCCATGGCGTTTGGCTCGGGCATCCACAGTTTGCGCCTGGCGACCCTGCCGACCTTCGGCTCCAAATGGCTGCTGCCGCGCTTGAAGGATTTCTACACCGCGCACCCGGGCATGACAGTGCACCTGCATTCACGCATCGAAACGATCGACTTCGACACCAGCGAAATCGACGCGGCGATTTGCGTCGGCGGCGGTGACTGGCCGGGGCTGACCGCCCACCGCCTGCACACTGAAGAATTGGTGGTGATCGCCAGCACGCAGTTGTCCGATGCCGAACGTCTCACTGCCGACAAGGATATCGCCGGGCAACTGCTGCTCAACGTCAGCAGCAACGCTCAGGCCTGGTCCGAGTGGTTCAGCCATCACGCCCTGCCCCATCGCAGCATGCGCATCGGCCCGAGTTTCGAGATGACCTCGCACCTGATCCAGGCGGTGCGCGCCAATATCGGCATCGGGCTGGTGCCGAGGATTCTGGTGGAGGATGAGTTGCACAACGGCGAGCTGCTGCAACTGGGTGAACCGATCAGCAGCCGGCGCAGCTATTACCTGGTGTACCCGGCGCGTAATGAGTCGCTGGCGTCGCTGAAGGCGTTTCGCGACTGGCTGATACGCACGCTCTGAAACAACTGAGGGCGCCGTTTGGCGCCCTCTGGTTTTGCTCGATCAGAATCGCGGCTTCAGCGCTTTCCAGTCAGGTTTGTAGCGCTGCATCTGCCGCACATCATCGCGCTGACGAATGCCGCAGGTCAGATACTGGTCATGCAGCTTGCCCAGTTGATCGTGATCCAGTTCCAGCCCCAGGCCCGGTGCACGAGTGATCTTCACGCAGCCGTCGACGATCGGCAGTTTGCCGCCCTTGATCACTTCTTCATCCGGCTCCTGCCACGGGTAATGGGTGTCGCAGGCGTAGTCCAGATTCGGCACGGCGGCCGCCACGTGAGCCATCGCCATCAGGCTGATGCCCAGGTGTGAGTTGGAATGCATCGACACGCCGAGGCCGAAGGTGTCGCACATTTTCGCCAGGGTCTGGGTGTCGCGCAGGCCGCCCCAGTAATGGTGATCGGCGAGGACAATCTGCACGCTGTTCAACGCGACGCTACGGCGGAATTCGTCGAAATCGGTGACCACCATGTTGGTCGCCAGCGGCAGCCCGGTGCGTTTGTGCAGTTCGGCCATCCCTTCGAGGCCCGGGGTCGGGTCTTCGTAATACTGCAGGTCATCACCCAGCAACTCGGCCATGCGGATGGAGGTTTCCAGCGACCAGTTGCCGTTGGGATCGATGCGCAGCGGATAACCGGGAAAGGCCTTTTTCAGCGCCTTGATGCACGCCACTTCGTGTTCCGGCGGCAACGTGCCGGCCTTGAGTTTGATGCTCTTGAAGCCATAAGCCTCGATCATTCGCGCGGCCTGGGCGACGATCTGCTGTTCATTCAGCGCCTCGCCCCAGTTGTCCGGTTTGTACGGTGAATCAACGTGCTGCGCATACTTGAAAAACAGGTAGGCGCTGAACGGCACTTCATCACGCACCGCCCCGCCCAACAGGTCCACCAACGGCACATTCAAATAGCGCGCCTGCAAGTCGAGAAACGCCACTTCGAATGCCGAATACGCGTTACTGACGGCCTTGCTGGCGTGGGAACCGGGCGCCAGTTCGGCACCCGCCAGACTGGCCGGTTTGTGGGCAGCGACCGTGGCCTGAACGATCCGACGCAACTGATTGAGGTTGAACGGATCGAGGCCGATCAACTGCGATTGCAACTGTTGCTGGATCGCCAGTGCCGGGGCATCGCCGTAGCTTTCGCCGAGACCGATATAGCCGTTGTCGCTTTCGATCTCGATGATCGAGCGCAGGGCAAACGGTTCGTGGATGCCACTGGCGTTGAGCAGCGGCGGATCACGGAAAGCGATCGGAGTGACGGTGACACGAGTAATTTTCAAAATGACGCTCCTGTTGAGTCGGAATCAGTGGCTCGCCACCGGATTGGCCGTCGGCGCAACGGCGGTCTCGGGTTCAGGCTTTGCCGGGGTTTTGCCTTTGGTGCCGGGCGCCATGCGGGCGAAGAAAATCACCACTGCTGCCACCAGCGAAGTTGCGGCCAGACCATACAGGCCGCCCTCGATGGAGCCGGTGGTCTGCTCCAGAAAACCGAACGCGGTCGGCGCAACGAAGCCACCCAGATTGCCGATGGAGTTGATCAGCGCGATCACCGCCGCCGCGATGCGCGCATCCAGATAGCTTTGCGGAATCGGCCAGAACAGCGCCGAAGCCGCCTTGAAACCGATGGCCGCAAAACAGATCGCGACGAAGGCGAAAATCGGCCCTCCGGTGGTGGACATGAACATGCCGAACGCGGCGATCACCAGAGTCAGCGCGACCCACGCCTGCTGGAATTTCCACTTGCCGGCCAGCGCCGCAAAGCCGTACATCGCGACGATGGAAATGATCCACGGCACCGAGTTGAGAAGTCCGACCTGGAAATCGCCGAGGTTGCCCATTTTCTTGATCATGCTCGGCAGCCAGAAGGTGGCACCGTAGATCGTCAGGGCGATAGAGAAGTAGATGAAGCAGAACAGCGCGATCTGCCGGTCAGCCAACAGTTTGAACATCGAAGGTTTGGCGACGTGGGTTGCTTCGCGGGCACGCTGCTCCTCGGCGATCGCGGCCACCAGCGCCTCGCGCTCCTCTTCGCTCAGCCACTTGGCCTGGCGCGGATGGGATTGCAGCCAGAACCAGACAAACCCGCAGAGCACCACCGACGCGGCGCCTTCGATCAGGAACATCCATTGCCAGCCGTGCAGGCCCAGACCGCTGATATGCAACAGCGCGCCGGACACCGGGCCGGATATCACCGAAGCAATCGCCGAACCGCTGAGAAACACCGCCATGGTCTTGCCGCGCTCCGAGGCCGGCAGCCATTGGGTGAAGTAATAGATGATTCCAGGGAAGAACCCAGCCTCGGCAGCGCCCAGGATGAAGCGCAGCACGTAGAAACTGGTTTCGCCTTTGACGAACGCCATGGCCATCGCCGCTGCGCCCCAGGTGAACATGATCCGCGTCAGCCAGGCGCGGGCGCCGTAGCGTTGCAGAAGCATGTTGGACGGCACTTCAAACAAGGCGTAACCGATGAAAAACAAACCGGCGCCAAGGCCATAAGCAGCGGCGCCAATACCCAGATCGGTTTCCAGATGACTGCGCACGAAACCGATGTTGACCCGGTCGATGTAATTGACGATGAACATCACCACGAACAACGGCAGCACATGGCGCTTGACCTTGGCAGCGGCGCGGGCGAGTACCGTGATGTCCGGCGGACTCTGGAGGGTATTCAAGGGGCGACTCCCGATCTTTGTTTTTGTAGGGATAGCGGTGGCCTTTGAGGCGTAGAGCGATCATGGACGGGGCAATTGATCCCGTCTAATCTAACTTGGCATTCGATTGATACCTGGATTAGATCAATGTTCGAACTCACCCAACTGCGCTGCTTTACCACTGTCGCCACCGAACTCAACTTTCGTCGCGCTGCCGAGCGGTTGAACATGACCCAGCCGCCATTGAGCCGGCAGATCCAGTTGCTGGAGCATCACCTGGGTGTCGAACTGTTTACCCGCAGCACTCGCAGCGTGGCGCTCACCGCTGCCGGCCGGGCGTTTTTCATCGAAGCGCAGAATCTGCTCGAACGCGCGCAACAGGCTGCCGTCACCGCCCGGCGCTTTGCCGAGGGCGATATCGGTTCGGTGAACATCAGTTTTGTCGGCAGCGCGGTGTACGAGTTTCTGCCCAAGGTCATCGCCGAGGCGCGCCTCAAGCAGCCGCAGGTGAAGATCGACCTGACTGAAATGAACACCTATCAGCAACACGAAGCCCTGCGTGCCCGTCGCATCGACCTGGGCATCGTCCGCGCGCCATTGCTCGAGCCGGGTTACGCCACCGAATGTCTGGTGCGCGAGCCGTTTGTGCTGGCGGTGCCGAGCGGCCATCGACTGGCGGAGGCAGACGACGTTTCAGTGAAGGATCTGGATGGGCAACCCTTCCTGATGTATTCCCACGCGGCCTATCCGCCGTTCAACGAATTGCTCACCGGCATGCTGCGCTCCGCCCGGGTCGCTCCGGATTACGTGCAATGGCTGGGGTCTTCGCTGACGATTCTGGCGCTGGTCAATGCGGGCATGGGCCTGGCGCTGGTGCCGCGTTGCGCGACCAGTGTGGTGTTCAGGAGTGTGGTGTTTCGCGAGATCGATCTGGGCGAAGGGGTTCAGAGCGAGCTGCATCTGATCTGGCGGGAGAACAACGACAACCCGGCGTTTGCGATGTTGCTGGAGGGCATTCGCCGGGCGGTGAAGGATGGATGGGGCTAGGAATGGGTATGAGGATATGGAGGGTACTTCGGCGGAGGAGGTGCCTTTGATGCCTCGATCAATGGTTTCTCCAGCCGCTTTCCGTCCGGCCCTACAAAAAGACGCTTTATATGTGGCGGTATTGGTTGTGATGCTCTGGCGGTCATGATGAACCCTCTGATACAGGGCTGAATTCAACCCATTTAACCCTTGTGGAATCTATCAACAAAAATTCCGCACTAATAGGCACCTCCGTTCCATCCTCGTTGATCCAGCAGGGATACTGCATCACAAACTGCCCGCTGGTTGACTCGGGTGGCCAGTCCACCGGCCACCCTAGAACGCGCCTTTCATCATCCAAATGCAGGGTGATAACGCGATCATATTTCGCAAATGCGCTGAACCATTGACTGGGGTAGGAAGATTGTTTCGTGACGTTTCTGCTGCGCAACCAACCATGTAACTTGCCATTCGCTGACAGGCAACAGGCCAACAACCCGAGTACCAGCGATGCAAAAAATGCCCACAACGCTTCAGCCTTCGCATCCCACTTCCCTACAGAAAACCCCTTCTCCCCCACCCACACACAAACCGCTCCAACCCCCAACACCATCCAGTGAATCACAAACGTGAAAATCAACGCCTGCACAATCTGCCCGAACGTATCCGGCCGTTTGAACGCCGTCAGGGTGTAGAAAATCCAGGCCGAGACAAACCCCGGGATCAGGTACTGCAACAGCGGAATCACTTCTTTCACCAGATCATCCATGATCGGTCGCTCCTTGAATCAAAAACAATCCTCCAGAAACAGCAATGCCGGCCCGTAATGGGCCGGCATTTAAAGCCTAGTGCACGCTGGAAAGACGCTTGCGATCAAGTGTCACGGGGCATTACGCATCGTAGAGAAAACAGGGAGCCGTGAGGATTAGTCACAGCCGTGGCACAAAGAAGATCAAACAGGGATTTCTTCAGGTAACCGATGCTCGCGACAGATCAGTTCGATTTCCGGCGGGGCCAACGCTTCGCCGGTCAATCCGCAGACGGCGCCGGCAGTCGATGTCTGGTGGAAGCGACAAGTCCGGCAAAGCCCGTAACTGGGTACGTTTTCGCTGTGTTGAATGTTGCGCAGCAACTCCAGCAACAAGCCTTCCAGATCGCCGGCACGCGCGCCCATGCGTTGCGCGGCATTGCTCAGGAAATCCGGCGGCATCACTGCGTCGATCAGCTCGCGTGCAGTGGTCGTCAATTCCAGATGCACGCTGCGTTTGTCTCGGGCGTCCGGAACCTTGGTCAGAAAACCATGGGTCTCCAGCGCCTTGAGCGACTGCGACACGGTGCCCTTGGTCAGGCCCAGATAATCGGTAACCGCCAGCGGCGTATTCGAATAGCGGTTGCAACGCGCCAGATACAGCAGCGCGCTGAGTTGAATCGGTTGCAGTTCGGCCAGCAGCGGGTGCTCGCGAAACCACACCCGGGTCAGGCTGGACAATCTTTCCAGCAGGTCAAACAACACGGTCATCGCCTGTTTCAATGGGATCGATAATAGTATCGTTTAAAAACCTTATTGACAAAAAACAGTGCCACCTTAGGATTGCGGTGTCGATTCGAAACTTAAACGCACATCGAGGCATTCCATGAAAAGCGCATTGGCATTGACCATCAGCACGCTTCTGGCAACACAAGCCTGGGCCCACGAACCTGAAGGCATTCACAGCGAACCCGGTAAAACAGAGGCCGCTTTCGACCTGGTTCACACCCGTGTTTTCAAGGACGGCAACACACTGGTCTTCGAACAATTGGTCGATGGCAATGCCGGCAGCCGCGTACCGACCGCAAAAGGTTCTTTCGCCGGTGCCGAGGTTTACAGCTACGTCTGGCCCACCAGCCTCGACAGCGGCGCCGTCGGTTTTGAAGCGAACTCCGGCATTCTCGCCCTCGCCCTGACCTCGCACCCGGACTTCGATGACACCCCGCAGCTGGATGAAAACAAGGATGGCAAGAAGGACAACGATGGTGGCCTCTGGCACTCGCACTGGGTGGTTCTGAGCAAGGATGAAAGCTGCGGCCCCGGTGGCCTGAAAGTGCGCGACATCCCCAAGGACGCCAAACCGAAACTGCCCGCGACCTGGCCCGGCGCGCCGATTTACATCGACTCCCCCGGCTACGACCTGAGTGTGAAACAGAACGCCGCGCAGATCCGCGTGCCGCTGGCTGCCGTCGGTTTCCCGCAAAGCTTCAACTATGACGGCGTCACCGCAGCGCTGAAGGTCAATGCCGACCTGCACAACCCGCTGCTGTGTGTCAGCAGCGTCTACGACATCGCCTCGGGCAACCTCTCGCTGCCCGGCACCTGGAAAATGCAGGAGAGCCAATAATGTTCGTCAAAGTATTCGATACCCACGTGCGCACCAAAGATGGCCGCTATCTTCATTTCGACGTGTTGACCGATCGCGAAACCGAAGCGGCAAAGGCCTACGCCCGGCAGTTCCTGATGGACAACGGCTTGCAGGACGAAGACATTTCCCAGAGCCAGTGTCTGTTCTGCCACAGCGAGCCGGCCAATCCGCAGGTCGCCAAGGCCATCGCCGAAGACGGCTATTTCATCATCACCCTGCAAGGTTTCGAGGAGTAACGCCATGACCCGTTATCAGCCGTTGAACTGTGATCTGCACGACTACCTGGAAATCGCCTGCCTGCGCGGCTATCAGCTGGACATCGAGTTGATCGACGGTCAGCGGCTGGTGGCCCGGGCCGTGACCACGCGAACCAGCAGTGACAAAGAAGAATTCCTGGTGATCGAGCAACAAGGCGCGCAACAGGAAATTCGCCTCGACCAACTGCTCGCCATCACACCTCAGGAGACCAACGCCGAGTTCGGTCGGGTGGTACTTACCGGAGAGGTCTGCGGAATCTGAACAAAAAAAATCCCGCACGGCGTCAACCGGGCGGGATTTTCTGTGACACGCCGTTTTACGCGACGACGGGGATCATCGGATCCGCAGCCGCCAGCGCGATGGCACGGTCAGCAGCTGGTGGGTAAATCCACTGGGTGTTGATCTGGGTCTTGAGCGACTTGCCCTCTTCCTTGACCAGTTTCACCTGACGATCCCAGCCTTCGGTGTACACCGCGCCCCAGGCGCCGAGGTCGAGGCAGGTCACGTATTTCGGCTGGCTGTACGGCGTCGGGTCGACACCCAGAATCTGCGCCGCGACGTTGTTGCCGGCGTGACGACCGAGGGAAATCGCGTGCTGGCAGGTCATCAGGGCGAAGTTGCCGATATCGTCGGTGGCGGCATAAGCCACGTCGCCGGTGGCGAAGATGTCGTCCTGGCCGATGACTTTCAGGTTGGCATCAACGTGCAGACGGCCCTGACGATCATGCTCGGCAGGAATCTGTTCGGTCAGGGAGCTCGCGCGCACACCGGTGGTCCAGACGACGGTTTTTGCCTCGATGCGCTGGCCGTCCGACAGGGTCACGCCGTTTTCATCGACCGACAGCACCGACACACCCAATCGCCATTCAACGCCCAGTTCTTTGCTCGCTTCGGCAATCGACACGCTGATGGCTTCGCCCATGGAAGCGCCGACTTTCTGCCCACGGTCAACGATGATCACTTGAACCTTGGCATCAGCGCCCAGCACAGCCCGCAGACGCGCCGGCATTTCAGTGGCGGTTTCGATGCCGGTGAAACCACCGCCGGCGACGACCACGGTGTTGCGCGCCTGGCTTTCAGGCAGGCCAATCAGCGAATCAAGGTGATTTTCCAGGCGAATCGCAGCTTCGATCTGGTCGACGTCAAACGCGTATTGCGCCACGCCCGGGGTGTCCGGCAGGGCCAGGCCGCTGCCGGAGGCCAGTACCAGTTTGTCGTAGTTGAACACCTGCTGCGCACCGGCTGCGTCGGTGTAGCCCACGGTTTTCGCCTGTACGTCGATGGTGTTCGCGGCGCCTTTGATGAAGTTGACGCCGACCGCGTCGAACAGATCGCCCAGCGGCGCCGCCAGCGTGTGGGCATTCGGCTCGTAGAAACGCGGACGAACGCGCAGCTCGGCTTGCGGCGCCAACACGGTCACGTCGATGTTGTCCCGATTGTGAATGTCGACCAGACGCGTGGCGCTCAACGCCGTCCACATGCCACCGAAACCTGCGCCGATTACCAGAATGTGCTGTTTCATTGTTCTCTCCAGGCACGAAGCCAAGTCACTGAATGAGGTTGAAGGATTCACATCATCGGGAGCGGACTCGGCTGTATTTTTCAAGAACGCGGAAGGCTGCTTACCGGATAACGGCGACTGTATTGGTCGCCTTTAAATCCAACAAGTCAGATTTTTTGATGATTAGCATCGAAAACTTCGATGGCTCAGATTGAACTGAACCACCCTATTTAACTCGTTGATTTAGCTGAAAACCAAGAAAAACGGGATCCTCATAGCCAAAAAACCAAAGCGTTCCCGAATTGTTTGCCACGAACAACCCTGATAACATCGGCGACAAATACAGTCGGAGATAGTTATGTCCCTTTACAGTGCGGGGGTCGAGTACGGCATTCACTGCCTGGCCTTTCTGGTGGGCAGCGGCGGTGACAGTCGTGAAGCCAGCGTGCGTGACCTGGCAGAGCTGCAAGGGGTGCCGCTGGATTACCTGGCGAAGATCTTCACCAAACTGGCCAAAGGCAAACTGGTGGAATCCACCGGCGGTGTGCGCGGCGGCTTCACCCTGGCGCGTCCGGCGGATGAAATCACCCTGCTCGATATCGTCAATGCCATCGATGGTCCCAAGAACATTTTCGAATGCCGGGACATTCGCGGACGCTGCGCGCTGTTCGACGGCTCCCCGCCGGACTGGGCACTGGACGGCACCTGCTCGATTCACGCCGCGATGATGACCGCGCAAAAGCGTATGGAAGAAGCCCTCGCCCAACAGACCATCCTCGACATCGCCAGAAAGGTCGGGCGCAAGGCGCCGGCGGGCTTCAATAGCCAAGTGGAAGACTGGATGCAGGATCGTCGGGAAAAAAAGACTGGCGGCGCCGGCATTCCGCTCACCGACATCTCGGACTGAGCCCGATCAGCAGGCAAAAAAAAGCAGAAACCGATCTCCGGTTTCTGCTTTTTTTATTTCGCCATTACAGGCAGTCGCGCACCGCTTTGCGCAACGACCCGGACTTCGCCCACGGCGGCCCCTGGTACAGGGAAACGCGGCTGCCGTCCTTGTACTTGACCACATCGAGAATCTCGTCGGCGGTGACGATGCTCGGCGCGGTGATCCGGTAGCCATTGGAAATCGCTGTCTGGGACGTCTTGGCAACGTCCTGCTGCCATAGCGGCAATACACATGCGGCGTAGTCCTTGGGAGTCTTGTCGCTGGTCTTGCTGACATTCGGCTCGCCCGGCACCAGTGACGCAGGCAACGAACAACCGGCCAATGCCGCCATCAGCATCCCTCCGATCAACATCCGCATAGTGATTCCTTCATCTGAAAAAACGCAAATGTACCCTGTAACTGTTCGGACATCCATCGTAGCGCTCTGCCGGTACTCCCCGAAAACCGGGCCATTCAGCTCACCGACAGAAGACCTTGCCCCACACCGGAAAAATGCGGCTACTCTGTTTTACCGAGAATGTTCCGGAGGTGATCATGCGGCTCAATGAATACGAACACGAACTTCAGCGTGACCTGCAAAGCGTGGCATCGGACCTGAGATGGTCGGCGGTGGACCTCAAGCGCATCGCCGAGCAACTGCGTCAGTCGGGCAACGAGGCGGACGCCCAGGCGGTACTGCGATCCTGCGAAGTGCTGCAAAGCGATGAAGAACGCCTGCAACTGTATGCCCGGGAAGTGAAAGCCCGCGCCATCAGCCGAACCAAAGTCCACTGAAACCCACCCGGTCCACAACAAAAAGCCCCGGACATCCGGGGCTTTTTCTCCACAGGCCTTCAGCCTGTCTTGCGACCGCGTACACGGCTTTTGTACCCCGGCAGCGCAGCGGCGTAGGCCAGCGCTTCTTCGCGACTGGCAAACGAAGCGAGCCGGTCACCCTGCGTGCAGACCCGCCACGGGCCGTTGTTCACGCTGAGTACGTCGTAGCCATTCATGTGCATTTTGTTCAGCATCGCCATGCTCATAGGCACCTCCTGTCTTCTAACGAACTTTTGCACCTTACACCCGCAACACGCAGTCGTGCCGACCGGACGTCGCACCGTGGCCGCGTCAAGTCTCCGGCACTTTTGCCGCTTCCAGGCACTCAGAAGCTCTAAACCGGTAGCGGCCCAAATATTGCTAATTCATGACAGATTTATGACAACCGGCAATCGGGTAACACATGAAAGTACGAGCAACCGTCATCTGCGAACAGGATCGACACATTCTCCTGGTGCGCAAACCCAGGTGCCGCTGGACGCTTCCGGGGGGCACCGTCGAACCGGGAGAAACCCGCGCGCAAGCCGCCGTCCGAGAACTCAAGGAGGAAACCGGGCTGGACAGCAATGACATGCTTTATCTGATGGAATTGCAGAACGGCAGCACCCGCCACCACGTCTACGAGGCATCGGTGCTGAACATCGATCAGGTTCGCCCGCTGAATGAAATCGTCGACTGTCTCTGGCATCCGCTCGATGCGGTGCAGAATCTGAACGTCAGCGACGCCACGCTGAGCATCGTCCGCGCCTTTCAGCGACGTCTTTGACCCTCAGCCGGCGAAGGCCCGGCGTCCGGCGCTCATCTCAGTGCGCAATTCACCGATGAAATTGGAGATGTCACGAATGGTGACCAGATGCTCCGGGGACACCCCGTTGAGCAACAGGTTGACACGCCCGCTGTCGGGTTCGTAAACCTTGATCTGCAAGAGGCCCTGCGCCGTTTCGGTGCAATCGCAATACAGCGGCGAAAAGCCGGATTCGACGATGCGGCAAATGTCGGTAATGGCAATCATGGGGGCACGCCTCACAGGCGCAGGCTCGGGCGACCCGATCAGCATAGATGAGCTTTTGTCGCCTTGCTCTCACCGACACCCGCAAAATTTGCCAACCGCTTCACATCTTCAAGTCGCCACTCTCAATGCGCGTCATGGTCCCAAATCCAGTTCCAGATCCCCGGCAGATTCACCGGCTTCGACGACTCACCCACCGTGCGCGCCAGCGCGGCTTTTTCCAGTGCTGCGCGATCCTCATAGAACGGTTTGTCCGCCAGTCGCACGCCGGTGGCGGCGGCGCTTTCGAGCAGAATCTGCAAGTACTCGCGGGTATGGCGGGCGGTGTAGCGGTTGAGATCGTGGAAGGTCACCACCACCGGAATCACCCCGTCCACCGTTGGCAATTCACCGAGGGCAATCCGTTCGCGGACTTCCGACAGCTGACGCAGCATGTTCGCCCGCCGCCGGGGGCTGGCGTTGAAGCCCCAGATCTTGCCGTCGTTGGCGCTCAGGTCAGTCAGCAAAACCTGCATGTGGTGCTGCTGATAGGCGGCGAAGGTGCGTTTGTCGTAGTTCCAGAACGGCGGACGCAGCAATGTTGGCGGCGCGCCGGTGATCGCCGCGATGTCCGCCGAGCCGTTGGTCAACGTGGTTTCGAGCTCATCCGGGTCGAGCAATCGATGATTGGTGTGCCAATGGGTTGCAGTGTGAAAGCCCAGAATGTGCCCTTCAGCGTGCTCGCGGCGCATCACCTGCCGGCCGATCTCACTGTTGCCCGCTCGCGGCGCGCGGGTCTGGACGAAAAACACCGCTTTGATCCCCGGTTGCAGCGGGTTGTCCTTGAGGCTGTCGAGCACGGTGTCGGTGGGATTGAAAAAACTGGAAGCGCTGGGCCCGTCATCGAAGGTCAACAGAAAGCGCACAGGCGCCTGCTCTTTGAGCCGGGCTTCTGTCTGCGCGGTCATTTCAATGGGAGCGGCGATGCACCCGGCCAGCCCGACGGCCACCGCCATCGCGCAGAAAAGCTTGAACCACTGTGTCATGTTTTGCCTTGAGCCCGACCGTTGCGGTCATGTTGTCGATTGGCAAAACTCCTTCGCCGCTGCTGCCTCCCTGCGACCCATTGAGATGGGCCGAGGTTGGATAAAGATACACAGGGTTTGGTTCCGGCGCTCGCTCAGCGTGCCAGTGCCTGTTGAAACGAGCTGTCGATGATCCCCGCCGTGGCCAGCGGAGCCGGCAGCGCCTTGACCTTGAACAGGAAGTCGGCGGTGCTTTGCAGATCGGCGGCGGCCTGCTGATCCACCGGGCCGACCGTCATGTGCGCCTGGCGCAACCAGTGCCGCGAAACCTGCTGATCGAGGTTGGCTTTCTTCGCCCACAGGTCGGCGTATTCGTCGGTGTGGCTGTCGACCCAGGCCCGGGCCTGCTTCAGGCGCCCGAGGAAATCGGCGATCGCTTCGCGCTTGCTGTCGATGGACGGCGCAGACGCGGCGATGGCGCTCAAACCCGGCATCAGGTTTTTCGCGGTGAGAATCGGCCGCGCACCGGAGAACACGATCTGCTGGGAAATGTAGGGTTCCCAGACCGGGAACGCATCGATGCTGCCTTGCGGTAGCGCCGCCGCTGCATCGATCGGCATCAGCTTGACGAAGTCGACGTAGTTCTCCGGCAAACCGCCCTGCTCCAGTGCCCGCAAGGTCAATTGCTGACTCCAGGCACCCGGCCAGTAGGCGACTTTTTTGCCCTTCAGGTCCTCGATGGTTTTCACCGGAGAATCCTTGGGCACCAACAGGGCGATGGTGTCCGGGTTCTGTCGCGACACCCCGATCAGTTTCACCGGCGCCTGTTTGGCAGCCAGAAACAGAAACCCCGAATCCCCCAGGAAACCCAGATCCAGGGATCCGGTCTGCAACGCCTCGGCCAATGGCGCGGCAGCCTGGAAGTGTTTCCAGTCGACCGTGTAAGGCGCGTCCTTCAACACGCCGGACGCCTCTATGGACGCGCGGATGTTGTAGTAATTCTGGTCGCCGACGTGCAGGACCAAGGGTTCCGCAGCGTAGGTCAATGGCGTGGCAAACAGTGCGCTGGTCAACGCGGCGCGTAGGAAACGTGAGAGCTTCATGGCGAGTCCTGCAAAGGGATTTTTATAGACCATAACGCTCTTACAAATCAGATTTTAAATTCGATTTTCGCATAAGCTCAGCACCTTCCCGCCGCACTGTTGGCCGAGCAACAGTGGCTCGGCACAGTGTTTTCCCTGCAACACTTCCGACCTGAAAAACCGGCGTCAAACCCCGTAAATACGGGACAACGCGCACATGGCACAGAGCCTGCAATATTCCATTCATGCAGGAAGCATTCGATAAAAATATCTTTTTGGACATAAGAATCTGTTGCCTTGCCGGAGCGTGCCCATGAAATCCCTCTTACCGTTTTCCCGCGTCAAAACGCTGCTCGCGGCCTGCGCAGTCGCCCTGAGCCTGCACCCTTTCGCCCACGCTGCCGAAGCGCCGCCGGCCGAAGTGCATCTGGATTACGCCTATTACTCGCCGGTCAGCCTGGCGCTCAAACATCTGGGCTACCTGGAAAAAGCCTTGCCCCAGAGCAAAGTCAGCTGGGTGCTGAGCCAGGGCAGCAACCGCTCGCTGGAGTACCTCAACAGCGGCGGCGTGGATTTCGCCTCGTCGGCCAGCCTCGCCGCGGTACTCAGCCGTGCCAATGGCAGCCCGATCAAATCGGTCTACGTCTACAGCCGCGCCGAATGGACCGCGCTGGTGGTGCGCAAGGACTCGCCGATCCAGTCCGTCGCCGACCTCAAGGGCAAGAAAATCGCCGCTACCAAAGGCACCGATCCGTACCTGTTCACCTTGCGCACCCTGCAACAGGCCGGGCTGAAAAAGGACGATGTGGAACTGGTGCACCTGCAACACCCGGACGGCCGCACCGCGCTGGAGAAAGGCGATGTCGACGCCTGGGCCGGCCTCGATCCGCACATGGCCGCCAGCCAGGTGCAGGCCGGTTCGCGCCTGCTGTACCGCAATCGCGACTTCAACAGCTACGGCGTGGTCAGCGTTACCGAGCAATACGCCAAGCAACACCCGCAAACCATCGACACCGTGATCAAGGCCTATGAGCAGGCCCGCGAATGGTCGGTGAAGAACCCCGACGAATTGGCAAAGTTGCTCGCCAGCGAATCCGGCCTGCCGCTGGACGTGGCCAAACTGCAACTGTCGCGCACCGACCTGAGCAGCCCGCAACTGACCGCCAGGGACGTGCTGGCCTCGAAAGCCGCCGCGCCGATTCTGGTCTCCGAAGAACTGGTGCGCCGTGGAGTGAATGTCGACCAGGTCATCGATCAGTTGATCGACACCGGTTTCCAGCAAGTCGCCGCCGCCCAGTAACCGATCAGGCTCATGACAAGTCCGCGCCCGTCGCGGATTTGTCGTGAGCGGAGAACCGTCCATGAGCAACGACTTGCCCGCCCGCCTCGCCTTGTCGGCACCACGGCGAAAACTCCCACTGCTGAATCCGCTCTGGCGCCGGCGCCTTAAGGGCCTGGCCCTGCCATTGCTGATCGTGATCGCCTTGGAATTTATCGTACGCATCGGCTGGCTGCCGTCCTACCAGATGCCGGCGCCGAGCGAGATTGCCCTGACCCTTACAGATCTGGCCGAAGGCGCCTTGTGGAAACACATCGGCGCCAGCCTGATTCGCGTGCTGCTGGGGTTTGCCATCGGCGCGAGTCTGGCGCTGGTGTTCGCCGCATGGGTCGGCCTCAGCCGCGAAGCCGAGGCCTATCTGGAACCGACCTTCGCCGCGCTGCGTTCGATTCCCAGCCTGGCCTGGGTGCCGCTGTTGTTGCTGTGGCTGGGGATCGACGAGACCTCGAAAATCGTCCTGATCGCCATCGGCGCGTTCTTCCCGGTTTACGTCAACGTGGTCGCGGCGATTCGCAACATCGACCGCAAACTGGTGGAGGTCGGGCATATCTACGGTTTCAGTCCGCTGCAACTGGTGCGACGGATTCTGTTGCCAGCTGCCCTGCCCGGTCTGTTTACCGGATTGCGCAGCGGCATGAGCCTGTCGTGGATGTTTCTGGTGGCGGCCGAACTGATCGCGGCGACCAAAGGGCTGGGTTACCTGCTCAGTGACGGTCGCGAGACTTCGCGACCGGACATCGTGCTGGCCGCGATCATCGTCCTGGCACTGCTCGGCAAACTCAGCGATGGCCTGCTGGCCATATTGGAACGCCGCTGGCTGGTCTGGCGCGACGCCTTCACCGGCCAGGGCAGCAAGGATTGAACCGTGCAACTAAACTGAAGCCTTCAGGCAGCTGGTTCGCCGGAGGATCGGCCGATGTGCGGAAGACTGTCGCAATACCGTGGCATCCACGATTTCGTCGCGGTGCTGAGCATTCCCGATGCGCTGATCAATCACGTCGGCGACGCACCGCTGGCGCATTACAACGCTGCGCCCACCACGTCACTAGCGATCCTCCATCAGCACCGACAACGGCTATACGCCGACAATCTGCGCTGGGGCTGGCGCCCGCACTGGGCCAAGGATCGCGCTGCGCCAATCAACGCGCGGGTGGAAAAAGTCGCCCACGGGCCGTTCTTTCGAGCGATCTGGCGCCATCGACTGATCGTGCCGGTCGACAACTGGTTCGAGTGGGTCGATGCACCCGACAAGAGCCGACAGCCGTGGCTGATTCGTCGCGCCGACCATCAACCGGTTTTCTGCGCCGCCATCGGCCAGTTTCCGATACCCGGCGAACCTCCACGGGAAGACGACGGCTTCGTCATCATCACCGCCGACAGCGAAGGTGGCTTGCTCGATGTGCATGACCGTCGCCCGATTGTGCTGCACGCCGATCGGGTACAGGAATGGCTCGATCCCGCCACGCCCACCGAGCGCGCCGAGCAGATGCTGCTGTTTGAAGCCGAACCCAGCGAAGCGTTCCAATGGCACAAAGTCGGCAAAGCGGTGGGCAACTCCCGCAATCAGGGGTCTGAATTGATTGAAGCGGTGACGTAAATAAATGCCGATGCGGTGCGTTATCAAGAGCAGGAATTCACGAATTGAATCCTGCGCGTTACACCCGGTGTTTCAAACGCGAAACATTCAACATAAACAGTCGTTTGATTGAACTAACCGCCTGTCTGACATTTCAACCGTCATACATACATTTACAAACACTACGGATAGCATGCGCGCCGCATTTCCTTTTGGCATACCAGTTGACCAAAGAGTCAGCAAAACCAGGAATACCCCCACAAACTTAACAAGCCTTGCAGAGAACTAAGTTGCGCGACGATTTTGCAATCAAACAGGTCACAGGCCTGGAGTGTATTCATCTGTCCACGACAGAACGCTTTCAACTCGACTGTTTTATCGGCCACTACATAAAGACTCGAAACCTGCGTGACGTACCCGATATCGACCGCATCCTGCGCGCCACCCTCGAAAACTATCCCTGCCACCCGCCGGTGATGGTCAACGAGCTGAATGCCTGGATCGACAAGACCTTGGGTTATCGGGCCTCCCACCCCGATTTCACGCAGCTGGACGATCTTTGATGAAACGAAAAAGCCCCGCAATCGCGGGGCTTTTTCGTTGTGGCGTTCAGGGTTTCAGCGGGCGTTCCTGATCACGGTCGGACAACTCGCGGCTGTCGTCATGCTTCCAGGTCTGCTCCTTGTGTTTCTCCCGCTCGATCTCTTCTTCGCTCGGCTCGTCATCTTTTTCGGGACGTTTCTGCTCGGTTGCCATGTTCACCTCGCTAATGGAATTCATCCATTAAGCGTAGAACTTAAAGCCACCAGCGCAATAGAAAGAAGAACGCCATGCTCAATAGCATGCTAAGCAATGTATTACGCGTGTAGATCACCAGGCCGATTGCCACTAATGAACTCAGCAGATAAGGGTTATCCCACTGCAGATTCAGTTGTTTGTCCGGCATGAACACAATCGGTCCGCAAATCGCGGTCAACATGCCCGGCACGGCAAACCCGAGAAACTGCCGCGCGTTACTGCTCAAACGCACCGGCAGGCGCGGTTCGAGAAACACGTAACGGTTGAGGAACACCAGAATCCCCATGCCGAAAATCACTGCCCAGACCATCATGTGCGCTCCCGATACAGCTTGTTGCAGATAAACCCGGCGGTCATGCCGGCCAGGCCCGACAGCACGAGCGCCGAACCCCATTGCCAGTAGCTGAACAGCACCGAGCAGAACAGCGACACCGCCACGCAGACCACCGTCGGCACATTGCGCACCACCGGGGTGATCAGGGCAATGAAGGTCGCGGCAATCGAGAAGTCCAGCCCCAAATGCTCAAGCCCCGGAATGCTGCTGCCGAGCACGATGCCGGCCAGGGTGAAGAGGTTCCAGGCGATGTAAAACGTCAGACCCACGCCCAAGGCGTACCAGCGGTTGAACTGCTGACGATCATGCTGACTGGTCAGAGCGAACAGTTCATCAGTGAGCAAAAAGCCCAGACCGATACGCCAGCGCCCCGGCAACGGCGAAATCACGTGGCGCATGCTCATTCCATAAAGCAGATGCTGCGAAGTCAGCAGCAGCGTGGTCAGCAGAATCGAGAAAATCCCCGCGCCGCCCTTGAGCATGCCGATCGCCACCAATTGCGCAGCGCCGGCGAACACGATGCTCGACAGGCCCTGCCCTTGCAGCGGTGTGAGGTTGGCTTCGATCGCCATGGAGCCGGCCAACAGCCCCCACGGCGCCGTCGCCAGCGATAACGGCATGATCGCCGCGGCTCCGCGAAGAAAGGCACTGCGCGGCATTAATGAGTCAGACATAACACGCTTCAACCGTGAGACAAGACCCCGGACTCTGCCAGCAAATGCCCGTGGGTGGCTTGAACAATCTTGCGCAGTTGGCGCAAATCCTTCCTTCCGTCAGTCATTTACCGGCGTAACATGGCAACCATTCACACACGCGTCAGGGAGACGACATGCTGTATCGAATAGCCGCCGACGGGCTGGTGCTGTTTCATTTGCTGTTCATTCTGTTCGTGCTGTTCGGCGGGCTGCTGGTGCTCAAGTGGCCGCGGCTGATGTGGCTGCATTTACCGGCGGCGGCCTGGGGCGTGGCGGTCGAGGTGTTGCACCTGACCTGTCCGCTGACCTATTGGGAAAACCTGATGCGCCACGCCGCCGGGCAGACCGAATACGCCGGCGGATTCATCGAACATTACATCTGGCCGATCATCTACCCGGCGGGGCTGACCCCGCAGATTCAGTTGGTGCTGGGCAGCGTGGTGCTGGTGGTCAACCTGCTGGTATACGGGCGCCTGATTCGCCGCTGGAAACTGCGGCGCGCCGCGCGCATTCCGTTTTAACGCGCTTTCAAGGTTTCCAGCCAGGCCGGATCGAGGCGCGTCTGATCGGTATCCAGACCGAGCGCCTCCATCCGCGTCTTGTGTGTTTCGACTTCCCGGTGCAATTGCGCGTGATCGCTGGAGTTACCGTCCAGTTCATGCATCTGGGTCAGTCCCAGGTGATAGAAACGCAGCACCTTCATCGCCACCGGATCACCCTTCTCCACAGCCGCCGCCACCTGATGCATCACATTGGTGACGCTCATCAGGCTGCGCTTGAGCCGCCAGCCGTACACCGCCGGGGCCATCCAGGTCTGGTTCCAGAAACGCCCGCGCAGCAACGCCGCTGTCAGCAGAAATGCGCCAAACACCCCGCCGACATTGAACCGCAGGTTATCCCCGCCCGGCTCGCCGAACAGCGCCACCGCCGCCGTCGAAAACGCCATCGCCAGCACCAGAAACAGCACCGCGATGATCAGCGTGCTGCGCCGGGTCTGCTGGCGATAAGTGATGGCATCGATCGGTTGAATCTCGAACATCGCGACAGGCTTCCATGGCTTGAAATAAAAAGAGGCCGGCGCATTATCGCCTCTGAGGCGGATTTAGCTATGCTGGAGCGCCTTTTCATCTTTTCAAAGTCCAGCGGGGACATGGCGATACCACGCAGATCGTGCCATCTTCATTCATGGATACACACTATTCGGATGCCATTGGCCATGCCGGCAATGACATCGTTTTAAGGATCACTGCATGACCCAACGACACGTAATCAATGCCTCGGTCAGCCCAAAAGGCAGCCTCGAAACCCTTTCCCAACGTGAAGTTCAGCAACTGAGC
This sequence comes from Pseudomonas sp. GW458-11-26-14-LB4, assembly GCF_059423925.1. Taxonomy (NCBI): domain Bacteria; kingdom Pseudomonadati; phylum Pseudomonadota; class Gammaproteobacteria; order Pseudomonadales; family Pseudomonadaceae; genus Pseudomonas; species Pseudomonas sp. GW458-11-26-14-LB4. The sequence continues at coordinate 52,032 of NZ_JBWKYU010000014.1, forward strand.
CAGGCCGGAACCGGCAGCACCTACACCCTCTTTCGCCAGTGCGCCCTGGCCATCCTCAATACTGGCGCCCATGTCGACAACGCAAAAACCATTCTTGAAGCCTACAAGGACTTCGAAATCCGCATCCACCAGCAGGATCGCGGTGTGCGCCTCGAACTGTTGAACGCCCCGGCCGACGCCTTCGTCGACGGCGAAATGATCGCCAGCACCCGGGAAATGCTGTTCAGCGCCCTGCGCGACATCGTCTACACCGAGAACGAACTCGACGCCTTGAGCATCGACCTCAGCACCTCCCAGGGCATCAGCGACTACGTCTTCCACCTGCTGCGCAACGCGCGCACCCTGCGTCCGGGCGTCGAGCCGAAAATCGTCGTGTGCTGGGGCGGCCACTCGATCAACACCGAAGAATACAAATACACCAAGAAAGTCGGCCACGAACTGGGCCTGCGCAGCCTCGATATCTGCACCGGCTGCGGCCCGGGCGTGATGAAAGGCCCGATGAAAGGCGCGACCATCGCCCACGCCAAACAGCGCATTCATGGCGGCCGCTATCTGGGCCTGACCGAGCCGGGCATCATCGCCGCCGAAGCGCCGAACCCGATCGTCAACGAGCTGGTGATCCTGCCGGACATCGAAAAACGCCTGGAAGCCTTCGTCCGCGTCGGCCACGGCATCATCATCTTCCCGGGCGGCGCCGGCACCGCCGAAGAGTTCCTGTACCTGCTGGGCATCCTGATGCACCCGGACAACGCCGGCCTGCCGTTCCCGGTGATTTTGACCGGGCCGAAACACGCCGCGCCGTACCTGGAACAACTGGACGCCTTCGTCACCGCCACCCTCGGCGAAGCGGCGAAGAAGCACTACGAAATCATCATCGACAACCCGGCCGAAGTGGCGCGGCAGATGACCGCGGGCCTCAAGGCCGTGAAGCAGTTCCGCCGCGAACGCGCCGACGCGTTCCACTTCAACTGGCTGCTGAAGATCGACGAAGGCTTCCAGCGCCCGTTCGATCCGACCCACGAAAACATGGCCAACCTCAAGCTGCACCGCGATCAGCCGCCCCATGAACTGGCGGCCAACCTGCGCCGCGCGTTCTCCGGGATCGTCGCCGGCAACGTCAAGGACAAGGGCATCCGCCTGATTGAGGAACACGGGCCGTATCAGATCCGTGGCGACGCCGCGATCATGCAGCCCCTCGATCTGCTGCTCAAAGCCTTCGTCGCCCAGCACCGGATGAAACTGCCGGGCGGCGCGGCGTATGTGCCGTGCTATCGCGTGGTGTCCTGACTAGAAGCGACCAGTGCCCGAAGCGCAACGCTTCGGGCACTCCTTATAAAAAGAGCGAACCATGGATCACATCAACCACATCCTGATCGTCGACGATGACCGCGAGATCCGCGAGCTGGTCGGCAATTACCTGACCAAGAACGGCCTGCGCAGCACCGTGGTCGCCGATGGCCGGCAGATGCGCAGCTTTCTGGAAGCCAACACGGTCGACCTGATCGTGCTCGACATCATGCTCCCCGGCGATGACGGGCTGGTGCTGTGCCGCGAACTGCGCGCCGGCAAGCACAAGGCGATCCCGATCCTGATGCTCACCGCCCGCGACGACCAGACCGACCGCATTCTCGGCCTGGAAATGGGCGCCGACGATTACCTCACCAAACCCTTCGCCGCGCGCGAACTGCTGGCGCGGATCAACGCCGTGCTGCGCCGCACGCGAATGCTGCCGCCCAATCTGCTGATCACCGAAACCGGACGCCTGCTCGCGTTCGGCCGCTGGCGCCTGGACACCACCGCCCGCCACCTGCTCGATGAAGACGACACCATGGTCGCCCTAAGCGGCGCCGAATATCGCCTGCTCCGGGTGTTTCTCGATCATCCGCAACGGGTGCTCAGCCGCGACCAGTTGCTGAATTTGACCCAGGGTCGCGACGCGGACCTGTTCGACCGCTCCATCGATTTGCTGGTCAGCCGCCTGCGCCAGCGTCTGCTGGACGACTCCCGCGAGCCGACCTACATCAAGACCGTGCGCAACGAGGGTTATGTTTTCTCCTTCGCCGTGGAGATGCTCGCCGAATCCTGACGGATTTGTATCGCTCTGTATAAATTCGCCGCGCAGATACGTAACCCGCGTTTTCGGGCCGCAACACCACATATCAGCGATACACCCTCGCGTTTGAATGAACCCACCAGAAAGCACTGGTTCACTCATCTCAAACGCAAGGAGAAGCACCATGTTCAAGTCCTCGAAATCCCTGGTACTCGCAATCAGCCTGTTCAGCGGTTTGGCCCTGGCCGACCTGGCCTCCGCCAGCTCCCAGCCGCTGGTTGCCGAATACGGCTCGGAAAACCTGCAGAAGGATCGCGTAGCCGAAGGTGGCGCGGATCGCTTGCAGGAACTGCGCGAACGCGTGGCTGAAGGCGGCGCGGATCGCTTGCAGGAACTGCGCGAACGCGTGGCTGGCGGCGCGGATCGTTTGCAGGAACTGCGTGAGCGCGTCGCCGAGGGCGGTGCGGACCGCTTGCAAGAGCTGCGCGAACGCGTCGCCGAAGGGGGTGCCGATCGCTTACAGGAACTGCGCGAACGTTCGGCCCGCAGCGTACTGGTCGCCGAGAACCGTCCCGAGTTCGGCTCCAAGTACCAGCGTTACTGATCGTTTGTACCGCCGTTGTCGATTCCTGCCGGGGGCGCTCTGCCCCCGCAGCGTTCACTACCGATAAGCCTTGTTCTCTGACACAAAAGCCCGCTGTTTCCCCACGACAGCCGCCATGGCTCGTACTAAGCTGCGCGATTGATTTGTTCAGGGACGATCCATGAAACGATTTGCCGCCTGTCTGCTGTCCATGCTGGCCCTGACGGCCACCGCGGCGGATCTGCAACTGCTCACCGACAACCACCCGCCCCTGCATTTCATGCAAGGCAATCAGCTCGCAGGATTCGGTGTGGACGTGGTGCAGGCTCTGGCGACCCAGACCGGCGACCGCATCCATCTGCAACAAGTCCCGCTGCTGCGCGCCCTGCGCATGGCCAGCGACACGCCCGACACCGGCGTATTCACCGTGCTGCGTACCGATGCGCGCGACGATCGCTATCAATGGGTCGGGCCGCTGATCGAAGTCGAAACCGCGCTATACGCCCGCGACAATCTCCAGCCTCCCGTGCACAGCCTGCGTGAAGCCGATCACCTGGGCCGGATCACCGTACCGCGCAAATGGCTGGTCTACAGCTATCTGCAAGGGCAAGACCTGAACAACCTCTACGGCGTGGAAACCCCGGAGCAGATGATGCGACTGTTCAGCCTGGGGCGTACCGATTTCGTGGTCTCCGATACCTGGTCCAAAGCCGCCCTCGCCCGCGAACAAGGCATGGAGCCGGGACGCTTGCAGTACCAGATCCCGTTGATGAAACAGAACACCTACATTGCCTTTTCGCCGCAGACCGATCCGGAACAGGTCGCACGCTGGCAGCAGGCGCTGGATACATTGCGGGCCGACGGTCGTCTGGAGCAACTGCGCCAGCGCTGGCTGAGCAATACCCTACCGCGCTGATCGCGCATCAACACCTTCGATAACAACTATGCGCAAGGGTGTTTTCACATCAAACCCCTCCAGCACTACAGTGGGCCCCATCTTCTCCCCACTCTCTGGAGCAACATCATGAAAGACATCATCGCACTCGGCTTCATTGTTTCTCTGATTGGCGCCACCTCCGCCATCGCCGCCCCACACGCCAGCACCCCGGTTGTCGCGGCGGCGACCGTCGGCCAGTCCGGCACCCTGAACGTCGACACCGTCAGCAACGACGCCGAACACCAAGGCCTCAAACTGCAACAGAACGCCGAACAGACCAAACTGTACGTCGCGGAAAATCGCCCGGAATTCGGTTCCAAATATCAGCGCTACTGAGTGATCGGTTTGAGCTGCCAGAAACAGGAAACCCCGCCGAAGCGGGGTTTCTTGCATTTGGGCATCAGCGAACCAGTCGCGCGGCCAGTGCCTTGGCCTGCAACGCCACATCGGTGACGGCGGTGCTTTCCCACCACATGCCACGCAACGGCGGGCCCATGGCAAACAGGCGGTTCGAGACCCGGCCCTCGACATCCAGCACCGCACCGTCCACCTCTGCCGCGATCCCCAGTGCCAGCGGCCCTGGACGAACCAGACCGCGCGCCAGCAACTGCTGCGGCAAAGGTCGCGCGACCCGGCGCCAGTCGTATTCGATGCCGCTGGAATTGATCAACGCCGCGCCCTGCACTACGCGGGTTTCGGCCTCACCGCGAGGGCGAATGAGGATACTCACGCCGTCGCCCGATGCAGGCTCAAGACCCTTGTAAGACGCCGCATGAATGCGCAATCGCCCTTCCCGGTGCAGACGCTCGACCAGTTCCGCACTCAGCGGCGGCGAACGATGGTGATGACTTTCCCACCACGGCCGCACATGCCGCACGAATTGCCGGCGCTGCACATCGCTGGCCTGACTCCATAACCGGCCGATGTGCGCACGCACGGTGTCAAGCGGCGCCTGCCAGTCGATGCCCTGTGCGATGGCGTCGCGGCAATGCCGGCGCAATTCGCGCAGTAACTGGCGTGGTGTGCGAATGCTGTGATCCTCGGCGAGGAAGTCCACCCACGCGGGCGGGTGCCGACGCACATGGGGCAACAACCCGTGCCGGGAAAACACCTCGATCGGCCCGCGATGCCCGGCCTGCTCCAGCGACACCACGGCATCGACCATGGTCAGGCCGGAGCCGATGATCAGCACCGTCGATTGCGGATCGAGCTGGCGCATGGCCGCGACATCCCACGGATCGAGTGCCGCCGCGTTGAGACCACTGGATTCTTTTTGCGGGGTGCGGGCAGCCGGGAACATCCCGGTCGCCAACACGGCAAAAGCCCCGAGCAATTGCTGACCGTTACTCAAGGTGAGCTGCACGGAATCACTGGAGGCCTGAACATCGACCACTTCGGCGCGCACATGCTCGACCGTAGAACCGTGTTGCGCGCCCACCTGCTGCGCTTCGGCGAGACGCTGTTGCACATACACGCCAAACAGCCCCCGAGGTGGAAACAGTTCGCTGACCGGCACATGTTGCTGATCCGACTCCGGCCAGCCGCCACCGGCGATGTGAGCGGTCAGCCACTGGGTCAGGTCATCGGCATTGTCCGGGTCAACGCTCATCCGCGCCGCGTTGCCGTTAAGCGTGTGGCCCAGTTCCACCGCACTGTACGCTTCGCCCCGGCCCAGCTCGGCCCGGGGCTCGATCACCAGAATCTTTCTGCGCCCCGGCAAACGCAGCAATTGCACCGCCAGCATCGTGCCGCTGAGGCCGCCGCCGACAATCAGGATGTCGGCGTGACGCAGTGCGGTCGTATCGGTTTGAGTCATGCCGTTCTCGCTGCAGAGGGTTTGCTCAAGGCAGTGTCATTCAGACGCCGCGAAGGCGTCTAGACGGACGCGACTTTTTTCTCCTGCCGATGCAGCTCGCCGAGGTTTCGATAGACGCTGCCCGGATGAACCTCCGGCAGTCTCGGCCCTTCGCCAAACAGCTTCTCGCGCAAGGTCCCCGGCGCGTACTCGGTCTTGTAGACCCCGCGCTTCTGCAACTCCGGCACCAGCAGTTCCACGGCGTCGATGAAGGTTTCGTGGGTCAGCGCGTAGGCCAGGTTGAAGCCGTCGACGTCGGTTTCGTCGACCCATTCCTGCAACAGGTCCGCCACCGTTTCCGGGCTGCCGACGAACAACGGGCCGAAGCCGCCGATGCCGACCCAGTCGGCCAGTTCGTTGGGGGTCCAGACCTTGTTCGGATCCGCCGTGGAAAACGCCTCGACCGCCGATTGAATCGCGTTGGTGTGCACATGCTTGAGCGGTTCGTCCGGTTTGAAGCGGCTGAAGTCGATGCCGGTCCAGCCGGAAATCAGCGCCATCGCGCCTTCGTAGCTGACCCAGGATTTGTATTCTTCGAATTTGGCTTTGGCCTTGGCGTCGGTTTCGCCGAGGATCACGGTTTGCAGGTTGAAAATCAGGATCTTCGACGGATCACGCCCGGCCTCGGCGGCGCGGCGGCGGATGTCGGCCACGGTTTTCTTCAGCAGCACTTTCGACGGGGCAGCGACAAAAACGCATTCGGCATGCTCGGCGGCAAACTGCTTGCCCCGGCTGGAAGCACCCGCCTGATAGAGAACCGGCGTGCGCTGCGGCGACGGTTCGCAAAGGTGAATGCCCGGCACCTGAAAGTGTTTCCCGTGGTGGCGGATCTCGTGAATCTTGCTCGGGTCACTGAAGATCCGCCGTTCGCGATCGCGCAGAATCGCGCCCTCTTCCCAACTTCCTTCCCAGAGTTTGTAGCAGACCTCGAGGTATTCTTCGGCGAAGTCGTAGCGTGCGTCATGTTCGGTCTGGGCTTGCTGGCCGATGTTCTTCGCGCCGCTCTCCAGATAAGAGGTGACGATGTTCCAGCCGGCACGGCCTTTGGTCAGGTGATCGAGGGTCGACAGGCGTCGTGCGAATGGATACGGATGCTCGAAGGACAGCGAAGCGGTCAGACCGAAGCCCAGGTGCTCGGTGACCAGCGCCATCGGTGGGATCAACTGCAACGGATCGTTGACCGGCACCTGCGCCGCCTGCCGGATCGCCGCTTCGCCATTGCCGTTGTACACGTCGTAGATGCCCAGCACATCGGCGATAAACAAACCGTCGAACTTGCCGCGCTCGAGGATTTTCGCCAGATCGGTCCAGTACTCCAGATCCTTGTACTGCCAGGAGCGATCCCGAGGGTGAGCCCACAGGCCCGGCGACTGATGACCGACGCAGTTCATGTCGAAGGCGTTGAGACGGATTTCGCGGGGCATCAGACGGTACTCCCGATGTTCAGGAGGCGTTTAGCGGTTTGATTTGAAGCGATCATGTGAGGCGACTCCGTGGTTTCCGGATGAGGATCCAGAACCCATAGCAGGAGTCATGCCTGAATACATTTTCTTTATTTATCAATAGATTGAGATAACAACCTAAAGCAGTCTGCACGCAGGATGGAGCAAACTGTTTATCCGCTGTCGGCCCTGCAACAGTCAGATCACCACATTGCGCACGAAGCGCGCCGCCACTTCCCCGTCATTGCGATAGGTGTGCGGCTGGTTGCTGGCGAACATGAAAAACTCCCCGGCGGCGATGCGCTGGGGTTGATCGCCGAGCATCAGCGTCAGGCAGCCTTCGAACACGAAAATCTGCTCGCTCCAGCCTTCGGCGTCCGGTTGCGAGGGATAGACCTCACCCGGTTGCAGGCACCATTCCCACTGCTCCACCGCGCGGGTGGCATTGGCCTTGGATAGCAAAACGGCTTTGCTGCCGGGGATGCTGCCGGCCCAGGCAAGTTCGTTGATCCGGCCGGGATCGCGATTGTCCGGGGCCTGGATCAGATCACTGAAGGCCACTTCGAGGGCTTCGGCGACGCGGTCGAGGGTGGTCAGGCTGACATTCTTCTCGCCGGCCTCGATGGCCACCAGCATCCGCCGGCTGACCCCGGACTTTTCCGCGAGGGCCGTCTGGCTCATGTCGGCGGCGTGGCGCAGGCGCCGGACGTTCTGGCTGACGTGTTGCAGGACCGAAGCCCGCTGAACGGAATCTTTGTGCACTATATTGCTCACTGGCTGGAGTTGGGCAGTATACTGCGCAACATTTGGCGCATTGTGCGTCTCCTCCTTAAAAGTGCGCAAGGTCATGACGTCAGCCAATCCCTCCCAATCTTCCCTGCGGTTTTCCCGATTCAGCAAAGCCGAGTGCGTGCTGGTGCTGATCACCATGCTTTGGGGCGGCACCTTTCTGTTGGTGCAGCACGCGATGACCGTCAGCGGTCCGATGTTTTTCGTCGGCCTGCGCTTTGCTGCCGCCGCGGGCATCGTTGCGCTGTTCTCCTGGAAGCACCTGCGTGAGCTGACCCTGTTCGAACTCAAGGCCGGTGCCTTTATCGGCGTGGCGATCCTGCTCGGTTACGGTTTGCAGACTGTCGGTTTGCAGAGCATTCCAAGCAGCCAGTCGGCGTTCATCACCGCGCTGTACGTGCCGTTCGTGCCTCTGCTGCAATGGCTGGTTCTCGGCCGGCGCCCGGGTTTAATGCCGAGCATTGGCATCATGCTGGCGTTTACCGGGCTGATGCTGCTTTCCGGGCCGTCCGGTGCTTCGCTGAATTTCAGCCCCGGTGAAATCGCCACGCTGATCAGCGCCATCGCGATAGCAGCCGAAATCATCCTGATCAGCAACTATGCCGGGCAGGTCGATGTGCGTCGCGTAACCGTTGTGCAACTGGCGACGACTTCGGTGCTGTCGTTTTTGATGGTGGTACCGACCGGCGAGGCAATTCCGGACTTCTCGTGGCTGTTGCTGAGTACGGCTCTGGGCCTGGGCGCGATGAGTGCGGCGATTCAGGTGGCGATGAACTGGGCGCAGAAAAGTGTTTCGCCGACCCGAGCGACCTTGATCTACGCCGGTGAGCCGGTGTGGGCCGGAATCGTCGGGCGCATCGCGGGGGAGCGTTTGCCAGCGATTGCATTGGTGGGTGCGGGGCTGATCGTGGCGGCAGTGATCGTCAGTGATCGTCAGTGAATTGAAGACCAAAGGCAAAGAGACACAAACGGTCACGGAAGAATTGGAGCACGAGACCGAAGGCTAAACGGGGTTTTACGGCTACTTTGTAGGATTCAGAGACATCCTCGCGTTTGGCGATCCGGGAGCTGGCACGTATGATGCTTCACAAACTTCCGCAGATTAGAAGCCTATGTCCCTGATAGTTCTACTGCTTCTGCCTTTTCTGGGCAGCTGTCTGGCAGCCGTGCTGCCGCACAACGCACGTAACGCCGAATCCCTGCTGGCAGGTCTGGTCGCACTGGTCGGGACTGTCTCGGTCGCGCTGCTATACCCGCAGATCGCCCACGGCGGCGTGATCCGCGAAGAATTCACGTGGCTGCCCAGCCTGGGCCTGAACTTCGTCCTGCGCATGGACGGCTTCGCCTGGCTGTTCTCGATGCTGGTGCTGGGCATCGGCACCCTCGTTTCCTTATATGCCCGTTATTACATGTCGCCGGACGATCCGGTGCCGCGTTTCTTTGCGTTCTTTCTGGCGTTCATGGGCGCCATGCTGGGGCTGGTGATCTCCGGCAACCTGATTCAAATCGTGTTCTTCTGGGAGCTGACCAGCCTTTTCTCGTTCCTGTTGATCGGCTACTGGCACCACCGCCACGACGCGCGCCGTGGTGCGTACATGGCGTTGATGGTCACCGGTGCGGGCGGATTATGTCTGCTGGCGGGGGTCATGATCCTCGGCCATGTGGTCGGCAGCTATGACCTGGACAAGGTCCTGGCCGCCGGCGATCTGATTCGCGCACATGCCCTCTACCCCATCCTGCTTCCCCTCATTCTTATCGGCGCCCTCAGCAAAAGCGCCCAGTTCCCCTTCCACTTCTGGCTGCCGCACGCGATGGCGGCGCCCACACCGGTTTCGGCGTACCTCCATTCGGCGACCATGGTCAAGGCAGGGGTTTTCCTGCTGGCCCGGCTGTGGCCGTCGCTGTCCGGCAGCGAAGAATGGTTCTACATCGTCAGCGGCGCCGGTGCCGCCACGCTATTGCTCGGCGCGTACTGCGCGATGTTCCAGAACGATCTCAAAGGACTGCTGGCCTACTCGACCATCAGCCATCTCGGCCTGATCACGCTGCTGCTCGGCCTGAACAGCCCGCTGGCCGCCGTGGCGGCGGTGTTCCACATTCTCAACCACGCGACCTTCAAGGCTTCGCTGTTCATGGCCGCGGGGATCATCGACCACGAAAGCGGCACCCGCGACATCCGCAAACTCAACGGCCTGTTCAAACTGATTCCGTTCACCGCCACCCTGGCGATGGTGGCCAGTGCATCCATGGCCGGGGTGCCGCTGCTCAACGGTTTCCTGTCGAAAGAAATGTTCTTCGCCGAAACCGTGTTCATCAACGCCACGGCGTGGGTCGAAGCCGCGTTGCCTATCGTCGCGACGATTGCCGGCACGTTCAGCGTGGCCTATTCACTGCGCTTCACTGTTGATGTGTTCTTCGGCCCGACCGCCACCGACCTGCCGCACACCCCGCACGAACCGCCACGCTGGATGCGCGCGCCAGTTGAGTTGCTGGTGTTCACCTGTTTGCTGGTAGGGATTTTCCCGGCACAAGTTGTAGGCCCGTTGCTGGCCACTGCCGCCTTGCCGGTGGTGGGTGGCGTGCTGCCGGAATACAGCCTGGCGATCTGGCACGGCCTCAATGCACCGATGATCATGAGCCTGATCGCCATGTCCGGCGGTATCGTGGTCTATCTGCTACTGCGCAACCAGCTCAAGCGCGGCCGCTTCAAGTATCCGCCGCTGGCGGGCCGCCTCAACGGCAAGCGAATGTTCGAGCGCAGTCTGGTGGCGATGATGCGCCTGGCCCGGCGGCTGGAGCGGCGCATCGGCACCAAGCGTCTGCAAACCCAGCTGTTCCTGATGGTGTTGGCGGCAGTGCTGGCCGGCCTGATCCCAATGCTGCACAGCAGCCTGAGCTGGGGCGACCGGCCGAAGATCCCTGGCTCGATCGTGTTCGTGACCCTGTGGCTGCTGGCAATCGCCTGCGCCCTCGGCGCCGCGTGGCAGGCCAAGTATCACCGTCTCGCGGCCCTGACCATGGTCAGCGTCTGCGGGCTAATGACGTGCGTGACCTTCGTCTGGTTCTCGGCGCCGGATCTGGCCCTGACGCAACTGGTGGTCGAAGTGGTGACCACCGTGTTGATCCTGCTCGGCCTGCGCTGGCTGCCACGGCGGATCGAAGAGGTTTCGCCGCTGCCAAGCAGCCTGCGCAAGGCGCGGGTACGGCGTCTGCGCGACTTGCTGCTGTCGATTGCCGTTGGTGGCGGCATGGCGCTGCTGTCCTACGCGATGCTGACCCGGCAGACGCCGAACGACATTTCCTCGTTTTACCTGAGCCGCGCCCTGCCCGAGGGCGGCGGCAGCAACGTGGTCAACGTGATGCTGGTGGATTTCCGTGGTTTCGACACCCTTGGCGAAATCACGGTGCTGGCCGCCGTGGCACTGACCGTGTTCGCCCTGCTGCGTCGCTTCCGCCCGCCGAAAGAAAGCCTGCAACTGCCGGCCCAGCAGCGCCTGCTCGCCCCCGACGTGGTCACCGATCTGGTCAACCCGCGCTCGGCCAGCGACACCGCGCTCGGTTTCATGATGGTGCCGGCGGTGCTGGTGCGTCTGTTGCTGCCGATTGCGCTGGTGGTGTCGTTCTACCTGTTCATGCGCGGGCACAACCAGCCGGGTGGCGGCTTTGTCGCCGGTCTGGTGATGTCGGTGGCGTTCATCCTGCAATACATGGTCGCCGGCACCCAGTGGGTCGAGGCGCAAATGAGCCTGCGCCCACTGCGCTGGATGGGCACCGGCCTGCTGTTCGCCACCGTCACCGGCCTCGGGGCGATGGTGGTGGGTTATCCGTTCCTCACCACCCACACCTGGCATTTCAGCCTGCCGCTGCTGGGTGACATCCATATCGCCAGCGCGCTGTTCTTCGATATCGGCGTCTACGCCGTGGTGGTCGGCTCGACCTTGCTGATCCTCACCGCCCTCGCCCACCAATCGGTCCGGGGCCACAAAACCGCTGCCGCCAAAGGAGCCGTCTGATGGAAGAAGTCATCGCAATCGCCATCGGCGTGCTCGCCGCGTCCGGGGTCTGGCTGATCCTGCGGCCAAGGACATTCCAGGTGGTGATGGGCCTATGCCTGCTCTCTTACGGCGTCAACCTGTTCATCTTCAGCATGGGCAGCCTGTTCATCGGCAAGGAGCCGATCATCAAGGACGGCGTGCCGCAGGATCTGCTCAATTACACCGACCCGCTGCCCCAGGCGCTGGTGCTGACGGCCATCGTCATCAGCTTCGCCATGACCGCTTTGTTTCTGGTGGTGCTGCTGGCCTCACGGGGCCTGACCGGCACCGACCACGTTGACGGAAGGGAGCCCAAGGAATGACGGCGATGACTCACCTGATCGCCGCACCGATCCTGCTGCCGCTGCTGACCGCCGCCATCATGCTGATGCTCGGCGAGAAGCACCGACCACTGAAGGCGAAAATCAACCTGTTCTCCAGCCTCCTCGGCCTCGGCATCTCGGTAATGCTGCTGCAATGGACCCAGACCACCGGCGTTCCCGGTTCGATTGGGGTTTATCTGCCGGGCAACTGGCAGGTGCCGTTCGGCATCGTGCTGGTGGTCGATCGTCTGTCGGCATTGATGCTGGTGCTGACCGGAATCATTGGCGTCAGCGCCCTGCTCTTCGCCATGGCCCGCTGGGACGGCGCGGGGTCGAGCTTCCACGCCTTGTTCCAGATTCAGTTGATGGGACTTTACGGCGCATTCCTGACGGCGGACCTGTTCAACCTGTTCGTATTCTTCGAGGTGCTGCTCGCCGCGTCCTACGGTTTACTGCTCCACGGCTCGGGCCGGGCGCGGGTGTCGTCGGGGCTGCATTACATTTCGATCAACCTGCTGGCCTCGTCGCTGTTTTTGATCGGCGCGGCATTAATCTACGGCGTGACCGGCACGCTGAACATGGCGGATCTGGCCCTGAAGATCCCGCTGGTGCCGGAAGCCGACCGAGGCCTGCTGCACGCTGGCGCAGGGATTCTGGCCGTGGCGTTCCTGGCCAAGGCCGGCATGTGGCCACTGAACTTCTGGCTGGTACCGGCCTACTCGTCGGCCAGCGCGCCGGTGGCGGCGATGTTCGCGATCATGACCAAAGTCGGCGTCTACACCTTGCTGCGTCTGTGGACGCTGCTGTTCTCGGGCCAAGCGGGCGCTTCGGCTTACTTCGGCGGTGACTGGCTGATCTACGGCGGCATGGCGACCATGGCCGGTGCGGGCGTGGCAATCATTGCCGCGCAACGCCTGGAACGCATGGCTAGCCTGAGCATTCTGGTGTCGGCGGGGATCCTGCTGTCGGCCGTGGGTTTTGCCCAACCCAATCTGATCGGCGCCGCGCTGTTCTATCTGGTCAGCTCGACCCTGGCGTTGAGCGCGCTGTTCCTGCTGGCTGAGTTGATCGAACGCTCGCGTACCGCCATCGAAGTGCCGCTGGAAGATGAAAACGAACTGCTGCCGCGTCCGCAGGAGTGGCAGCGTCCGGTCAAGGGCATCAACCTCGACGACGATCAGAAAGCCGTGGTCGGTCAGGTGATCCCGTGGACCATGGCCTTCCTCGGCCTGAGCTTCATTGCCTGCGCGCTGCTGATTATCGGTATGCCGCCGCTGTCCGGTTTCATCGGCAAGCTGAGCCTGATCGGCGCCCTGCTCAACCCGCTGGGCCTCGGCGCCGGCGAACCGATCTCGAATGCCGCATGGGCAATGCTGGCCCTGCTGATCCTCACCGGACTCGGCTCGCTGATGGCGTTCTCGCGCCTGGGCATCCAGCGCTTCTGGTCGCCCGAAGAGCGCCCGTCGCCCCTGCTGCGCAAACTGGAATGCACGCCGATTTTCCTGCTGCTCGGGCTGAGCATCGCGCTGACCTTCAAGGCTGAACCGCTGTGGCGTTACACCCAGGCAGCGGCCGATGCGCTGAACAATCCGCAGCAATACGTAATGGCAGTGCTCGGCACCCGCGCCGTGCCGAGCCCGGAAGCCAAGGCTGCGCTGCTGGAGGTGCAACCATGAAACGTCTGTTTCCTGCTCCTTGGCTGTCGCTTGCGCTGTGGTTGCTCTGGCTGGTGCTGAACCTGTCGGTCAGCCCGGGCAATCTGCTGCTGGGTGCCGTACTCGGTTTCAGCGCTCCACTGATGATGCGCAAGCTGCGCCCGCAACGGATTCACATCCGCCGCCCGGGCACGATCCTGCGATTGTTTCTGCTGGTCGGGCGCGATGTGATCGTCTCGAACCTGCAGGTGGCCTGGGGTGTACTCAACGCCGGTCGTCGGCCGCTTCGTTCACGCTTCATCAAGGTGCCTCTGGACCTGCGCGATGCCAACGGTCTGGCGGCGCTGTCGATGATCTGTACGGTCGTGCCCGGCACGGTATGGTCGGAGCTGGCGCTGGATCGCAGCATTCTGTTGCTGCACGTGTGGGATCTGGATGACGAAGCGCAATTCATCCAGCACTTCAAGGTCACTTACGAGCGGCCATTGATGGAGATTTTCGAATGAGCCCGCTGCTGTCGAACGCGATTCTGCTGACGCTGTTCCTGTTTTCCCTGGCCATGGTCCTCACGCTGGTGCGCCTGTTCAAAGGCCCGTCGGCGCAAGACCGGGTACTGGCGCTGGATTACCTGTACATCGTCGCCATGCTGATGATGCTGACCCTGGGGATTCGTTATGCCAGTGACACCTACTTCGAAGCGGCGCTGCTGATCGCGCTGTTCGGCTTCGTCGGCTCGTTTGCTTTGGCGAAGTTCCTCCTGCGTGGCGAGGTGATCGAATGAACGCTGAACTGTCTCTCTGGGTGGAAATCCCGGTGGCGATCCTGCTGGTCCTCAGCGGCGTGTTCGCCCTGATCGGCGCGACCGGCCTGCTGCGGATGAAAGATTACTTCCAGCGCATGCACCCGCCGGCGCTGGCCTCGACGTTGGGCGCGTGGTGCGTGGCGCTGGCGTCGATCATCTGTTTTTCGGCGCTCAAGTCCGGGCCGGTGCTCCATGCATGGCTGATCCCGATTCTGCTGTCGATCACCGTACCGGTGACTACCCTGTTGCTGGCGCGAGCGGCGTTGTTCCGCAAGCGTATGGCCGGAGATGACGTGCCGGCCGAGGTCAGCAGCCGGCGCACTGAAACCGGCAGTTAAATCCAGGCAACAGCCAACAGCCCGGCTCCCAATATCAGACACAGCGGCGAGTAAACCCAAGTGTCGAGCCGGGCGAACCGCGACCCCTTCACTTCCTTGAAAAACCCCACCAGCTCCGAATCGCCGATTGCCCGTGCAAACATCAGCAGCGCAATCGCGCTGATCACCCATTGCAGCGCCCAGTGATGCACGGCGGGCAGCCACCACCCCACTCGCATGCACACCAGTGCGGCAATCAGTAGCAGGGCTGCCGCCACCACCAGCGTGATCCAGCCTGACGGCTTGAACGCCGGCCTGAGCGTCAGTCCGCCGTTGTCCACCGGAACCTGCGGCACCACCGCCACGGCCGCCCACTGCCCACCCATCGCCCAATACACATGCATCAGGCTGATCACCGCAAATATCGTCACCAGCCATTGAGCCAACACAAAGGTCATGGTCGAGAATCCTTTAAAGGGATTTGAACAAAACATCCTAGTCGGCATTTTTCCATGTGCACGACCGGTCGGCGGTGCGGTAAAGTGCCGCCCCATGAAATTCACCCGTACCGATCGCTCACTGCTGGCCTGGATGCTCTATTGCTGCGTCCTGTTCAACGTGTTCGCCTGCAGCATCGGTCACGGACAAATGGTCGGCATGCAGCTCAACGGTATCGGCGGCCAGTTCTGCGCCGTCGACCCGAGCACCCAGGCGCCGCTCGCCTCGAATCCCGCTGAAGAAAAACTGCCGACCCTGGCCAAGGCCTTCGGTTGTCCGCTGTGCTCCACCGGAGGCATGGGCCCGGCGTTCAACTCCAGCCTGACCCTCGCGATCCTGCCTGAACAACACAGCCCGCCGCTGCCGGTCATCGTCAGCGCCGACCTCCCTGCCCGCTTCATCTGGCCTTCGGCCAACCCTCGCGCCCCGCCGCTCGCCTGAGTGTCCTTGCCTTTTTGATTTGTCAGCCCACTGCGCCAACGCGCGGCGTTCGCCTGTGCGCTGACTCCTAGACAAGCATTCAGGATTCAATCGATGAAACAACTTACCTTGCTGGCGAGCCTGTGCGGCTGCCTGTCCGTCAACGTCTGGGCGCAATCCACCGTGGATCTGGCGCCAATCACCATTGACAGCGAGTCCGGCGCCGAACCGGGCCTGAGCCTCGACCAGTCCAGTGGCATGGCCTCGCACCTGGGCCTCAGCGTGCGCGACACCCCGGCGTCGGTGGCGATTGCCAACCGCAATGACATCGAACGTCACGGCTCGCAAAACTTCCAGGACGCTGCCAACACCTTGCCGGGTGTGAACGCCAGTGCCCCGCCGGGCTTTGGCGGGTTCGTCTCCTATCGCGGTTTCACCAGCAGCCAGATCACCCAGATGTTCAATGGCGTGAACGTTTCCGGCGGCCTGGCTCGCCCCGTAGATTCATGGATTTATGATAGGGTGGAATTGGTCGGCGGCCCCTCGTCGCTGATCAACGGCGCAGGCTCGGTCGGCGGCTCGCTGAACTACGTGACCAAACTGGCCACGCGCGACGAGCAAGCCATCGAAGGTCGGGTCAGCTACGGCACCTACGACACTACCGAAACCGCATTCGGCCTCAACCACGCGCTGAGCGAACCCGGCGCCGAGGTGCAGCATTACGCGCGTCTCGACGTCAGCCACAACACCAGCAACGGCTACATCGACCGCCAGGAGCGCGATGCCTGGAGCGTGGCGTTCTCGTTGCTCAGCGACCTGACGCCGAACCTGTCGCACACCCTGGCCCTGGAATATCAGGATGAACACGAAGACAGCCCGTATTGGGGCACGCCGGTGCTCAACCCCAAGGCCGGCGAACTGAAGATCGACAAGCACAATCGCTTCAATAACTACAACGTCGAGGATGGGCGCTACGAGCAGCGGACAATCTGGGTGCGCTCGATCATCGACTACCGGATCAACGACAGCACCACCCTGCGCAACACCCTCTATCACCTCGACAGCCAGCGCGATTACCGCAACCTGGAAACCTATCAATACAACGCCGACAACAGCGCGGTGAACCGCTCCACTGCGTATCAGGTGCGACACCAGGGCGAGCAGAACGGCAACCAGTTCGAACTGCGCCACGACAACAGCCTGTTCGGCCTCGACACCACCTGGTCCGGCGGATTCGAGTACAAGGTCAACCAGACCACCAACTCGCCGCTGAACGTCAAAGGCGCCAGCACGGTGAACCCGAACAACTACCGACCGGGGCATTTCTATGACATCCCCGGAACGATGCCGGGTTTTGTCAGCGACAAGACCAACGAAGTCACGACCAAAGCGCTGTTTGCCGAAAACCGCTTGGCACTGACCGACAAGCTCTCGCTGCTCACCGGTCTGCGCTATGACGACATCGACCTCGACGTGACCAACCATCGCACGGTGACCGCGAGTAACCCGCGCCATCTCAAACGTAGCTGGGAACCGGTCACCGGGCGCGTCGGCCTGACATACCAGTTCATTCCGTCAGCCAATGTGTACGTGCAATACAGCACCGCCGCCGAGCAACCCAATGGCACCCAGGACTTCGATGTCTCGACCGGCAAGCAATGGGAAATCGGCAGCAAGTTCGACTACCTGAACGGGCGCGGCTCGGCGACAGTGGCCGCCTACACCA
Organism: Pseudomonas sp. GW458-11-26-14-LB4; assembly: GCF_059423925.1. Lineage (NCBI taxonomy): Bacteria > Pseudomonadati > Pseudomonadota > Gammaproteobacteria > Pseudomonadales > Pseudomonadaceae > Pseudomonas > Pseudomonas sp. GW458-11-26-14-LB4. Next base: position 69,466 of record NZ_JBWKYU010000014.1, read on the forward strand.
TCGAGCGCAAGGACTTCGCGGTGACGGATCCACTGGACCCGACCAGCAGCATTCCGGTCGGCCAGCAGACTTCGAAGGGCATCGAGATTGCCAGCTCGCTGCGGATCACCAACAAGCTGCTGGCCGAAGGCAACTTCGCCTGGGTCGATGCGCAATACGACGAGTTCAACGAGAAGAACGCCGCCGGCGTAGTGGTTTCGCGCAAGGGCAATACACCGACCAACGTGCCGGACCGGGTCGGCAATCTGTGGCTGACCTACGATTTCTCGCCGCAATGGCAAGGCGGAGTCGATGCGCGGTACGTGGCATCGGTGTTCGCCGACACGGCCAACACCATGACCGTGCCGTCATACACGCTGTTTGGCAGCTTTCTCAGCTACAAGGTGGACTCGCACACCACCGTGACCGGGCGGGTGCGCAACCTGACGAATGAGGTGTATGCCGAGTTCGCCCATGTGTCGCCGGCGTATTACCTCGGCTCACCGCGCACCTTTGAGCTGGCTGTGCAAACCCGCTTCTAAAAGCTTCGCGGGCAAGCCCGCCCCCACAGGAATCGATGTGTTTTCAAAGCTCAGAGCACACCGAAAAACCTGTGGGAGCGGGCTTGCCCGCGATAAGGCCCATCGTTACGGCCTCTATTTCAAATCAGCTGAAACCTTATCTGCCACATCCTTCGGTAACCAAGCCTGCCACACATCCGGATGCGCCTTCATGAACGCCACCGCCGCATCCCGGGGCGCCGTGTGTTTCTCGCTCATTTCGGCCAGCGCCTTGTTCAGGTCATCAATCGGAAAATCGACCTTGCTGAAAAACTCGGCAATCTGCGGATACTGCTTCTGGAACGGCGTGGACACCCCGATCGACAGCTTAGAGGCCAGTGAACGGGTCGGTTTCGGATTGGGATTATCGGCGTCGGTCAGGGTCTTCCAGGCCTCGGCATCAAAAGGCGGCTCTTCCAGCTGAATCAGCTTGAACTTACCGAGCAGAGGGGTCGGCGACCAGTAATAGAACAGCACCGGTTTGCCCCGACGGATCGATGAGCTGATTTCCGCATCCAGTGCCGCACCGGAGCCGCTGCGGAAATTGACGAAATCATCCTGCAAGCCATAAGCCGTGAGCTTCTGCTTGTTGACCACCTCCGATGTCCAGCCGATCGGGCTGTTGAGGAACCGTCCCTTGCTCGGGGATTCCGGGTCCTTGAACACATCCTTGTACTTCTTCAGATCGCTGACACTGCGCAGCTCCGGCGCCAATGGCTTGATGCCTTTGGCCGGATCGCCCTTGATCACGTACTCCGGCACCCACCAGCCTTCGGTGGCGCCTTTGACCGTGTCGCCCAGGCTGACGACCTTGCCTTCGGCCTCGGCCTTGACCCACACCGGACTGCGCCCGGCCCACTCTTCGCCGATGACCTGAATGTCGTTGTTGGCCAGTGCGGTCTCAAGAGTGATGGTGGTGCCCGGCAAAGTGTCGGTCGGCAGGCCGTAACCCTTCTCGACGATGATCCGCAGGACGTCGGTGATCAGGCTGCCGCTTTCCCAGTTCAGGTCGGCAAAGTGGATCGGCGCCTGTGCCGCGCTCACCGCAGGCACCGCCGTCATCAAGCCGAAGGAGGTCAGGCCAGCGGCCAGCAACCGTCGAAATCCGTTCATGCTTTTGCACCTCGTGCTGTTCACAGCAATAGCAGGATGGCCTGACAGAAGACCGCAAGCCTCTGAATACTCAGTCAACTGACTGTAGACGAGGTTCCTGCTTTTTCAGGGGCATGACACGGACAAGGCTACTTTTCAGAAATTTCCTGCAGGTTCTTCAGCTCGCGTCTGACCATGCTGGCGTATTCCGCAGGCTGCAAGGCGTAGATCTGCGAGGCGACCCAACCTAACCAAGCGCCCTTCAACTCGGCCTTCGCAGTGAACAATCGACGTGCTTCTTCACGGGCGCTGTCGAGGTTCTGCAAATGGAAATCGGCGCGGCTCACTCGCTGGCCTTGAACGTCACCAGTTCGCCCTTGCGCCACTTGGCGGCCTTGGCGGTGACGGCTTTCAGGGTCTTGGTCAGGCCTTCCTGCAGTTGTTCATTGGCGGCGAACACGGTAACCGCGCTGTGGCCTTCCTTGAACACGATGGCATGGCCGTCGGCCGTGGTGACGAACGCATAGTCGCCCAGACCGTACACCGTCATTTTGATTTCGCGAAAGCGGATGTCCATCTTGCCGCCTTCACGGCTCGGCAGCACCGACGCGCTGAAATGATCACCGACCTTGAGCTTGAGGCCAGGTTTGTCATCGACCACCAATGCGCTTTCGGTGTCGATCTCGGCAACGTAAATGCCTTCGGCGTTTTGCTCGGTGATGTAAACAAAACGCGATTGAAACTGCTTGACCAGCTTTGCCCGCAAATCACCCAGCACGAACAAAGCATGCATATCGAGGTTACTGACTGCCAAAGAAACATCCCCACACTTGAAAAGAGTGCCGTACGCGAAAAGCGCGCACGGCAGTAAAAGTCGGCCAGGCCGAAGGTGTTGCACAATGACTCGAATATACGCCTGAGCGAGCGAAGTGCTCATCCAACGCGAGGTCCACAAGACTACTGGAATGCCACCCGCGAAACCTGCAAAGACATTCTCCAAATGTTGAAGGAAAACGCCTCACGGCCGGCCAGAGAAAACTGACTACGAACTTTAGGGAAAAAACTCACCAAGAAAAGCACTTTTCCGACATATCGCACGCAAAAAATTGCTTTAGATAACGCCATGCCGTCAACAGGTGTTGGCGATTCTAGAGCAGCGATGCTATTCGCGACTACCCGCAGTGGCCAGTAAATGCGGGTCAATCCATGAAAAGGACTTCATATGTGCACTATGACGCATTTTGCCGTGACTCACGAACCTGCCTTTGCCTTGAACACTTCAGCCTTCGAGACTGTTCCTGCAATGGAGCCTTGCGGACGGGAACCGTTGTTCCAGGTAATCCCGGCGGGCAACGGCTTTTTCCATATCAGGGAAAAGTCGACGGGGCTTGTCAGAGGTTTCCGCGAGAATCACAACGCCGCCTGCGCCCTTGCCCGTTCACTGGAATCGCGAATCGAACTCCTGGCCAGCGAGCACCTCAGATAAAGAGAGTGACCGACCCCGCCATCCTTCAAGGAGTACACCATGGAACTGCCTGCCTACAACCTGACCACCCTGTTCGATCAATTAGGGCTGCCTTCGGAGGAAACGGCGATCGACGACTTCATCGAAGCCCATCCGCTGGATGCCGATACCAAGCTGATCGACGCCGACTTCTGGAGCCCACAACAGGCGCAAATGCTCAAGGAGTGGCTGCGGGCCGATGGCGAGGAAGCCATCATGGTCGATGAGCTGAATGTGCGCCTGCACCGGGGCAAGTAATCTTGATCAGTGCAGGCTGTCACCGGTTTCAGCGCTCAATTGCGCAAGCCATGCGGCCCTGCACTCTTCCGCCTCGTTACGACTTGCAAACGCAGTGCCCCGGCGTTCGCCATTGAGCAGCACCACCCAGCAGACACTTTGCCCCATCGCGCGCAGACCGGCGGGTACACCGCTGCCGATCATCACCGCGACATCGACTCTGCATTGCATGTTGACCTCCCAACTTCATTAGCAACCTAACTATGTGGGCATGTTAATGATTTGGATCAAGAGGAAACAGCAACGTCGCTGCACAGCTTAATTGCAGTTCCGGCAACAATGGCTCAGCGCGGCTTTTCCGGTTTGTAGCCCAGACGCAACCCGCCCCAGTGACGGCCCTTGACCATGATCGGCACCGACAGGTCGTGCATCAGCTCGCCGGTATCGCGGGTGTAGGTCTGCAACAACACCGGTTGCTGATGGCTGCCGCAGCGGATGCCGGTGCGGTCGGCGAATTTGCGTTTGGTGCGGTTGTTCACGGTATCGACCTGTGCATCCCCGGTCAGCGGCTGGCTGAATGCCTGATTGTGGGTCGGCACGTAACCCTGCTGCGTACAGGCGATGGCGAACACCAGGCCTTCGTGGCGCGGCAGCAACGGTTCCTGAATGGCCGGCAGCACCTGATCGGTGTAGCGATCGAAACGAGTCTGGAACTTGGCGGGCTGGGTGTCGGGAATCGGTTGATATTGGCGGTCGAACAGGTCTTCAAGACTAATGCGTCCCTGCTCGACATCGGCCTCGAACCGCGCGGCAATCTGGCTGGCCCCTTCGCGGGCGAGGTCGTAGATGCGTTGGTGATAGTCATCCAGCCCGACTTCGGCCAGACGTTCGCTGATGGTTTCCGCCTGCCCTTCCATTTGCACGGCGGCCTCGGCCAGGTGCCGGGTCTGTTGGTCGCTGATCGCCAGATCGCTGCGCATCTGCTCGATGGCGGTGAACAGGCTGTCGAGCTGTTCACGATTGGTTTCCGCGCCTCGGGCGATTTCGCCGACTTGGGTTTCTACGCCGGCAGCCAGTCGCGCGATGTTTTCCAGGTGCTGGCCGGTGTGTTCGACCTGCTCGACGCCGGTGTGCAAATCGTCGGAGAGCTGGCGGATCTGCTCCACCACCTGCGCCGTGCGTTGCTGGATGTCGGCGACCATCTCGCCCACTTCGCCAGTGGCCGTTGCAGTACGGGCCGCCAGACCGCGCACCTCATCCGCTACTACCGCAAAACCGCGACCGTGCTCGCCGGCCCGGGCCGCTTCGATGGCGGCGTTCAATGCCAGGAGATTGGTCTGACTGGCAATCGACTGAATCACCAGTGTCACGCGCTGGATGTCATCACTGCGCTGGCTCAAGGCTTCGATCAGTTCGCGGCTGGCATTGGCACGCTGGCTGAGCTGATGCATGCGCGAAATGGAATCCACCAGCTCGGTGCGCCCTGCTGCGCTGCTGTGATGGGCTTCGCTGGCAGCGCCCAAGGCTTCACGGCTGAGCTGCGAAGTGGCCTGCTCAGTGGCGATCATGACTTCGGCGTTGTTGACGATCTGCGCGGCGGCGTCGAGTTGCGATTGCAGCTTGCCGGCCAGCTCCTTGACGGAAAACGCCACGCCTGCGGCTGACAGCGCGTTATGACTGGTGGTGTAGGAAAGGTCGCGAGTCAGCTCGGACATCGCGTTATTGCTATCGATCGGTTGCGCATCGGGGACCGCCCGGGAACGCAGGCGCGGCAGCCAGACGATCAGCACCGCCAGCGGCATGCCGACGTACAACGGCCATTCGCCCAGGCTCATTCCGGCCAGCAACAGCATCAGAGCGATGCTTTGCAGGGTCGGCGTCAGCCAGCGATTCTTCGGCAAAACAACTGGTGCAGGCAGAGCCGCAACCAGAGATCCATCTCTCGTCATTTTGTTACCCCACGCTTGTTCTCATTGTTGTGACTGCATTAAACGCCACTACAACGCCATTATCCATGGTCCGTTAGTCGTGGGTCTGTGGCAGGTCAATGGAATGGTGCGGGGACTTTCCGGCAGACGAGAAAAAGCAAAGATCGCAGCCTTTTGCAGTTCCCTTAGGAGCTGCAAAAGGCTGCGATCTTTTCGCGACGACCCGCATTGAAGGGGTCGCCTCAGGAATCAGGCCTGACGCTGGTGCTTGTCGATCTGCTCGTGACGCTCTTGAGCTTCGATGCAGTACTTGGTGGTCGGGCTGATCAGCAGGCGTTTCAGGCCGATCGGCTCGCCGCTGTCGTCGCACCAGCCGAAGCTGTCTTCCTTGATACGTTCAAGGGCCTGCTCGAGTTGCGGCAGCATGCGCTGGTCGCGATCGATCGCGTTTACCAGCCAGGTGCGCTCTTCTTCCACCGATGCGGCGTCCGCCGGGTCAGCCGGGGTGTCCAGGCTTTCGATGGCAATACGGTTCTGCTCAATGCGCTCATGGGTTTCGACTTTCATGTTCTGCAACAGCTCTTGAAAGAAAGCGTGTTGCTCGGCATTCATGTAGTCATCTGCCGGCATGGCCAGCAACTTGTCCTTTGTCATTGATATCTCTATAAAAAACGTGCATTAAGGCGAATTAGGGAGCGTTCCGGCGAACCGCCTGCGGTCATCGGAAAGGCATCGTTTATTGCAAACGCCACCCGGCACTCAATTTACGAAGGGGCGGCAGTCTAAGGCCCGTTTGAGGCCTCAGCAACTGTAAATACCGGGAATTTGTCCGACAAGGCCCGGAAACTGCTCTGACACAGGCTTCACAGCGCTCATCGGAGTGCGTTTATAGCAAGAAATTCAGTCGAGCGGCTGTATATAGAAGACAAACGTCGGACGAGCGGCGCTTTGTCGCAATTCGTTACGGTCACTGAACGCAAAACCCTCCCCTCGCAAAGACTGACAAATCCCCCCAACCTCGGCTACGTTATGCCCTCCCCGGTTCGACTTGAAGGAACGCGTCATGAAACTGATCGGCATGCTGGACTCCCCTTACGTGCGCCGCGTGGCGATCTCTGCCAAATGCCTGGGGGTCGAAATGGAACACGACCCGGTCTCGGTGTTCCGCCACTTCGAACGTTTCCAGCAGATCAACCCGGTGGTCAAGGCGCCGACCCTGATCCTTGATGACGGCGAAGTGCTGATCGACTCGACCCTGATCCTCGACTATCTCGAAGCCCTGTCCGGCAAAACCCTGCTGCCCGCCGACCTGCCGCAACGCGCCAAAGCCTTGCGCCTGATCGGTCTCGGCCTCGCCGCCTGCGAAAAAGCCGTGCAGCTCTACTACGAACGCAACCTGCGCCCGGCCGACATTCAATACCAGCCGTGGGTCAAACGCGTCGAAGGCCAACTCGCCGCCGCCTTCACCGCCCTTGAACATGAACTCGAAAAACACCCACTGCCCACCGACGGCCCTCTCCAGCAGGACGGCATCACTCTCGCCGTCGCCTGGAGCTTCACCGGCCTCGTCGTCCCCGACCAGATCGACGCCGATCACTTCCCGCGCATCGCCCAATACACCGCGTACGCCGAAAGCACCCAGGCGTTCATCGACACCCCGATGACCTGACCATGAGCGCCACCGAAACCGCCGCCCCGGCCCTCAAAGAAATCTTCAACGCCGAACGCCTGCAACACATCGCCACAGAAATGAGCGCCGTGTACCCGGCGTTCAAGGCCAAGGCGTTTCTCAAGCACGCCAACGACGGCCTCGCCGACCTCTCCGTCATGCAGCGCATGGCCCGCGTCAGCGAAAGCCTGCATCACGTGCTACCGCTGGATTACGCAGATTCCCTCGCTGTCCTGCGCGAACTTGCCCCGCGACTGAACAGCGGCTTCGTCAGCATGTGCCTGCCGCACTACGTCGCGTGCTACGGCGCGCACGCGTTCGACGCTTCCATGGAGGCCCTGAAATACTTCACCACCTTCGGTTCCTCTGAATTCGCCATCCGCCACTTCCTGCGCAGCGACCTGGAACGCTCGCTGGAACTGATGCACGACTGGACCCAAGACGAAAACCACCACGTCCGAAGACTCGCCAGCGAAGGCAGCCGCCCTCGCCTGCCGTGGTCGTTTCGGCTGGAACCGGTGCAGGCTGATCCACACTTGGCCGCCGGAATTCTTGACCGGTTGAAAGCCGATGAAAGTTTGTACGTGCGCAAGTCCGTGGCGAATCATTTGAATGACGTGACCAAAGAGCATCCGGAGTGGGTGCTGGACACGATTGAGGGGTGGTCGCTGGAGAACAAGCACACGGCGTGGATTGCCAAACATGCGTTGCGGAGTTTGATCAAGCAGGGGAATTCTCGGGCGCTCACGGTTATCGGTGCGGGGGCGAAGGCTGAGGTTGAGTTGCTGGATGTGAAGGTGGAACCGGCGGTTGTGCGGCTTGGGGAGACGATTACTTTGTCGTTTACCGTTCGATCGTTGGTGCCAGTTGAACAGCGGTTGGTGATTGATTATGCGATTGACTATGTGAAGGCGAATGGCGGGACTTCGGCGAAGGTTTTCAAGTTGAAGACGTTGGAGCTGGCGGGGTATGGGAGTGAGGTTGTGGCGCGGCGACAGGTGATCAAGGATTTCACTACGCGCAAGCACTATGCGGGGGTACATACGGTGCATGTGGTAGTTAATGGGGAGCGGTTGGGGAGTACTGCCGTTGACATCATCACTTAATAAGCGTCAAAAATGGTCTGCTCATCGGATGACAACCGAAAGTAGCAGGTACGTTGGATCTTGAACCGAATGATGACCTCTCCAACTACTGAGCTCGCAAAGGAACGCACATGATCGATGGTCCCGCTGTTTTGACAGTTTTTTTGGTTTACCTGGCCGGTGTCGTTATTCCAGGACCCAATTTCGTTGCGGTAGTCCACAAAGCGGTCGCTGCGTCGCGGCCAGAAGCCTTGGCCTTGGTGGCAGGCATTGTATTGGTCAACTTACTCTGGGCCACCTGTGCAATAGCAGGTATCGGCGTTGTATTTGCTGCGTTTCCTTGGGCGGCGCTGATCGTAAAAGTTCTGGGGGCCGCCTATCTGATGTGGTTTGGACTCCGACTGTTGCTAAATGCCGGAAAGACCGCGCTTGCCCCCAATAATGATGCTGCCGTCGGAAACTTTCGGCAGTCATTCATTCAAGGAGTCATCACGAACATCGGCAACCCAAAATCCATGGCCTTCTACGCCGCTATTTTCTCAGCGGCAGCCCCCGCCCACGTGTCAACAAGCACGTTTTTGTCGATGCTGGCAGTCGTAGTGGTGGTTTCAATGACTTGGTATGGAATGGTCGCAATCGCTCTTTCGCAACCTGACATCGCGTCAGCGTATCGAAGGAGGAAAAAAGCTATTGATCAATTATGCGGTGGTTTGATTTTGTCTCTGGGGATCCGGCAGCTTGTTCAATAAGTCAGGGAGGAATGCGGGCAGATTTAAAAATGGGACGCATCTATTTATCAAAAGAGCCGCCCTATCTTTTCCGACTCGCCCCCGTTTCCCAAGAATTACCAACTGCCATACGGAATGCCGAATTTGTCGATATAACGCTTGGATTTTTCACTGACCGGATAGGCGTAACGTCCTTGGTTCTTACCCTGACTAGGCCCTAACGGCTCAATCTCTGCTTTCGCCCGAGCGACCTTGATCGCCTTATGACACGAGTCTTTAACCCAAGCCTGCACCACCCCGCCGGGCGCCAGCCCCAAGTAAACCGACGCCATAAACCGCGCCTCTCGTTCAGGTGTTTGCGGGCAACGTTTGCTGGTGGATTCCAACATCAATTGCCTGGCATGTTCTGGAATATCCACCCAGGCTTGCCAGGTTTTCTTTTCAACGATTGACTGCCATCGAACATATATCCGAACGGGAAGATCGGCACCCACTACTCGTTTCCCGCTGCCGTCCACTATTGACCAGCCGCGAGCCGACTCGGTGCCGTCCTCTGGCTCGCCACCGGCTGCGGAGCCACCATTGGCCTTGAAGTAGACCTTGCCGGTAACGTCCTGCACAGAACTGTCCTCCACCCAAACCTGCATGTAATCAGGTTCGATGAATGCCAATTCCCACCATTCGGATTTGGGGTCGTTTTTGCCTGATAGCGGGTCAGCAGACTGGCAGCCAGCCATGAACAACGCGCAAAACAGAGTGACGAGTAATTTCATTACCAGAGCGTCCAGTCAGGTACGTGAGGATGTTGTACGCGAATTGAGTCTGCGGTAGGAGCATTGATATAGACCGCGCTCATTCCGCTGCCATCTCTGCGGCCAAGGGGGTGGTTCCAGTTTGCGGACGTGTGAATGTACTTCAGTTTCAACAGCTTTTCTTCTTGCGGAGTAACGCTGTAGTCACCCGCCAAGAACCGATCACACAACGCTTGAAGCTCTGAAGGAACAGCCAATTCCGGTGTATCCGGAATGTCTTTAAAGCGAACGCCCTTCTCTTTCGCCAACTGGTGCATCAAGCGCAGGTACACCCGGGAGAGCATGCCACTCACCGGACGTTTTAGTTGGACGGCGGCGTACACCCGTTTTAGGCGCGGACTGAGCCGATCTTGTAACGCATTAGGCAAGGGCAACGCAGCTGGCGTGACAATCTCCAGCATTTCCGCAGGCCAACCTTTGGCAAGCAACTGATCCTTCACTATCTCTGCATCACGATAAATCGAGGTTGTCACAACATCAGTATTCTGCGACACGTCCAAGCTTTGCATGGGGCTGACGAGTACATTCTCTTGTGCTTCTTCGAGGTAACCACCACCAAGGTCGGAATGAACTCCCGGTAAAACGATTTCCAAATGATCGGGCTTGACGCGACTCAAAGCGAAATTCGCCCGGCATTCATCGCGGGCAGTCAGCTGGACGACATCAGAGAAATAGCGACGATCCAGGTACAACCTGATGCCAGTGGCAACAGGGCTTTTGATATTGCCCAGATTTGACCATCCGGCAATCGAGGGTACGGTGTCGAACAGACCAATGAAGCCCATGTTGATGCTGCTTTTGTATTGATCATTGAAAGTAGAACTAAATCCTCTCGCACTACTGCGCATCACATCCCCAAGAGGGCCCTGCTTTCCGCGTGCAATTTCATTGGCAAAATGCCGAGCGGCAGCAGCTCCACGGCTGAAACCGAACGTATCGAATGTCAGAGAAGTAATTTCGCTCTCAGGATGGCTAGCCAGTACCCCTTCAATACGCAGTTTGATCTCTGAAAACGAAAGCTGAACACGACCTGCAACCCCCGTCTCACCTCGACCAGTGCCGGCCCCAAGCGTGCTGTCCTCCATGCCTGAGCGAGTACCGATCCCCTCGACATACACCATGCGAAAGGCTTGCTTCTGCGAGCCGTCTCCTTCGGCTTTCTGAGGTGCGTAATACAAGTCACTCAGTTTCTGCACATTGCTGGTGTCGTTACCGTAGCTGCTGTCCGGATCTTTCATGAACGGCTTACAACTGGCATCAATATCTTGAGCCGCAATCGGATGATGAGCACCACACAGAAGCCCGGCCGCAGCATTATTGGCATTATTCCCCGTACCATCGAAGAACACTCCGATCCGCAGGGCTATGCCAATTTTTTCACGTGCAGATGCCGGTTCCTTCCCGTGTTTCTCATACTCAGCCCAACGCTGGGCATGAATATCGACGGGGTCGGTTCCTTTGTTGCGATAGTTTTTAGGCGGGTTGGGGATGTAGCCACTCAATCCTTGATTCCTTCTTCTGATCCTTGAAGAACGGGCCGAAGGGTGACAGCGGAAATCGGGGGGCGCAAGGCGTGGCCGCATGCCAGCACCTGGCCCTCTTTCTCCTTGCCTGCAATGGTGGCGCCGAGCCACGAATGATATGGTTCAGCCTCAAAACCAGGGACGACACCTCGTGCACAAACAATGTCTGGCAGCAGCAGTAACCTTCGCCATCAGTTTTTCCGCCCTTGCCTCTCCTGTGCCGCAGGAAGAGCTCGAAGAATGCCAACGAATAGAAAACTCGGCCAAACAGGTCATGAAAACCAGGCAGCAAGGCGTGCCCATGGCTTCGGTGATGGAACTGGCCGAAGCGGCAGGTAAGCAGAACGAGTATGTGGGTGAGGTGTTCAAGTCGTTGATTCGCGAGGCGTACGAGATTCCTCAATACTCAAGCGAGAGTTTGCAACAGAAAGCGATCAGCGATTTCCATTCCAATTTCTACAAGGCTTGCATCGTGACGGCGGAAAAGAGAGCAAACGCCAACGGTTGAGCTTAACGAACAAAAAAGGGAGCAGATTCAGGTAGTGAATCTGCTCCCTTTTTCTGAAGGGCTCCTGTTTCAGTTTTCGGGCCAAAGCGCCCCATCACCTTCACCAGCACTAAAAGCTGCCCCCTCAATGTGATAAACCTGCGGCTCCTCCGAAAAATACCTCTCAAGCCCTAGCATAAAGACCCTGTGATCCTCCCCCGCCTCAAACTCCGTATGAGCCTCAAGCGACTCCCACCGCACGATCAAATTGAACCGCTCCGGCGTTTCAATCCCCTGCGCAAGCATGTGCCCGCCATACCCATTCGCGCGGCGGAGCAAAGGCGCAACCTCGGCAAATGCACCTCTGAACTCATCAACACGTTCTTTATAAACGGGCAACAAAGCGATCTCATAAATCATGACGCATCCCCCGCAGAACCCGCCCGAAGCGACGGCTCAACCGCAATCGCGATTTTCCCTTGAAGACCGTTGTTGGGACTTTCCAACCGAGCATGGGCCAGCGCAATCTCCGCAAGCGAATACACCGCGCCAACATGTGGTCGCAGTTGACCGCGCTCCACCAGGGCACTCAATTCATCGAGCTTGCCGCGGTTCTGGCGGGTGAACACGAAGTGATAGCTCGCGTTCTTGCCCCAGGCTTGGACGAGGTTTTGTGGCCGGGCGATGTCGACGATCGAGACCACGCGGCCAAGTTGTGCGAGGGCGTCGGGGCTGCGCGACAGGGTGTCGCCGCCGATGGTGTCGAATACCACGTCCACTCCGAGGCCATTGGTTTCTCGCAGGATGGCTTCGACGTAGTCTTCTTTTTCGTAGTCGATGATCACATCGGCGCCCATGCGGCGGACGAACTCGGCGTTTGCTGCACGCGCGGTCGTGAACACCTTGGCGCCCATCGCTTTGGCGAGCTGGATGGCGACGTGTCCGACGCCGCCTGCGCCGCCGTGTATCAAGATGCTCTCCCCCACTCTCAGCACCGCCCTCACGATCAAGGCTTCCCATGCCGTCCCGCCCACCAGGCTCAGGCTGGCCGCTTCGAGATGGCTCAGCGATGAAGGCTTTTTGCCGATGATGCTGGCGGATGCCACGTGGTATTCGGCATAGCTGCCGGGGCCGTCGAAGATTTGCGGCGTGTACCAGACTTCATCGCCCGGCGCGAAAGCCGTCACGCCGGGGCCAACCGCCTCGACTACTCCGGAGACGTCATGTCCGGTGATGGCCGGCAGTTGCACCAGATCCTGATAGTCGCCGCGTCGGACTTGATAATCCAATGGATTGATCGAGGTGGCGTGTACCCGGACCAGCACTTGCCCCGCTTCCGGCACGGGTTTGGGTACGTCGCAAAGTGTGAACGATTCCGGGTTGCCAAATGATTCAAGCAGCATCGCTTTCATGTTGAATCCTCGTATCGATAATAAGGGATATCGAGATATCTCGATATCATGCGGTAAATTTTTTTACAGCTCTTTCCCTATGACCTCGGCCAAGGCGCTGATGTTGGCTTCATTGCGCTTGTAGTAGGTCCACTGACCGATGCGCCTGACTTCAACCAGGCCCACACGCTGCAGCGTTGCAAGATAACCGGACACCGTTGACTGCGAGAGTCCGATGCCCTCTTGAATACTGCTCACACACACGCCCACCGTGTGAACGTCGCCCTCGTCCTGCGGAGGGAAGTTCTTTACGGGGTCTTTCAAGCCTTTCAGGATTTCAAGCCGTACCGGGTTTGAGAGTGCTTTGAATACTTCGATCAGGTCCATGCGGCGAGAATATCGAGATTGTTCGATATGTCAATACGCTGATTGACCAACGGAAAGCATCTCGCCTGCCGAGAGCCCGGCAACGCTCGTCAAACCGCCAGAACGCAGCAAGGTACCTGGTAAAGAATGTGCTCGGTGGTACTGCCCAACCATTTGCTCAAGCCCCGGTTGCGAACTCTTCCCATCACGATGACATCGACATGCTGCTCGTCGGCGAACTCGCTCAGCACAGTGACTGGCCGGCCTTCAACGAAGTGGCGCTGACTGGAGGCCACACCGAACTGCCCGGCCAGTCGAAGAAACGATTTTTGCAGGTCCTCGCGCAGTGACCGAGTCAGCTCGGCCAAGGGCGATCCTCCCATGTCCGCCAGGTACGCGGCGGAAATATCGCAGGCATAGAGCAAGTGCAACTCGGCGTCGCACTGAATGGCCAGGGCACTGGCCTGCCGGATGATCTGCTCGTTCAACGAGTTGTCGGCGGACTCGATATCCGATACCTCGACCGCCGCCAGCACTTTACGAGGCAATACATAGCCGCTTCCGCCCACCAGATACACAGGTACCGGACAATCGCGCAGCAGTTGCCAGTCCAGCGGCGTGTAAAACGCGCGCCTGAGGGCCGACACCTGCTCGATTTCCTTGATCAGCAGATCGGGCCCATACGCTTTGACGTGCTCAAGGATGCGCTGCTCCACATCAGCGGCCCAGTCCACTTCGGTGGTCACCTCGATCCGCCTGCCGCGCAGATTGACCGCCCGGGCTTCCAGCGTCTGCCGGTGTTCCTCAAGAAATGCTTCGCGTGCCTGTGACCGGTTGCCTGTTTCCAGCAGCGACAAACCGTCGAGCGAGGGAATCAGCGCCAATATGTGCAAGCGCGCGCCACTGGCCTTGGCCAGCGCCGCGGCATGGTTGATCGCAGCGGACTCGCGCAGGAGCGGATTGATGATCAGCAACAACCGTTGATACTGGCTCATAGAGACCTCTCGTCAGATCCAGGACCTTGCACTTCGGTTCGAACGACCGGCCCTACCGCCAGGATGCTGCCGGGTACCGAATACAGCGCCCGCTCGGTATTGCTACCCATCAACCGGTCAATACCTGCGCGGTGCACCGTGCCCATCACGACCACATCCGCCAGGTATTGCTCGACAAACTCGCTGATGACTGGCACCGGCAACCCCATCACAAAATGGCGTCGCTCGGGCGGGATCCCGTAGCGATCGGCGAGGTTGATGAAAGCCTGGTGCAGGGACTGCCGCAGCTCCTCGACAAAATCCACTCCCCATCCGGCACCGACCAGCGGCGCGTCGCCATTGAAGGCCGGTGACAGGTCATAGGCGTAGAGCAGGTGCATGGGCGCGTCACATTGCGTGGCCAGCGCGTTGGCAGTCTGAATGATGGTGTCATTCAGACCGCTGATCTGGGTCTCGGGATCGAACGGATCCACGGCCGCCACGATCCGATGCGGCAGGCTGTAACGGACCTCGTTGACCAGATGCACGGGCACCGGACATTCGCGCAGCAAATGGCAATCCAGCGGCGTTATGAAAACCCGCTTCAGGAGGGGTTCGAGCATCACATCCTTGATCAGCAAATCAGGTTTGAGGTCTGCGACAGCCCGCAGGATATCCAGCAGCGCGTGGGTGGTGAACACCACGTTCACCGTCACCTTCAGTCCCTGTTCCGAGAGTAGCTCAAGCTGATCGGCTACCCAGCGACGGTGGTGGCGCAGATAGCGCTGATAGCCGACCTCATCGATTTTGTCCTCCCACAGGCGAACCACGGGTGCCGGTTCAGCGAAGACCCGAACGTCCAGCGCCGCCCCGCTCGCCTTGGCCAGCGCCACCGCGCGCAGCATGGCGGGCGTCTGATGCAGGGTCTGGTCGGCGACCAGCAGCAAACGTTGATATTGCCCCATCACACACCTCCGCAAGACAACCGCAGGCTTTGAGACTGAGCCTGCGCGACTGGCGCGCAGTTGATTTACATCAACTTCGGACCATTCAACATCGCCGGTCTCTGACCCAGATCAGATTCCTGCCCATTGAGCGGCGTAGAAAGAAAGCGACTGCAGGGCGCTGTGTCCCGCACCCGTCTTTAAAACCGCAAGGAGGGTCTCCTCATGCTCACCGTCAAAGACCACAACGAACGAGCCGCCAATGCCTATGCCTCGATCGCCGGGCAACACTGGATCGAAGCACTCAGGGACGGTCGCCATGTGCTGATCCGGCCCCTTTCGGAAAAGGATCGGGAACGCGAATATGCGTTCATCAAACGCTTGTCTCCGGAGTCGCGACACATGCGCTTTCTGGCGCAGATCAACGAACCGTCGGGCACGATGCTGGATCAATTGATGGACACCGATAATCGCCTGCGCCTGGCCTACGTCGCGCTGGTGCACGACAACGGCCAATTGATCGAGATCGGCGTAAGCCGCTATGCCGCCACGGGTGAACACGAGTGCGAATGCGCCGTTACCGTCGCCGATGAATGGACGCACCTGGGACTGGGGACCCTGTTGATGGAGCACCTGATCTCGGCGGCACGCAAGAATGGAATGCATCGGATGTATTCGGTCGATGCTGCCAGTAATGCCCCGATGCGTGACCTGGCCCGGACGCTGGGGTTTGAACGGCACAATGACCCTGACGATCCCCGCCAGGTCATTCACAGCCTGTACTTGTAGCCTCTGCCGCCGGCGAACGTCCGTACGGGCGATCGCCGGTGCTCCGACGCTAGAGTCCCCTGCCCGGCTTGATCGCCAACACACTGCACGGTGCCCGGTGCAAGAGTTGTTCGGCGGTGGTGCCCAGCAGTTTGGTCAGACCCAGGTGCTGCACCGTACCCGCCACGATCATGTCGACGTTTTGCTCTTCGACGAATCGGCAAATGGCCGGCACCGGCGCACCTTCGATGAAATGACGACACTCCTTCGACACGCCATGACGCTCGGCCATCGCGGCAAACGCCTCATGCTGCGCCGTGCCCAGTGCCTCGTAGATACCGGTGGCCAGTGGCAACGCGCCGACCCCGAAGTCTTGCGCATAGGCGGCGGTCCAATCGTAAACGTGCAACAACTGCAGCCGGGCATTGCACACCTCGGCCAGCTTCGATGCGGCATCGATAATCTGGTCGTTGAACACCAGATCCTGATCTTCGCTGCGCAGCACGTCGATGATCGCCAGAACATGACGGGGGCGAGGGTTCAAGGCGTTGGTCACGAGGTGTACCGGGATCGGGCAATCGCGCAGCAGTTGCCAGTCCAGCGGAGTAAAGAACACCCGTTTCAAGGCCGACTCTTCATGAGCATCCTTGATGATCACCACCAACGGTATCTCATTGATGAATTGCAGAATCTCCGCGTAAGGGTCCTGGACCCAGACTACTTCGCTCGTGACAACGATCCCGTGTCCACGCATCCGGGTCGCCTGTTCTTCAAGCCAGTGGCGATGCTTCTCCAGGTAGGCTTCACGGGCCACGGCCACCTGTTCCGGGGCAAACAGCCCGGCCACTGCCAGCGCCTGTAAATAATCGAATGCCACGATATGCAGCGGTCTTTGCAGCGCCTGCGCCAATGCCAAGGCACGATCGAATGCCGGCGTGTGGTTCATGGCGGGCGGAGCGATCAGCAGCAGGCGGGGTTCCTGTGACATGGTGCACCTCGGCATTGAGCGATGGCAGGGAATGAGTCTCAGGCTGCCCCTTTTACCGACCACCACTTTGATTTTTGTCAGTGTCCAGTCAAATCGTCTCTCGATCCACCAGCAGACCGGCCCACATCGCGGCGGTCAGCAGAATCTGACCGGGTATGACATACGCGGCGAAGCGTCGTCCGCCACTGATCCAGGCCACCAGGCACTTGCTCAACGCGTTACTGCTGACCGCCAGCAACACGGGTGGCGCAATGGCGCTGTAAGCCAACAGGCCACCCTTGGCGAGGGTGGCGATTGAAGCCGTGGAAGAATGGGCATCGGCGAATCCGCTTAGCACGGCAGTCAGCATCACGCCCGCCTCGCCAAAGTGATCGAGCATCAACGAAGACAAAAACGTCACGCCGGCCATGGTCAACGTGACCGCCAGCGCGAGCTTGAGATTGAACGCCCCGCCGACCTTGATCGGTTGGTTCGCAGCGACCGCAGGCCTGGGGAACAGCAGGCCCAGGCTGAACAGCAGCGTTACGCCAAATCCGGCCAGCAACGGCCCCCACAGGTGCGGCAACAGCGCGGTGTCGACCGCGCCGACGATCAGCGCGACCTGCGCCGCCGTGGCCAGGTTCGACAGCAGGGCCGCCGCACTCAGTACCTTGAGGTGCTCCGGGTCTTTGCGGGCGATATGCCCCATCGCCGCAATCGTCATGGTGCTGGAGGCGAAACCGGACGCGATGGCACTGACCGCGTAGCCGTAGCGCACACCCAGCGTGCGCACGGCGATATGCCCGATGGCGCCGACGGCCATCAGCAACACGGTCAATGTACAAAGGGTGCGCAGGTTGAGTGCCGAGTAGGGACCGATGAACCGGTCAGGCGTCAGCGGCAACACCACCAATGCTGCGATCAGCAGCACCAACCCATCGCGCATCTCCGCTTCGCTCAACTGGCTGCGGGCGAAGTGATGGAGTTTCTGCCGGTAAGCCAGCAGCCCCGCCATGACCACGCCAATGGCGATTGCCAGTTCCGGCGCTGTGCCGCATAGCGCGCCCAGTACCAGCACCGTGAGCAAGGCCACTTCGCTGGTCAGCCCCGGATCAGTGCTCAGGCTGCGCCAGTAAGCCACGCTGATCAGCAGCGCCAGACAGCCGCCCACAATACCCAACAGCAGTGCGCCGCCCACTTGCATCGCGACGTAACCCAGCAGCGCCGTGATCGCGAACGTGCGCAACCCGGCACAGGCACGGCTGTCGCCGCGCCCTTTATGCCGCTCGCGCTCCAGACCGACCAGCATGCCGATACCCAGCGCTGCGGCGGCCCCCGCCAGACCCAGTGCGTCGTTCATAGCGCGACGGGGTCACCGGCGCGCGTGACCCTGGGTCGTGCAACCGGCGCTGTATCGACAATCGTTGGCCACACATGAGGCGCATCGATCCGTGCCTTGAGCTGATCGACAAAAGATTGCGCAGCGACCTTGCTGTCAAACCTGACCACGAATGCATCCATTCGCACGATCCATTGATCGTCGCTCGGTCCACTGATTTCAATGTTCATCATCACCTCCAATCGCCGAAAGCAATCCGTCATGCAGTCACCGTTACGTCCTTCGAAGCAGTGTCGTGAGCTCGCCATGAATAGGCTGTCGCCGATGCTATTGCGCCTCAGCGTCAGGCTGAACATTGCAGTCATGTACCGGGGTGGGCGCTGAACCAGACTGCGCCGGGCTACGTGTCCGACACTTGATAATGATCAACAATCCACGCCGCAAACGGTCAGGGTAATCCCTGTGTCAGCGCTCACATCGTGGCGGCGCCCAGGCAAAAACACGGTGTTTGTTCTTTCTGATCTAGATCAAACGGCGTCTGAGTGTTCCCGCAGAAATTAGAGTCAACATTCACGCCAACGCATTCGGTGAGTGCATACCACCTCGTTTCCCGGAGGCTCCCATGGCTACGCACTTGCAAGGCACGCATTCAACTGTTCCTCCCACCGGTCAACCGATGACGGGCCGTTTGCAAAAAGTCGAGAGCAAACGGCTGTCCCTGAGCCTGCTGATTGCGCTGGTGGTCGGCTCGATGATCGGCAGCGGCATTTTCAGCCTGCCGCAGAACATGGCGGCCAGTGCGGGCGCCGGGGCGATTCTGATTGGCTGGTTGATCACCGGTGTCGGCATGCTCTCGCTGGCATTGGTTTACCAGACACTGTCCAACCGTCAACCGGCGCTGGATAACGGCGTATTTGCCTACGCCCGGGCATTGGGCGGCGAATACCTCGGGTTCAATTCGGCCTGGGGCTACTGGATCAGCGCATGGATCGGCAACGTCAGCTACCTGGTGATTCTGTTTGCCGCGTTAAGTTACTTCTTTCCACTGTTCGGCGAAGGCAACAACACGGCGGCGATTGTCGGGGCGTCTGTGGTGTTGTGGTCGCTGCACTGGATGATCCTCAGCGGGATGCGCACGGCAGCACGCGCCAACGCGCTGACTACCGTGGCCAAAATCGTGCCGTTGTTGTTGTTTATCGGCCTGGTGATCGCGGCATTTCAACGTCAAACCTTCAGCGTCGACTTCTGGGGTTCGCCGGCGCTGGGCAGCACCCTTGACCAGGTCAAAAGCACAATGCTGGTGACGGTCTGGGTATTCATCGGCATCGAAGGCGCCAACGTGTTTTCCGCCCGGGCGGCAGAAAGGACCAATGTCGGACGCGCCACGGTTATTGGTTTTGTCATCACCCTGTTGCTGCTGATTGCTGTGTCTCTGTTGTCGCTGGGCATTCTCAGGCAACCGGATCTGGCAGCCCTGAAAAATCCATCCATGGCCGGTGTGCTTGAAGCTGCGACAGGACCTTGGGGAGCCGTTCTGATCAGCATCGGCTTGATCATCTCGGTGGGCGGAGCACTGCTCGCCTGGACACTGCTGGCGGCGGAATCGGTATTCACGCCAGCCAGGGAAAACGTCATGCCGGGCGCACTGGCCGAGGAAAACAGCCGTGGCGTGCCGAGTCACGCCCTGTGGATCACCAATGGCTGCATTCAACTGTTTCTGTTGCTGACTTTGTATTCAAGCGCCAGCTACCTGGCACTGATTTCCCTGGCCACATCGATGATTCTGCTGCCGTACCTGTTCAGCGGTCTTTATGCGCTGAAGCTGGCCTGGCAAGGGCAGACCTACGAGGGACATCTGGGCCTGCAAATACGCGACGTGGCCATTGCCCTGATCGCCACCCTGTACTGCGTGTGGCTGCTGTACGCCGCCGGGCCGAAATACATGCTGCTCAGCGCTTTGCTCTATGCCCCAGGCTCATTGATTTACCTGGCCAGCATGAAATCGCGCCAGGGACAACCGCTCAACGGCCCCGAAACGGGACTGCTGATCATCATCTGGACGGCGGCGGCCTTCGCCGGCTGGATGCTGTGGACCGGGGCACTGACGCTTTGAGGCCAGTGCCCGCGCCGTATTTTTTTCCAGGGTGGACTCGCGTACAGGACATTTGCAGCCTGCCCTTCATCTGAGAGGAGTCGTCAAAATGAGCAATTCCGTGAAAAAAATGCCGATCCATACCGAGGACAAATCGAGCCAGCTGCCCCTGCCATCAGACCCGTGGCGCCCTCTGGAAAAACTCCGGCAACAGGTTGATCGCCTGTTCGAAGATTTCAATCGCGGTTCGGCGCTGTCGCCGTTCAGCCGTGGACTGTTCGATGTCGAACCCTTCTGGCGGCGCGAACTGAGCAGCCACGGCCTGCCTGCCGTGGACATCACCGAAAAGGACAAGAGTTTCGAGATCACGGCCGAGTTGCCCGGCATGGATCAAAAGAACATCGAGCTCAAGCTGTCCAACGGCAACCTGATCATCAAGGGGGAGAAGAAAGAGGACAAGGAGGAAAAAAGGAAGGGCTATCACCTCAGCGAGCGTCACTACGGCTCCTTCGAGCGAGTATTCAATCTGCCCAAGG
Source organism: Pseudomonas sp. GW458-11-26-14-LB4 (assembly GCF_059423925.1). NCBI lineage: Bacteria > Pseudomonadati > Pseudomonadota > Gammaproteobacteria > Pseudomonadales > Pseudomonadaceae > Pseudomonas > Pseudomonas sp. GW458-11-26-14-LB4. Next base: position 90,447 of record NZ_JBWKYU010000014.1, read on the forward strand.
GTGTTGATGCCGAGAAGATCGAAGCCAGCTTCAGCAAAGGTGTGCTGAACATTTCCCTGCCGAAAAAGCCCGAAGCCATGAAGGCGGACAAGGTCGTGCCGATCAAGGCCGACTGACCGCCTGACAGCCTCCGCCCGATAACGGCGGGGGCTTTTTCATCAGAGTCGCGAATGCTCTGGGGCATCGGTTTCGCCTAAATCCACGCTGTCACGATACTCCGGCACCGACACCGACCATCCCAGTTCCAGGCTGATGCGGCGGCGCAGCGTGTCGGATGCGTTTGGCTCGCCGTGCACCACGAAGGTGTGTTTCGGCGGCCGCTTGAATCCACGCAACCACTGCATGATTTCGTCGGCGTCGGCATGCGCCGACAGGGTTTGCATGGGTACCACCTCAGCGTTGATGGGTACGTCCCTGCCATGGATGCGTACGCTGGGAGCGCCCGCGACAATCTGCGCCCCACGGGTGCCACCGGCCTGAAAGCCCGGCATCAACAATGTGTTGAGCGGGTTGGGAGCCAGCGCCTTGAGATGATGGACGACCCGCCCTCCCGTCGCCATGCCGCTGGCAGCGATGATCACCGCCGGGGTGCGCAGTTGATCAAGCTCTCTCGAGTCCTGGACCGTCCGGACAAACTGCGCGACATGGCACATCCCGTCGCAGGCCTGCGCAGACAATTTGTGCTCGCTGCGAAATCGCTGATACAGGCCCGTGACGTCAGTAGCCATGGGACTGTTCAGGTAGACAGGAAGATCGGGAATCGCTTTTGTGCGTTTCAATTGATACAGGTGATACATCAGCAATTGGGCACGTCCGACTGCGAACGATGGCACCAGCGTGATGCCTCGGCGCAACGCAGTACGGTTGATGACCTCGGCCAACTGTTGATGCGGCGATTCGGCTGGATGCTTGCGGTCGCCGTACGTTGACTCCACCAGCAGAAAGTCCGCTTGCTCGACGATTTCCGGGGCGAGCATCAAGGGATCATCCGGTCGGCCAAGATCCCCTGAAAACATCAGGGACCGTCCGTCGGCAACCACCGTGACCGTCGCTGCGCCCAGGATATGCCCGGCGCAGTGTAGTTCGATAATCATGCCGGGGATGATTTGAACCTTGTGACGCAACTCCACCGGCCGTAACAGTTTCAATGCTTGTGCCGCATCTTGCTCGGTGTAAAGCGGCTGCGCCGGGTTATGCTTCGAGAAGCCATGCCGATTGGCGAACTCAGCCTCTTCTTCCTGCAATCGGCCACTGTCCAGCAACAGGATCTTTACCAGTTCACAGGTCGCTGGCGTGGCGTAGACCGGGCCGCGATAACCATTGCGTACCAGTACCGGCAGATAGCCGCTGTGATCAAGATGGGCATGGGTCAGTACAATCGCGTCAAGACCGCCGAGAGGGAGCGGGAACGGGTCGCGGTTGTGCAATCGCAGTTGCTTGTAGCCCTGGAACAGGCCGCAATCGATCAGTACATGTTGATCATGATGTTCCAGCAAATATTTGCTGCCCGTCACCGTGCCCGCAGCACCCAGAAATGTGATTCGCATGGCCGTTTCCTTGAACGCTCGGAGGAGCACTATTGAGTGCTCCTTTGGCGCGGGAGCCGTTGATTTTTATCAACTGCAGGCCTGACAGCGCTGACTTTCAATCAGAGGGTTGCGGCGGTTTGACGATCATCAGACTGCAAGGAGCCTGGTTCAACACGCTCTCGACGGTACTGCCGATGAACCGGTGTTTGCCGTCGGGATACAGCGTCCCCAGCACCACCATGTCAAAAGCGTGCTGCCGGGCAAACAGGCCGATGACCCTTTGCGGGATGCCGGTCAGCAAGTGTCTGCATGAACTCTGGATGCCATAGCGTTCAGCCAGTGCTTCGAAAGCTTCTTGCTGGGCGTCTTCGATTGCCTCTTTCAGACTGCCGTCCAGGCTGCCTGTCGGCACACTTGCGGCCCCATCACCCATAACCGCCCAGCAACCGACATTGAGCAGGTGCAGCGTCGCGTCGCAGCCGGCCGCCAGTGTGGAAGCGAGGTCGAGTATCCGGTCGTTCAACCCTTGCGTCAGTTCTTCCAGATGCGACAGATCGACCGCCGCAAGAATTTTCATTGGCCTGGCATGCCCGGCGTGGGTCACCAGGTGCAGGTGTGCCGGACATTCGCGCAGCAAGTGCCAGTCCAGCGGGCGATGAAAGGCGCGGTCGAGTGCCGGGACGTAATGGGTATCCTTGATGACCAGGTCCGGATGAAAGTCATTCACGTACTCAAGCACGTGCGCCAGGTTCGATCTGGCCCAGACCACTTCAGTAGTAACGTTCAAGCCAATGCATCGTTTGAAGCGGGCCTGCTGCTCCAGCCAGTGCCGATGCACTTGCAGATACCCTTCCCGCGCCTGGGCCATTGCTTCCGGTGCAAACAGCCCGGCCGCTGCCAGCACCGGGATATAATCGAACGCGACGATGTGCAACAGCGCTCCGCTCGCACCACCCAGCGCATAGGCGCGTTCAAAGGCCGGGGTCAGGATCATTTCACCCGGGGCTATCAATAGAATGCGTTTGAGTTTGAGCATCACGTGCCTCTCCCCGAAACGTGTATCTGGAAGATTGCAAACTTCATTTCCTGTGCCGGAACCCGGGCGTCGAAGCACGCACAAAGGCTTGATGCATGACGTCCCCCAGCGTGGTCACAACAGGCAATGCTGTCGTTCAAGTATCTGGCGGCGTTCGTGCGCAGTACTGATTTTTATCAATTGAGTCGGCGTTGCGTCACAGCAGTGATGCATGACTCATTTCCAATACGCCTGGATATTCGACAGCAACGGCTCCGTTCGTCGTTTCAGCTGGGCTCACGACACTTTTTGCGTGTCCAAGGCGCCTTGAGAACTATGCTCAACAGGTGACGGGGAGGGTTTCCTGGTGGCAGAAACTCGCGCGTACCACGACCAGCATCTCAAAACCGCATGCTCCAGTTGCAGCGTGCTGGAGCTCTGTCTGCCGCTCGGCTTGACCGGTGGGGAAATCGAGCGTCTGGACACGCTGATCGTGCAGAGATCGAAGGTCAAAAAAGGTGTGGCGCTCTACCGTGCCGGCGACCCCTTGCGCTCGCTTTATGCCGTGCGGCTGGGCTCGTTCAAGACCAGCGTGCTGTCGATCGACGGTCGCGAGCAAGTCACCGGGTTCCAGATTGCCGGTGAAATGCTCGGTCTGGACGCCATCAGTTCGGATCTGCACACCTGCGATGCAGTCGCGCTGGAAGACAGCGAAGTCTGCCCCATCCATTTCGGTCATCTGGAAAAACTGGCCAGGGAGCTGCCATCACTGCAGCACAACCTGAACAAGGTCCTCAGCCGGGAGATCGTTCGCGATCACGACATGCTGATGATGCTGGGCAACATGAGCTCGGATGAACGCTTGGCAGCGTTCCTGTTGAACATGTCGCAACGCTTGAACTCTCGTGGTTATTCGTCGCGCTGCTTTGTGTTGAAGATGCGTCGGGAGGAGATCGGCTCTTACCTGGGCCTGCGCCTCGAAACCATCTGTCGCGGCATCGCCCACCTGCGCGACATGGGGCTGGTGGAAATCACCGGCCGCGACGTCACCATTCAGAACATGGATGGGCTCAAGCAGTTGATCGTCGGCTGCCATCGTCACCTGCGGTGACCCTGCCGACGGGAGTGACGTCATGCGCGCCATGGTTCTGCACCGCCCCGGCCAGCCTTTGATACTTGAAGAGCGGCCCATTCCCACGCCCGGCTCACACCAGTTGTTGATCAAGGTTTTGGCCTGCGGGGTGTGCCGTACCGATCTGCATCTGGTCGACGGTGAGTTGCCTCAGGCACGGTTGCCACGGGTGCCGGGGCATGAGGTGGTCGGCGCCGTCTCGGCCGTCGGTAGCGATGTCGGGCCCGAATGGGTCGGCCGAAGGGTCGGCGTTCCCTGGCTGGGCCGAACCTGCGGTCAGTGTTCGTTTTGCCGCACGGGCCGGGAAAACCTTTGCGACAAGGCCCAGTTCACCGGTTGCCATCTCGACGGTGGTTATGCCGAGTACCTCGTGGCCGACGCCCGTTTCTGCCTGGTCATTCCTGAAACCCTTTCCGATACCCAGGCTGCGCCGCTGCTGTGCGCAGGGCTGATCGGTTTTCGCGCATTGCAAATGGCCAGGGAGGCGCGCCATTTGGGGCTTTACGGTTTCGGGGCTGCGGCGCATCTGGCGATTCAGGTCGCACGCGCACGCAAACAGAAGGTGTATGCCTTTACACGACCGGATGACAGCGAAGGCCAGCGCTACGCCCGATCGCTGGGCGCCGAATGGGCCGGGCCTTCGGATCAGCCACCGCCACACCTGCTCGATGCCAGTCTGATCTTCGCCCCGGTCGGGGCCCTGGTGCCGTTGGCGCTGGCTGTCACGGCCAAAGGGGGGGCGTGGTCTGCGCCGGAATTCACATGAGTGACATTCCGGCCTTCCCCTACCGGCTGCTGTGGGGCGAGCGCAGCGTCCGCTCGGTGGCCAACCTGACCCGCGAAGATGGCACGGCTTTTTTCGCGGAGCTGCAGCACGCCCCGGTGCACTGCGACACCACCCTGTTTGCGCTCGAAGAAGCCAATCATGCACTGGAGCGATTGCGCGCCGGGCAATTCAACGGCGCGATCGTGCTCGTCCCGTGAGCGGCAGGACCTGCACCTTCACGGTGTAATCGCCACTTTCATCACCCCGTCACGCTGGTGCGCAAACAAGTCATAGGCTGCTTCGATGTCATCCAGTTTGAATCGGTGAGTCACCAGCGGTGACAGGTCAACCATGCCGCTCTGCACGACCGCCATCAAACGCCGCATACGCTCTTTCCCGCCGGGGCACAGGGTGGTGACGATGCTGTAATCGCCCAACCCGGCCGCAAAGGCGTCGAGGGGTATGTGCAGGTTGCTCGAGTAAACACCCAGGCTCGACAAGCGGCCGCCCGGACGCAGCACGCGCAACGCCGATTCAAAGGTACCTTGTGTGCCCAGTGCCTCGATCGCGACATCGACACCGCGCCCATCGGTGAGGGCAATGATCTGCTCGACCACATCGCCCTCGCGAAAATTGACGACATGCGTGGTCCCCAATCGACGCGCTACCGTCATGCGTTCGGCCACCGCATCGACACCGATGATCGTGCTGGCGCCTTTGAGCCGGGCACCGGCGACTGCACACAGACCAATGGGGCCGAGGGCGAATACGGCGACGCTGTCGCCGATGCTCACCTCGCCCCGTTCGGCACCGGAAAAACCGGTGGACATGATGTCAGGACACATCAGCACTTGTTCATCACTGAGGCCGTCCGGTATTGGACACAGATTGGCCATGGCATCGGGCACCAAGACGTATTCGGCCTGGCAGCCATCGATGGTGTTGCCGAACTTCCACCCGCCGATGGCCCGGAAACCATGACGAGTGTCCGGCCCGTCCTGAGAACCACAGCCACACAGGCAAGCATAACTTTGCCCACTGGGAGTGATGGCGCCGGCAATCACGCGTTGCCCCTCTACAAACCCGCGCACCTGTGATCCCAGACGCTCGATGAAGCCCACCGGCTCGTGACCGACCGTCAAACCCTGCGCCACCGGGTATTCGCCGCGCAGGATATGCACATCCGTACCGCATATAGTCGTGGTGGTTATTCGAATCAAAGCGTCCTGCGGGCCAACTTCGGGGATCGGCTTGTCGTCGAGCACGATGCGATTGTTCTCGACGAAAATCGCGGCTTTCATGGTGGCCATGAGCATTCTCCTGAGGGATTCGACTCGTAACCCAGCCTGCGCCGCACGGTCTGGCCAGCGTTTGATAATGATCAACAATCGACGACATCCACCTCGATTGACCACCCGTCTGACGGCGTTCTGCCGACCATCGGTTGTTTGACAAAGATCAAACGGCCACCCCGCGCCTGGCGCAGCCTGTAACCATCGGTTCAAGTGTCCTGCCAAAGGAGAGTCGTCATGTCAGAGCAATCGCGTTACATGCTGGTCGCCTCACCCCTGATGGAAAACAACCCTGCCTTCGACCGTGCAGCGGCACTGGCCAAGGCGGCGGGCGCGGCCCTGCACATCGTGGCTTTCGATTATCTGGAAGGTCTGGCGACCGCCAGCATGGTCAACGAGCAAGCACTGGAACAGATGCGAATCGGCTATATCGAGCGTCATCGTCAGTGGCTCGAAGAACGGGCGCATTCGATGCGCAAGCTCGGGGTCACCGTCACCACGGAAGTGGTGTGGGTGGAACGGCCCTTACAGGAAATCCTCATTCACCTCAGAGAACAGCCCATGGCGGCGTTGATCAAGGCGCTGGAGCCGGAATCGCTCCTGTCACGGTTGATGTTCACCCCGCTGGATATTCACCTGCTGCGCGAATGCCCGGTGCCGCTGCATTTCGTCAGCCATGTCGGGCATGCCCTGCCCCGCAAGATCCTGGCCGCCGTGGACCCGTTCCACCGTGACGGGCAGTACGCCGGCTTCAACGACCGGATCCTGCGCGAGGCCGCCAAACTGGCCAGCCTGTGCAATGCCGAACTCGACGTGCTGTATGCCCATGATCTGTCATCAATCAGCGCCAATGAATTCGGCTTCAACAATGCCTCGGCGTTCTTCTCCTCCAGCTCCGCCAAGTCCCTGTTCGATGCCCAGGCCGAGGCGTTCCGCGAACTGGCCGAACGCAACGGCATTCCGGACGAGCGTCAGCACATGGTCATGGGCAACCCGGCCAAGGTGCTGTGCAGCTACGCGAGCGGGTATGACATCGACATGATCGTCATGGGCCGCGTCGGCCATCGCGGCGCAGGCCGGCTGGTCGGCAGCACGGTAGAACACCTGCTGTACAAGATTCCGTGCAGCGTATGGGTGGTGTCGCCGGAACACCTGGCTGACTGAGCGGGCTTGGTCCTCAGGAGCGATTGCGCCCGCCCAGCATCCGGTCCAGGGTGTCGTCGCCGACCCAGTAATGATGGAACAGTCCGGCAGCGGCATGCAGGCCGATCAGCCAGTAACCGGCATTGCCGATCAGCTCGTGCCAGTACTTGATCTGCTTGGCCAGGTCCGGATCGACCGCCACCGGCGCCGGCACATGAAAGCCGAAATACGGAAAAGGTTTGTCGCCGGCCGCGAGCATCAGCCAGGCCAGTACCGGAGTGGCGATCATCAGCACGTACAATGCCAGGTGCATCAGGTGCGATATGCCCGTCTGCCAGGCAGGCGGTTTGGGGGTGATCGGCGGACGCGGCGTCAGGCGGCCAAACAGGCGCACCCACACCAGGACGAAAATGCTCGCGCCGAACATCCCGTGCAGGCCCATTAACAGGCCTCGCGCTTCGCTGCCTCGGGGCATGAAGCCTTTGATTTCAACGCAGGCATACACGCCCACGAAAAGCGCCAGCATCAGCCAGTGCAAGATGATCGAAAGTTTTCCATAACGGGGTGCGGCCATGTCGCGGGTCATAGTTGCCTCGTGATTATTTTAAGCGACGGCCGACTCGTTCGGCTGTCTCGATCCGGTTGCCGGGCGAACCGACGGCGTCACACTGCCGTGACAGTCTTAAGACAATCTGAAGATCCGTCGTTCGTTAACCTTTTTTCACCTTCAGACTTCGTTAAGAAATGGTCCGGATACTCCACTCAAACCTATTGAGGGAGGCGTTCAGCCCATGCCCGATTCTGACTGGAACATCCACCTGCCCCTGCGTTTTGGCCAAGGCGAAACACCGCAGATGCAGCTGTCGAGCGCCCAACCCGGCGACGCTCAACGGGCGGCGTTCGAAGCGTTTATTCAACAACGTTTTCGCAAGGCCCACGGCGCCGATATCCGCCATTTCATGCCTGAACTGTTTGGTGTGCACAACGACTCCGGGGACTTGTGCGCGGTCGCTGGAGTACGTCGTGCGCACCTTGAACCACTTTTTCTTGAACGTTACCTGGATGAACCGATCGAGCCGTTGATCAGCGCGGCGGCAGACCATCCGGTGGAGCGCAGCGCGATTGTCGAAGTCGGCAACCTTGCCGCCAACGACACCGGCAGCGCGCGCCTGAGCATCATTGCGATCACTTATCTGTTGGCCATGGGCGGTCTGGAATGGGTGACCTTCACCGGCAATATCGGGCTGGTCAACAGCTTCCATCGCCTGGGTCTGAAGCCGGTGACGCTGTGCGCCGCTGACCCGGAGCGTCTGGGCGATGACCGTCACCACTGGGGCAGTTACTACGAAAGCAAACCCTGGGTGCACGTGGGCAATATCCGCTCCGGTTTCATCCATCTGCGCAACATCGGTCTGTTCAGTCGGCTGGGATTGCCGACTTCTGTCGAAGGAGCCTGCCATGTCGCTTGAACGTCAACGATTCCAGGAAACCCTGCGCAGCCATGCAGGGCGCAATGACAACGCCCTGGCGTTGTGGGGCGACACGCTGAAAATCAGCTACACGACGCTGTACGCCGAGGTGATGTACCGCCAGCAGCGCTTGCGCGATGAAAAGGTGAAGGTTATCGCCCTGGCGCTGGACAACGGCGTCGAAGCCATACTCTGGGATCTGGCGGCGTTGTTTGAAGGTCTGGCCTGCGTGACGCTGCCGCCCTTTTTCAGCCCCGCGCAGCGTGCCCATTGCCTAGAGCAAAGCCAGGCCGAGCGAGTGATCGCCGAACCGGAGTTGGTGCCAGAATTGCTGGCCGCCGGTTATGAACGACGCGGTGAATTCTGGTGCCGCGCCTTTGAAGGCCCGAACCGCCTGCCCGCCGGTACCGCCAAATTGACGTTTACCTCCGGCACCACCGGTACACCGAAGGGCGTGTGCCTGAGCGCCGACAGTCTGCTGCGGGTCGCTCGGGAGCTGGAAGAGGCCAGCAAACCCACAGCCCCTCAACATCACGTGGCGTTGCTGCCACTGGCGATCCTGCTGGAGAACCTCGGCTGTTACGCCGCACTGTACGCCGGTGCGACGCTGAGCGTGCCGAGCCAGAAAACCCTGGGCATCCAGGGCGCCAGCGGCGTCGACCTGCCGCGCTTGCTGGGCTGTCTGGCCAGCCGGGCACCCGAGAGCCTGATTCTGGTGCCGCAATTGCTGTTATTACTGGTCAGCGCTGCCGAACAGAAAGCCTTCGATCCGCAATCGCTGCGTTTTGCCGCCGTCGGTGGCGCACGGGTTTCCGAGGATCTGCTGCACCGCGCGCAACGGGTCGGCCTGCCGGTCTACGAAGGCTACGGCCTGTCCGAGTGCGCCTCGGTGGTTTGTCTCAACCGGCCCGGGGCTCGGCGTCCGGGTAGTGTTGGTCGCCCCCTGCCTCACGTCGAAGTGCGCTTGGCCGAAGACGGTGAGGTGTTGATCAAAGGCTCGACCCTGCTCGGCTACCTTGGCGAACCAGCGTACAGCGATGAGTGGTGGCCCAGCGGCGATCTGGGGGAGTTCGACCCGGAAGGTTTTCTCTACCTCAAGGGCCGCAAGAAGCATCAGTTCGTCACCAGTTTCGGCCGCAACGTCAACCCGGAATGGGTCGAGTCCGAACTGACCCAGCGCCATCACATCGCCCAGGCCTTTGTGTATGGCGAAGCCTTGCCGCACAACCACGCCCTGCTCTGGCCGCACCGTCCGGACTGCACCGATGCTCAGTTGACGGCCGCCGTCGACGCTGCCAACGAGGCCTTGCCCGATTACGCCCAGGTGCATCACTGGACACGTCTCAAACAACCTTTCACGGCCGCCAACGGCCTGCTCACCGCCAACGGTCGCCCGCGCCGCGAGGCAATCGTCGCGCAGTACCGCGCCGTGCTTATCGAATCCGCCCTTTCCGAGGAATCCGCACCATGAGTTTTTTCGACACCCTGCAAGAAGCCACGCACCAGGAACGCCACGAGCTGTTCAATCTGCCGATCATTCTCGATGCGCTGCAAGGCAAGGTCAGCCTTGAAAGTTATCGCGCGTTTCTCGCCCAGGCCTACTACCACGTGCGTCACACCGTACCTCTGATGATGGCCTGTGGTGCACGCCTGCCGACGCACCTGGAATGGCTGCGCAAAGCCGTGTGCGAATACATCGAGGACGAATACGGCCACGAGCAATGGGTGCTCAACGACATCGAGGCCTGTGGCGGTGACCGTAACGCGGTGCGTGATGGCCAGCCGTCGCTGCCGATCGAGCTGATGGTCAGCTTTCTCTACGACCTGATCGCCCGAGGCAATCCGGTGGGTCTGTTTGGCATGGTCAACGTGCTCGAGGGCACCAGCATCGCCCTGGCCACCCACGCCGCGGGCAGTATCCGCGAGCGTCTGGCCCTGCCGGAAACGGCGTTCAGCTACCTCAGTTCCCACGGCTCGCTGGACATCGAGCACATGCAAACCTATCGCCGGCTGATGAATCAGCTGGAAGATCCGGCCGACCAGGCGGCGGTGATCCATGCCTCGAAAGTCGTCTATCGGCTCTACACCGACATGTTCCGCGGCCTGCCCCGTGACGCGGAGGCTCAACATGCAGCTGCATGAAGCCCGTGTGGTGTTGACCGGTGCCAGCGGCGGCATCGGAATGGCGATCACGCGTGCCTTGTGCGCTGCCGGTGCGCAGGTCCTGGCGGTCGCGCGGCATCAGGAATCGCTGCGCCCGTTGCTTGACCTTTACCCACAGAACCTGTGCTGGGTCGCTGCCGACCTGACATTCCTCAGCGACCGCCGCAAGGTGCTGGCCGCCGCCGAGGCCATCGGCGGCATCAACCTGCTGATCAACGCCGCCGGGGTCAATCATTTCGCAATGCTGGAACAGCTCGACGACAGCGACATCAACGCCATGCTGGCGGTGAACATCAGTGCGCCGATCTGCCTGACCAAACTGTTGCTGCCGCTGCTCAAGCAGGCCGACAGTGCCATGGTGGTCAACGTTGGCTCGACCTACGGGTCGATCGGCTATCCCGGTTATGCCAGTTATTGCGCCACCAAGTTTGCCTTGCGCGGATTTTCCGAGGCCTTGCGCCGAGAGTTGGCGGATACCCGGGTCGGTGTGTTGTACGTGGCGCCCCGCGCCACACGCACCGCCATGAACAGCCCCGCCGCCCAGGCATTGAACGACGCACTCAAATCCAGCGTCGACGATCCGCAAGCCGTCGCTGCCGCCGTGATCCATGCGATTGCCGGTGATCGCCGCGACCTCTATCTGGGCTGGCCGGAGCGCTTCTTCGTACGCCTCAACAGCCTGCTGCCCAATCTGGTGGATCGCGGTCTGCGCAAGCAATTGCCATTGATCCGTCGCCTGAGTGAAAAACCTGAAAACGAGACGCCGAAACCATGAAAAAAATTCTCGCCTGTGTGCTGCTGGGCGCCCTCAGTCAAAGTGTCTGGGCGCTGGACGCTGCCGATCAACAACGCCTCAACAGCATCCAGCAGAGCTGGGCGCACATCCAGTACGAAACACCGGAAAAACAGCGCGCCGCTGCATTTGAACAGTTGGCCGTCCAGGCAACGCACTTCGCCACCGAACGTCCGGCCGTCGCCGAGGCCTGGATCTGGAAAGGCATCGTCACCAGCAGTTGGGCCGGTGCCGAGGGCGGGCTCGGGGCCCTGGGCAAAGCCAAGGACGCCAAGGCCGATCTGGAAAAATCCCTGACCCTCGACCCCAAGGCATTGCAAGGTTCGGCCTACACCAGCCTTGCCGCGCTGTACGACCGGGTACCGGGCTGGCCGATCGGGTTCGGCGACAGCGACAAGGCTGAACAACTGCTCAAACAAGCCCTGCAACTCAACCCCGAGGGAATCGACAGTCTGTACTTCTGGGGCGATCACCTTTACCGTCAAAAACGCTATGCTGAAGCCAAAGCAGCGCTGCTCAAGGCCCTGCAAGCCGCTCCACGCCCAGGCCGGGAAAGTGCCGACGCCGGGCGCCGCAAAGAAATCGCCGCGTTGCTGGTGGACGTGAACAAGAAACTCGACTGACAGGAGTCCGTGTGCGTTTATTACTGATCGAGGATGACGTGGCCCTCGGCGAGGGCATTCATCAGGCGCTGGGGCGCGAGGGTTACACCGTCGACTGGCTCAAGGACGGCAGCAGCGCCCTGCACGCCCTGCTCTGCGAAACCTTTGATCTGGCGGTGCTTGATCTCGGCCTGCCACGCATGGACGGACTTGAAGTATTACGTCGTCTGCGTGGCAGCGGTTCGAACCTGCCGGTGCTGATCCTCACCGCCCGCGATGCCACCGAAGACCGCATCGCGGGGCTGGATGCCGGCGCCGACGACTATCTGATCAAACCCTTCGACCTGGCCGAGCTCAAGGCCCGCCTGCGCGCCCTGCTGCGACGCAGTGCCGGACGCGCGCAGATGCTGATCGAACATGCCGGCATCAGCCTCAACCCCGGCACCCAGCAAGTCAGCTACCTGGGGCAGCCGGTGGTGCTCACGCCCAAGGAATATCAGTTGTTGCACGAACTGCTCTCGCCGCCGGGTCGGGTCATGACCCGCGACCACCTCACACAACTGCTTTACGGCTGGAACGAAGAAGCCGAAAGCAACACTCTCGAAGTGCATATTCATCACCTGCGCAAGAAATTCTCCACCGACCTGATCCGCACCATCCGTGGCGTGGGTTATCTGGTGGAGGAGCGCCGATGACCTCGATCCGGCGCCGCACCCTGACCCTGATCATCGGCCTGATGCTCGCCGGTCTGACCGTGCTCAGCCTGTTCAATCTGCACGACAGCAACCACGAAATCGCCGAAGTCTACGACGCGCAACTGGCGCAGAACGCACGGTTGCTGCAAGGCGTGATGCGCATGCCGTTGCCGGGGCAGGAGCACGCGGATCTTTATCGGGCGTTCAACTCGGCCCTGGCTGAAGCCGTGCCCAAGGGTGACGGCCATCCCTACGAGAGAAAGCTCGCCTTTCAGGTCTGGAATGCCAAGGGCGAGGTCCTGGTGCATACCGCCAGCGCGCCCTCCTTCAGCACGCCGCCGATCCAGCCAGGCTTCAGTGATGTGGTGGATTTGAACAAGCGCCACTGGCGGGCGTTTGTCCTGGAAGACCGACAGAACGGTTTGCGCATCTGGGTGGGTGAACGCGGTGACGTGCGAGCGGATCTGGTTGACCGGATCGTCCGCCATACCCTGTGGCCGAACGTGATCGGCAGCCTGATTCTTGCGGCGATGATCTGGCTGGCCATCGGCTGGGGGCTCAAGCCCCTGGCCAATATGGCGGCGACGCTACGCGCCAGGCACAGCGGCTCCCTAGAACCGCTGCAACTGACGCCGCTTCCCAGCGAACTGGAACCGATGCAGGCCGCGCTCAACCGCATGCTTGCGCAGATCCAGGAAGTGCTCGGTCGGGAACGCCGGTTCATCGCCGACGCCGCCCACGAAATGCGCACGCCGCTGGCGGTTCTGCGGGTACACGCGCAAAACCTGCTGGAATCCGGCACCGAGCAGGAACGTCGCGAGTCACTCGAGTTTCTGATTGCCGGCGTGGATCGAACCAGCCGACTGGTCAATCAGTTGCTGACCATGGCCCGCCTCGAACCCAAGGCCAGTGCGCCTGCCAACCAACGCATCGACCTTGGCGACACCGTGCGCAACAGTCTGGTGCAGCTCACGCCATGGTTGCTGAGCAAGCATCTGGAACTGGCCTTCGACGTCAGCGAACAACCTTTTCCAGCGTTCGCCGATGCTGCCACCATCGACATTGCCCTGAACAACCTCATCACCAACGCCGCCAACTTCTCCCCGGAGCAAGGCGTGATCAGCGTGCAATTGACCCGGGCCGACGGGTTTTACCATTTGAGCGTTGAAGATCAGGGGCCGGGTATCGATGAAGCGGACCGGGCACGACTGTTCGAACGGTTCTACAGCCGGGGCAATCCCGAGGGCGCGGGCCTGGGGCTGACCATCGTCAATACCATCGCAACGCGTCTGGGTGGGCGGATCACACTGGAAAACCGGGTCGAGGGAGGCCTGCGGGCGACGCTGTCGATTCCCGCCGGTTGAACAGGTCTTGAGACCGTTTGAGTCAAGGCGCAACCATCGGCGGCGCCCTGCCTTGCAGGGTGATTGAGTCGGCATCGGGGCGCGACACCGTCTCCGGCACCGCCACCCAAAGCAGCACCAGCGCCGCCATCGCCACCCCCGCCAAGGTGAGGAACGCAGCGCTGTATCCCGCCTCCTGAACCACAATCCCCGCCAGGCTATTGCTCAACGCCGCACCCAAACCGAACACCGTCGAAATCGCCCCAAGGCTGACATTGAAATGCCCGGTGCCCAGCGTCAGATCTTTCACCACCACCGGAAACAGCGCGCCGAAAATCCCCGCGCCGATGCCATCGAGCAACTGCACCGAAACCAGCCACCACGGATCGTTCGACAGCACATACAACACGCCACGCAACGGCAAAATCAGAAACCCCGCCAGCAGCAATGGCTTGCGTCCCCACAGATCCGCTTTCGCTCCCACCAGCAGCGCGACCGGCACCATCACCAGTTGCGCCGCGACGATGCAGGCAGACGTGAGCGGCGTGGCCATCTGCAGATTGGCCTGCGCCAGTTTCTGACTCACCAGCGGCAACATCGCCGCGTTCGCCAGATGAAACAGCGCGCAGCAAATCGCAAACATCAGCAACGGTCGGTTGGTGAGCAACACGGAAAGCCCCGAAGGCTGCTTGCCCTGCCCCGTTTCGCTGGGATTCAGGCCTCGGGCGAGATCGTGGTCAATCGCGTCTGCCGACACAAAGGAAACGGCAATCACACTGGCCAGCGCCATGACCGCCATCAAATAAAACACCGCGACCGGGCCGAACAGGTACGCGGACAAACCGGCCAACAACGCGGCGCAGGCGTTGCCGGCGTGATTGAAAGTTTCGTTGCGCCCGGTTCTTCGCGTGAAGGCACGAGGCCCGGTAATGCCAAGGGTGATCGCGCAAATGGCTGGCGCGAAGATCGAAGCGGCGACGGCACTGATGGCTTGCGTCACCGCCACCAGGCTGAACGACGCCACAAACGGCAGCAGTAGACAGCTTGCGGTGACCACCAGCGCGGCAATCGCAATCAGCGACCGTTTGAAGCGAGTGCTGTCGACCAGTGCGCCTGCCGGGGTCTGCGTGATGAGCGCGGCGATCCCGGCAATCGTCATCACCAGACCAATGCTCGCCGGCTCCCAGTGGTGAACCGCCAGCAGGTAAATCGCCAGATAAGGACCGAGCCCGTCACGCACATCGGCGAGGAAGAAATTCAGGCTGTCGAGGGACAGGTTATTGCGGCGATCGAGGTGAGTGGCCACGGGTAACGTCTTCGTTGTCGAGGTTCTGCGAGATGACTCAACCTCCGCAAATCGAATGACCTTTTGCCAAGCGTTTTAGTTGCATGAAACAGCTTCTTTACTGGCCCATCAACAACTCGCGCTCGCCTTCGCACAACCCCACCACGTAATCCCAGACCACCCGCAACCGCACCGACTTGTGCAACTCGCGCCGCGTACTGATCCAGTAGCTGCGCTCGATGCTCTCATCGGGCAACAGCGGCACCAGATCCGGGTCCGACGCGGCCATGTAACAAGGAAGAACTGCAATGCCGAGACCTGAGCGCGCCGCCTGCTGCTGCGCGATCACGCTGGTGCTGTGAAACACAACACGCGGGTTGCGACAGAAGCTGTTGAGAAACATCAGTTCCTGACTGAACAGCAGATCATCGACGTAGCCGATCCACGCGTGTCGTCCGAGATCTTCGCGGCTGCGCAGCGGCGGCGCATTGTCGAGATAGGCGCGGCTGGCATAGAGCGCGAGCCGGTAATCGGTGAGTTTGCGGGTGACCAGCATGTCAGCTGCCGGCCGTTCCAGGTGAATGCTGATTTCCGCCTCGCGGTTGAGGATGCTGACGAAACGCGGCACCGCCACCAGTTCCACTTCCAGCCCCGGATAGCGTTCGAACAACCCGATCATGCGGCTGGCCAAAAACATGATGCCCAGCCCTTCCGTGACGCCGACGCGAATCTTGCCCAGCGGTGCGGTGGACTGGGTGATTTCTTCCTGGGCGAGCAGCGCGACGTTTTCCATCGCTTCGGCGTGTTTGAGCAGCGCCTCCCCCGCCGGGGTCATTTCGTAGCCTTGGGCGTGCTGGACGAAGAGCGCGGTGCCGAGGCTTTTTTCGATGGCCTCGATATGCCGGGCCACGGTGGCGTGGGTGGTGTTCAGGCGGCGGGCGGCAGTGAGCAAGCGGCCGCTGCGCTGCAACTCGAGAAAGAACCGCAGGTCGTTCCAGTCGAACATGGCTTGTCCTTGTCGGCTATCGTCAGGGAGCGCTGTTTGAAAACGCACAGCGGCTGCGCAAAAACTAACATTCTTTTGACGAAAGCTAACAACTAGGATGACCGATAACAAAAACAATAAGCGAGGTCAGGGAATGCAGACTTCCCTCGATGAATTCGATTACATCGTGGTCGGCGCCGGACCGGCTGGGTGTTTGCTGGCCAATCGGCTGTCGGCGGATCCGCAGCAGCGCGTGCTGCTGCTGGAAGCCGGCGGGCGCGACAACTACCCGTGGATTCACATCCCCGTGGGTTACCTGTTCTGCATCGGCAACCCGCGCACCGACTGGTGCTTCAAGACCGAAGAACAACCGGGCCTCAACGGCCGCGCGCTGAGTTATCCGCGCGGCAAGGTGCTGGGCGGCTGTTCGTCAATCAACGGCATGATCTACATGCGTGGCCAGGCCAACGACTATGACGGCTGGGCCGCCGAGGGCAATCCGGGCTGGGCCTGGAACGATGTGCTGCCGCTGTTCAAACAGAGCGAAAACCACTTTGCTGGCGCAGCGGAATTCCATGGCGACAAGGGTGAATGGAGGGTCGAACGCCAGCGCCTGTCGTGGCAGATTCTCGATGCGTTCCGCAGCGCTGCGGAACAGAGCGGCATCGCCAGCATCGATGACTTCAACCAGGGCGACAACGAGGGTTGCGGCTACTTTCAGGTCAATCAGAAGGCCGGGGTGCGCTGGAATGCGGCGAAGGCGTTTCTGAAGCCGATTCGCGATCGGGCCAATCTCACGGTATTGACCGAAGTCGAAGTGGATCGCGTTCTGTTTGAAGACGGCCGCGCCTCGAAAGTCAGCGCCCGTTGGCAAGGTCAACAAAAGAGTTTCAAGGCGCGCAAGGAGATCGTGTTGTGCGCCGGCTCCGTGGGCTCGCCGAGCATTCTGCAACGCTCCGGAATCGGCCCGCGTCCGCTGCTCGAAAAGCTCGGGATCGGCGTGGTGCATGAGCTGCCGGGCGTCGGCGGCAATCTGCAGGATCACCTGCAACTGCGGCTGATCTACAAACTGGAAAACGCCCGCACCCTCAACCAGATCGCTGGCAGCGTGTGGGGCAAGATGGGCATGGGCCTGCGCTATCTGTATGACCGCAGCGGGCCTTTGTCGATGGCGCCGAGTCAGCTGGGCGCGTTTGCCCGATCCGGGCCGGAACAGACCTCGGCCAACCTCGAATATCACGTGCAGCCGCTGTCGCTGGAGCGTTTTGGCGAACCGCTGCACAGCTTCCCTGCGTTCACCGCGTCGGTGTGTGATTTGCGGCCGCAGAGCCGGGGCCGAATAGAGATCCGTTCCGCCGATCCGCAAGAAGCCCCGCTGATTCAACCCAATTACCTCAGCCATCCCGAAGACCTGCGCGTGGCCGCCGACGCGATTCGCCTGACCCGGCGCATCGTCAGCGCCCCGGCCCTGCAAGCCTTCAATCCGGTGGAATACCTGCCCGGCGCCAGCCTGCAGACCGAAGAACAACTGCACGAAGCGGCGGCGAAGATCGGCACGACGATTTTCCACCCGGTCGGCACCTGTCGCATGGGCAACGACGCGGACGCGGTGGTCGATGCGCAGTTGCGCGTGCACGGCGTGCCCGGTCTGCGGATTGCCGATGCGTCGATCATGCCGCGCATTACCTCGGGCAACACCTGTTCGCCTACGCTGATGATTGCTGAAAAAGCGGCACAGCTGATTCTCAACCCAACCGCCCGGAGTTTTCCCGCCGAAGAAAAAGCACTGACCGCACTCTCTTGACCAAAGGAACAGCGGCGCACGCCCACAAGGTCGGCGCCGACAGTGGAAACAACAAAAACAATCACTGTGAGGGATACCGATATGTCAGAACACGCTCAACCGCTGGACGCCGTGCGCAGCACGGACGCCAGCCCCGATACCCGAAAGGTCATATTCGCCTCGTCCCTGGGGACGGTGTTCGAGTGGTATGACTTTTTTCTCTACGGCGCCCTGGCGGCGGTCATCAGCAAGCAGTTCTTCGCTGGGGTCAACGACACCACGGCGTTCATCTTCGCGCTGATGGCGTTTGCCGCAGGCTTCATCGTGCGGCCGTTCGGGGCGCTGGTGTTCGGTCGGTTGGGGGACATGATCGGGCGCAAATACACCTTCCTCGCGACCATCATCCTGATGGGCGTAGCGACCTTCGCGGTGGGCCTGCTGCCGACCTACGCCAGCATCGGCATCGCCGCGCCGATCATTCTTGTTGTGTTGCGCATGCTGCAGGGCCTGGCCCTTGGCGGCGAATATGGCGGCGCCGCAACTTACGTGGCGGAGCACGCGCCGATCGGCAAACGCGGTTTCCACACAAGCTGGATTCAATCCACTGCCACCCTCGGTCTGCTGCTGTCGCTGCTGGTGGTGCTCGGTTGCCGCTACTTCACCGGCGATCAGTTCGAAGTCTGGGGCTGGCGCATTCCGTTCCTGCTGTCGATCGTGCTGCTGGGCATTTCCACCTGGATTCGCCTGAGCCTGCACGAGTCGCCGGCCTATCTGAAAATGAAAGAGGAAGGCAAGGCCAGCAAGGCGCCGATCCGCGAATCCTTTGGTAAATGGGAAAACCTCAAGGTCGTGCTGATCGCACTGTTCAGCATCAACGCCGGCCAGGCGGTGACCTTTTATGCGGCGCAGTTCTACGTGCTGTTCTTCCTCACCCAGTTCCTGAAAATGGACCCGGCGGTGGCCAACAGTCTGTTGATCATCAGCGTGGTGATCGGCGCGCCGTTCTTCATCATTTTCGGCTGGCTATCGGACAAGGTAGGGCGCAAACCGGTGCTGATGCTCGGCCTGCTGCTGGCCACCGCGCTGTACTTCCCGATCTTCAAATCCCTGGCCCACTACGCCAACCCGGCCATCGACCACGCCAGCCGTCAGGCACCGATCACCGTGGTGGCTGACCCGGCGACCTGCACCTTCCAGTTCGATCCGGTGGGCAAGGCCAAATTCGACAGCCCGTGCGACAAGGTCAAGACCTTCCTGGTCAAGCAAGGCCTGCCCTACTCCAGCGTCGCCGCCCCAGCGGGCAGCACGGTGCAAGTGAGCGTCGGAGATGTGAAACTCGACGGCTTCGACGAAGCAGCCTTACGCGGCGCCATCACCCTCGCCGGTTATCCGCAACAGGCTGACATGCAGCAGATCAACAAACCGATGATCGTGGCCCTGATCGTCGGCCTGATCATCATCTCGGCCATGTGCTACGGCCCGCTCGCGGCGCTGATGGTCGAACTGTTCCCGACCCGCATCCGCTACACCTCGATGTCCCTGCCGTACCACATCGGTAACGGCTGGTTCGGCGGTTTCCTGCCGACCGTGTCGTTTGCGCTGGTGGTGTACACCGGGGATATCTTCTACGGGCTGTGGTACCCGGTGCTGATTACCGGGGTGAGCCTGGTGGTGGGGATGATCTGTCTGCGTGAGACGAAGAATATCGATCTGGACAAGAACTGATTGATAGACGTGTGGCGGGGGCGCAATGCCCTCGCCACGCTGCGAAATCTCAGACCTCCGCTTCCAGCAACTCAAACTTCACCTGATCGGGATAAAACGCCACATAGTCCTTGATCTGGCTCACCGAAATCTTCGGATTTTCGTACGTCCACACCGCATTCGCCCCTTCATGCCCCGGCACTTGCAGACTGAAATAGTTGGCATCGCCCTTGTACGGGCAGTAAGTGGTGTGATCGGTGCGGGCGAAGTACTTCTCGTCGATGTCTTCGCGCGGGATGTAGTAGACCGGCGGGTAATTGGCTTCGAGCAGCACCAGCGCTCGGGCAGACGCAGCTACCTGTATGCCGTGGAATTTCACAAGGAGGCAGCCTGGCTGCTCGGCGATGGTGATAACGGGACTGGGACCGGAAGTTTTCATCGGTTTCTCCTGACTGCGGCGAAGGCACCGGTTCAGGTATAACCCATGCGGGGGAATCTCGTCGGGTTCGCAGCCGAACGGTTTTTCTCCGATCAGATATGACCGCCGCTTGCGGAGGCGGCGGATTCTGGTTTCATATCACGCCCAAAACGCCCACCGACAGGAGTCATCATGCGCAAGGATTACCTGGCTTTTTTCATCTCGCTGTTCCTGTCGCGGCTGGCGGACCAGATCCTGTTGTTCATCGTGCCGTTGGTGGTATTCCAGACCACCAACAGCGCGTCCTGGGCGGGGCTTGCATTCTTCGTCGAGTCGCTGCCGCGTTTTCTCGCGTTTCCGTTGTGCGGGGCCCTGTGCGACAAGTTCTCGCCCATCAGAATCCTGCACATCAGTCAGGTCTACCGGGCGCTGCTCTGCGTGCTGGCAGTAGGGCTTTATGCCGTCTTCGGCGGTATCGCATGGCTGGTGGTGCTGTCAGCGCTGTGCGGCGTGCTGACTACTCAGGGCATCATGGCCCGCGAAGTGCTGATGCCGCATATTTTCCAGCACTACAGCTACACCAAAACCCTTTCCTACTCGCAGATAGCCGACCAGACCGGACTGGTTCTGGGACCCTTGGTGGCGGCATTGCTGCTGGAGTTTTCGGCTTGGCACTGGGTGGTGCTGTGGGTGGCCGGACTGTTCCTGCTGGCCGACCTCAGCATGCTGGTGTGGCAACGTTTCAGCCGTATCACTCTGGAGGTGTTCGAGCAGCATCAGGACATCTGGCTGCAGCCTCTGCGCATCGCTTTCAGGCATATCCGCGAACAGGCGGAGCTGAAAAAGATCATCACACTGGCTGTGGGGGTCAACCTGATTGTCGGGGTCACCCTGACCACCTCGGCGGCCATGGTGCTCGGTCAATACAGCGCCGGCAAGGACGACTACGCCGTGCTGCAAGCGGCTGGCGCGGTGACCACCATCGTGATTCTGTTTTTCCTCGCCCGGGTGGTATTGCCGTTGCGCGTACTGGGTGGCGTTGCCTGTTCGATGCTCGCCGCCGGCGCATTCATCAGCGCCCTGAGCCCGAACCTGGCGGGTTATGTGCTGGGTTTCCTGCTGATCGTCGGTTTCGACAAGATGTTCAACGTTTACATGCGCAGCATTCGCCAGCGAGTCATTCCCCGGCAGGACTTCGGCAAGACCGTGGGCGTGATCACCCTGCTCAACAACTTGTCGCAACCGCTGGCCGGTCTGCTGGTCGCACTGCTCGCCGCGCCATTGGGGACGCAACGTGTGATTCTGATTCTGGCCGTGCTGGCGACGCTGCTGGGCGTGGCGGCTCTCTGGTGGTTTGCCAGAGTACGTAATACCCACGCCACGTCGATCCTCGAGACCGAGCAGTAACGGATTTCACTGTCGTAGAGCGATGTCCAAGAACAAAAAAACCGCAGCCTGCGAAGGACTGCGGTTTTTTCGTTTCAGATTTTCCGTTTTCAGATCAGGCGACGATATCGGTCGCCACGGCCTGCCCCACCACACCCACGGCGAAGTCCACCGAACCCTGGCCTGTAAGGTCAATCATCAGGCTGGTCTGGTTGGTCTGTTCGAAGTACGTAAGGATCGCATCGCCCGCGTGCCCGGTGAAGCCGCTGACGAAGTTCAGCGTGGCTGCGCCGGTGGCGAACCCGGCGATGCCCGACAGGTCGATCTTGTCCAGGCCGCTGGTGAAATCCATGATCCAGTCCGGCGCAGTCATGGTCGAGTCGCTGGCCGCGCCGAACACGAAGGTGTCTGCGCCTTCACCACCCCACAGCGAATCACCGCCGCCACCGCCGTAAATGATGTCGTTGCCGGCACCGCCGATCAGGTCGTTGGCCGCCGCGTTGCCGATCAGCAGGTCATTGCCCGAACCGCCAATGGCGTTTTCCACGGTCACGCCGTGGGCGATGGACACGTTGCCCACCAGACCGCCGACGTCGGAGAACGAACCTTCGTTGAGGTTGATCTTCTGGTTCTGGCTGAAGCCGGAGAAATCCAGGGTGTCGTTGCCGCCGCCGTCCCACACCGAGAACACTACTTTCGAGGTGTTCGACGTGGCGCTGTAGAAGTCGCGATCGGCGTTGGAGTTGAAGCCGTACACGGTGTTGTCGGCACGGGTTTCGAAGTTGGCGCCGTAGAGTTTCTGTACTGCGACGATGTCATCCATCAACGGTGCCGAGGCGTAGGCGCCGCTGCCGTCCTTGCTGAAGTTCTGGTCGGTGTTGGCCTCGCTCCAGTAGCTCATCAGGCTGTAGCCACGGGTGTCTTCAGCGTATTTGGCGTCACCGTAGGTCGGGTTGCCGTTGCCGGCGTTGTAGGCGCCCGGGTGCGACAGGCCCAGGGTGTGGCCGATTTCGTGGGTCAGGGTCTGGCGCCCGTAGTTGTTGGTGCCCGGAGTCTTGTTGACCTGGTACTGATCGTTGATCAGGTACCACGATTGACCGTCGTAGCTGCTGCCCTGCGGCAGGTAGGCGAACGCCGCGCCGCCGGTGCTGACGTCGTAGTTGCCGAAGGTCATGTGGCCGTCGCCACCCTTGCCCTCGGTGAAGGTCACGATGGCCACGTCCGACCACGATTGCATCGCCAGCACGGCCTGGGCCTTCTGCTGGGCGCTGAACTCGCTGAAGTTGCCGAGTTTCGGGTTGTAGTTCGACGGTTTGTCGGTCAGGAAGGTGTAGGTCAGATCAATCTTGCCGTCGGCATTCTTGTCCTGCCACGACATGCCCTTGCGCAGGATTTCGTCGGCGGCCTGGTCGGCGGTGAACGACGGCTTGCCGTTGACGGTCCCGGTGCCGCGATCGTACAGGTGGCTGAAGGTGTCGACGGCGGTGAAGGCGCTGCTGGCCTGGGAGGAAGGTTGAGACATGGTGTACGTCCTTGTTTCTGAAGAGTCAGTGTCAGACAGAAAAGCGGCGATCTTCTGGCGAGATCGTCCTGTCACTCGCCCCGTTAGGCAGATTGAACCTGCCACAGCCGCCAACGGAGGCGCTAATCAATTTCTCGATAGCGTCCCGGATTGCCCCGACGCACGCTGTCATGACCGGCAATCCTTTTATCTGTATATCCATACAGATAAAAGTTGCCCGAACGCCCGACTCAGGCCATCCTGTGCGCCTCTTCGGGCAATGATCGACGACGGTGGTTATGCGGCTGTACCTCTGTGAAAAACCCTCCCAGGCCAAGGATATTGCGGCCGTGCTCGGCGCCAAGCGTCGGGGCGACGGCTGCTGGCTGGGAACGGATGTCACGGTGACCTGGTGCATCGGCCACTTGCTGGAAACCGCCCCGCCGGACGCCTATGACGCCAGATACAAGCGCTGGGTGCTGGCCGACCTGCCGATCATCCCGGACAAATGGAAAATGACCGTCAAACCGCGTACCGCCAGCCAGTACAAGGCGGTCAAGCGCCTGCTCGGCGAGGCCAGCGAACTGATCATCGCCACCGACGCTGATCGTGAGGGCGAGATGATCGCCCGTGAGCTGGTCGAGCATTGCCGCTATCGCGGTCCGATCCGCCGCTTGTGGCTGTCGGCGCTGGACGAAGCGTCGATTCGCAAGGCGTTGGCGGCGCTCAAGCCGGGCGCCGAAACCTTCAGCCTTTACCACTCGGCATTGGGGCGCTCGCGGGCGGACTGGCTGATCGGGATGAACATGAGTCGCCTGTTCACCCTGCTCGGCCGGCAATCGGGCTATCAAGGCGTGTTGCCGGTGGGCCGGGTGCAGACGCCGACCTTGCGACTGGTGGTGGATCGCGACCGCAGCATCGCCGATTTCGTGCCGGTGGCGTACTGGGCCATCGATGTGCAACTGCTGCACAACGGCATGCCGTTCACGGCGCAATGGCGTGCGCCGAACGATGCCTGTGACGATCAGGACCGCTGCCTCAATCAGGCCCTCGCCCAGCAAGCGGCCGCCGCAATAAGCAGCGCTGCCAGCGCCCGGGTGATCAAGCTGCGCACCGAGCGCATGCGCGAAGTGGCCCCCCTGCCCTTCGATCTGGGCACCTTGCAGGAAGTCTGCTCGAAGAAGCTCGGCCTCGGTGCCCAGGAAACCCTCGACATCGCCCAGGCGCTTTACGAAACCTACAAAGTCATCACCTACCCGCGCAGCGATTGCGGCTACCTGCCCCTGAGCCAGCACAGCGAGGCGCCGGGGATTCTCGCGGCGTTGCGTCAGGCCGACCCTAGCCTCGAAGCGCTGCGTGAGCATCTGGAGCCACAGCGCCGCTCTCGCGCCTGGAACGACGCCAAGGTCAGCGCCCACCACGGCATCATCCCGACCGCTGCTGCGAAAAACATGGAGCGCCTGACCGGCAAGCACCGCGCGGTCTACACGCTGATTCGCGCACGGTATCTGGCGCAGTTCCTGCCCAATCACGAATACGACCGCACCCAGGCCGATTTCGATTGCGCCGGGGAAGCCTTGCGCGCGGTTGGCAAGCAGATCATCGAGCCGGGCTGGAAACGCGCGTTGCCCGAAGCACTGGCCCCGGCCAAGGGCCGAGAAGCCCCCGCGCCGCAAACGCTACCGACGCTGACCCAAGGTGCCGAATGCGCCGTGGCGGACGTGAAGCTCAAGGACCTGTGGACGCAGCCACCCAAGCCCTACACCGAAGGCGACCTGATCAAGGCGATGAAGAACGTCGCCAAACTGGTGGAAGATCCGCTGCTCAAGCAGAAACTCAAGGACACCACCGGCATCGGCACCGAAGCCACCCGCGCCTCGATCATTCAAGGGTTGCTGGATCGTGGTTATCTGGTGAAGAACGGCAAGGCGCTGTCCGCCACCCCCGCCGCCTTCAGCCTGATCGACGCCGTGCCGCGCGCGATTGCCGACCCCGGCACCACGGCGATCTGGGAGCAGGCGCTGGACATGGTGCAGAGCGGCGAAATGAGTCTGGAAGAGTTCGTCACCAAGCAGGCCGCGTGGATGAGCAAACAAGTGACCCGCTGCGCCGGACTGAGCCTGACCATCAGCGGCCCGCCGCCTGCCGGTAAGGCCGCTGCGCCATGGAAGAACAAACGCAAGACCACCCGGCGCAAAACCACCGGAACCAGCAAGCGTGCGGCAAAACCGGCAGCCAAATAGCCCGCTGCACGCTACTGTTTCTGCAGTGATGGTCAGGAGGCAGCCGCATGTCTGTCATCGAACTGCGCGTCGCCCGGCGCGACGAACGGGACACCCTCGAAAACCTGATGCAGTTCTACACCTATGACTTCAGCGAGTGGCTGCCGCTGAAGCTGGGCGGACATGGTTACTTCCCGATCCAGTTGAAAGACGATTACTGGCGACAGCCAGCGACGCGGCCATTCCTGATCCACGTCGACGGCGAACTGGCGGGATTCGTGACCGTGGATGACCACCTCCTCATCGAAGGCGCCGACTACAACATCGGATACTTCTTCGTCAGCCGACGCTGGCGTGGCCAAGGCGTCGCGCAGTTTGTCGCCTCTGCCCTCTTGAGCCACCTGCCCGGTCGATGGCAGATTTTCCATGTCGACGCCAACCTGCCTGCACAGCGGTTCTGGGCCCGGCTCATCCCCGAGCTGAGCGGCGGCGACTTTACCCGCCAGACCAAAACCGTGGACGGCTATCCCTGCACGTTGTACTGCCTGCGCAGCCTCTCTCCCGCTGCCTGACCGCCGCTTTTTTCATTCCAGAATGACTTTGTCCGACAATATGTAGTGACCAAAAATAATCACTACAAAACCGTTGACGGCATCGTTTTGC
This sequence comes from Pseudomonas sp. GW458-11-26-14-LB4, assembly GCF_059423925.1. Classification (NCBI taxonomy): domain Bacteria; kingdom Pseudomonadati; phylum Pseudomonadota; class Gammaproteobacteria; order Pseudomonadales; family Pseudomonadaceae; genus Pseudomonas; species Pseudomonas sp. GW458-11-26-14-LB4. The sequence goes on from NZ_JBWKYU010000014.1 coordinate 116,336, forward strand.
TTTTGCATGATGCAGACGTCTCCCCGATCGGGAGCACTGGCAACACGCTTGAGCAAGCTCGTCTGACCGCCGAGCTGTTTTTTCCGGATACACGCTGCCCACAAGGCAGATTGAAGAAGCTGACCTGGCCTGAACGTCCAGTACAAGGACGAGAAGCGCTGGCGAAAATTCTCAAGACGCTTGTGGTCGACCCTGAAAACGTCGTCAAGGAGCCTCCCGGTTTTCGCTGCTTCTCCTCGTTGTGACGCTATTGCGTAGCAGTTATTCAACACGACTACATGCAACAGACGCATGACCCCGTACTTCACACGGGCGACCGCTGACGTCCTGGTTTCGGTGCCAGGGATCAACTAACCGATGGGCTACCTGTATTAGCGAATCAACTTTGAAAGATCACCAGACTGGTCAAGGGGCAATATCATGAATCTGAACAATCAACCTACTATCGAAGAACTGGCTCGTATGTTCGCTGCGCAAAAAGACAGCCACGACAGCCATATTCTGTGGATCAGCAAGTCGGGTCAGGTCCATATCGACTGCCTGTCGCCCCATGCTGGTGAAGAAGAGTTCGACCGGAACAACCAGAACCTGCTGGCCCGCCTGAAGATGTACCGCCGCGGCCACGGCTATGTCGGCAAGAAAGCCGCGGCCGACAAGGACTTCATCGGTAATGTTCTGCAAACGCTGAAACAGGCGTGGGACTCGATGCAGAACAACAACGAAGTTCGGGTGATTGATCGGTTCTGCTAAGTTAAAACTTCAATAAACAAAAGGGCCTGCTTCGAAAGCGAAGCAGGCCCTTTTTATTGCTCGCAAAAAAGCTCATGAACGAGTTTCCAGCACCAGCTTCATGAACGCCTCCGCCGCCGCACTGTGATAGATGTTCTGGCGCCGCAATAACGCCGCTCCCCGCTGCGGCGCCTCGCTTTCGACACGCAACCGGCGCAACGCCCGGTCCTCGGTCGCAATCGCCTCCGGCAACATGGTCGCAATCGGCGCATGCCGGATCACTTCCAGCAACGTACTCACCGAGTTCACCTCGATCTGCACCTTGGGTGTGATGCCGTGCTGACGGAAATACTCGTCAATCGATAGCCGCGTGATGAAATCCGGCGCCAGCAACGCGAAATCCAGCTGCGCAATGTCATCCGGGGTCAGCACCGATGAGCTGTCGTACAGCGGATGCTCACGCCCGACCATCACCCCCAACGTCTCGACAAACGCCGGAATGCATTCAATGTCTGGATTGCGCACCGGGGTAAAGGCAATCGCAATATCCAGCGAGTCATCCGCCAGCCCGGCCTCGATGTCGTCCATCGACAGCTCGAAAATCTCCAGGTGAATCCCCGGATACCGCGCCACGTAGTCGCGCACCAACGGCCCGACCAGATACGCCATGAATGTCGGCGTCATGGCCAGGCGCAGCGAGCCTCGGGTCAGATCCTTCACGTCATGCAACGCGCGCTTGCCCGCCTCCAGCTCCACCAGCACCCGTCGCGCGCATTCGATATAGGCCTGCCCGGCATCAGTCGGTTTCACCGAGCGCGAGGTGCGATCAAACAGATCCACACCGAGGCTTTCTTCCAGTTGGCGGATCTGTTGCGACAGGGTCGGCTGCGACACGTGCAGCGCCTCGGCCGCCCGGGTGAAGCCGCCGTGATCGGCCACGGCCAGCAGGTATCGCAAATGTCGCAGCAGCATGGGACGCTCCATCTATAGGCAGTGCTTATGCCTTGCATTGTATATCGGTCTTGGACGCTATGGATCAATCGGCAGAAGATGAATCCCACACAGCAAGCCAACCCCGAAAGGAGAAGCACCATGCAATCCCAAGCCTACAACGACAGCCGCATCGCCCTGACCACCCGCGCCCTGGATGCCAAGGCTGAGAAAAACCTGTCGTGGCAGGACCTGGCCGACGGCACCGGCCTGAGCCTGGCCTACGTGACCGCCGCCCTCCTCGGCCAGCATCCACTGCCCAAAGCCGCTGCCGAAGTGGTCGGCGACAAGCTTGAGCTGAGCGCCGAAGACGTCGCCGCCCTGCAAATCATCCCGCTGCGCGGCAGCCTCGACGGTGTGCCGACCGACCCGACCATCTACCGCTTCCACGAGATGATCCAGATCTACGGCACCACCCTGAAGGCGCTGGTTCACGAGCAGTTCGGCGACGGCATCATCAGCGCGATCAACTTCAAGCTCGACATCAAGAAAGTCGAAGACCCTGAAGGCGGTTCCCGCGCCGTGGTCACCCTCGACGGCAAGTTCCTCCCGCTGCGTCCGTTCTGACCCCTCCGGGCCCGCACTCCGCGTGCGGGCCCCTCCAAACCTGATTTGCCAAGTCATCACCACATCTGCCTGGAGGCTGCCCCATGCAAAAAATTCTGCTGACCCTTGCCCTGCTCGCCGGCCTTTGCACTCAAGCCCAGGCCGATGACGAAGCCGTCGCTTACCGCTACGGCATGTCTCTGGATATCGCTGAAGTCGTGAGCATCACCCCGGTCGCCGACGTCTGCGGCGTAGTGCCGGTCGAGATGACTTACCTCGACAGTCACGGCGCAAAACACATTCTTCAATACAGCGAATTCGGCACCGGCTGTTCGAACTGAGAGGACACACCATGAAAAACCTGATCGAAGGCTTCCTGAAGTTCCAGAACGAAGCGTTTCCGCAACGCACTGAACTGTTCAAACACCTGGCGACTACCCAGACGCCGGGCACCTTGTTCATCACCTGCTCCGACAGCCGCGTCGTCCCGGAACTGCTGACCCAGCAAGAACCCGGCGAGCTGTTCGTGATCCGCAACGCCGGCAATATCGTGCCGTCCTACAGCCCGCATCCGGGCGGGGTTTCGGCAACGGTGGAATACGCGGTCGCCGTGCTCGGCGTGACCGACATCGTGATCTGCGGCCACTCCGACTGCGGCGCCATGACTGCTATCGCCCAGTGCAAATGCATGGATCACCTGCCCGCCGTCAGCGGCTGGCTGCAACACGCCGAGTCGGCGAAAGTGGTCAACGAATCGCGGCCACACGCCAATGACGCGGCCAAGCTGAGTTCGATGGTGCGGGAAAACGTGATCGCGCAACTGGCGAACATCCAGACTCACCCGAGCGTGCGCCTGGCCCAGGAGAAAGGCCTGCTGAATCTGCACGGCTGGGTGTACGACATCGAGACCGGTTCGATCGACGCGCTGAGTGCCGACCGCCGTACCTTCGTCTCGCTGGCCGAGCAACCGTCGACGTGCGCGGTGTACGGTCAGGCAGTCGATGCTGCTTGAAAACACAACGCCGCGCCCGTCATTGCGACGGGCGCGGCGTTGTTCTGTTCAGCGTTTTACGCCCAGATCGATTTGCGTCATGCGGCTGCGTACGGTGAACACACCGTCACCGGAGAGAATCGCGCTGCGGGCAAACAACCGGCCGCTTTCCCAGTTCGAAAGCCCCAGCTCCGGCTTGTTCAGCGCGTACTGGCCATCGACCCAACGAGTGATGCCGTTGCCCACGAACGGCGCGTTGACCGCGCTGTAGAAGCGCTCCTGAACCGCTGCATCTTCGCTGATCAACGACACCGTGAATTGTGGGCTGTAGCGATTGAACAGCGCGATGGCCTGATCCAGATCGTCGACGATCATCAGGCTGGTTTCCGGGGTCTCTTCCCATTCCCACTCGCGGCCCAGTTGCACTTCCGGCAGCGGCTCGGCCAACGCTTCGGTCTGGTAACCCTCGGCGCGATAGACCTCGACCGTCGCGTTCTGCCATTCGCTCGGCAGATAGCTTTCGCTGCCTTCGACGATGTGCAATTTGCAGCCCTGACCGCGCGCGGTACCGGCCTGTTTCAAGGCATCGAGGAACAGTGGCACCAGTTCGGCGGCACGGTCGCGCTGGATCAGGCAGACGTTGAGGGTGTTGCAGACTTTGCGATCCAGCGAGTTGCGCACCACGGCGGCAAAGCGCTTGGCGTCGGCATCGCGATCAGCGATCAGCCACGCGCCACCGGTGCCGTGCAGGCTGACGGCGGTGCCGGCCTGCTGGGCGATGCTGCCCAACTGGCTGACCGCACGGCCCGAACCACGGGCCACCGCCAGCGACAGACGCCGGTCGGCGAACATCGCCCAACCGGCGGCGTGGTTGACGCTCTCCACCAGCGACACCGCACCCGCCGGCAGACCGGCATCGGCCAGCGCCGGGTTCAGGGCGTGGGTGACGATGGCTTGCGCGGTGCCCAGCGCATCGCTGCCAATGCGCAGCACGGCGGTGTTGCCGGTGCGCAATACACCGGCGGCGTCAGCGAAGACGTTTGGCCGACCTTCGAACACGAATGCGACGATGCCCAGCGGCGACACCACCTGCTCGACCTTCCAGCCGTCATGCTCGACGCTGCTGATCACTTTGCCACGGGTGGCCGGCGCATCACGCCAGGCGCGCAGGCCGGCGATCATGTCGCGGCGCATGCGCTCGTCGGCGAGCAACCGGGTGGTGGAACGACCGCGCGCCTTGGCCCGTTCGATGTCGGCGAGGTTGGCGGTTTCGATCAGTGCCCAGGCGTCCGGGTTTTCCAGACGTTGGGCAAACAGATCGAAGAAGCGGCTGATGGCCTCATCCGGCACCGCAGACAACGCGGCAAAGGCCGCCGCTGCACGCTCGATCGCCACCGATGCGGCCTGCTGATCCACCACCGGAATCAGCAACAGCTCGCCGCTCACCTGCTCCACCAACAGGTGGTCGCCGGGTCGGAAACGCTCGGCCAGTTCGGGGCTGACCACGGTGACGCGGTTACCGGCGAAAGGGATAGGCGTGCCAGCGACGAGACGTTCGAGCGCGAGAGACATGGAGCGGATTCACCATATTGAGGGCGGCCGGAAAATGTATAGGTTGGCCTCCCTCAAAGCAACACGGGCTCAGAACACCGACCAGCCAATCCGCGAACTGAGCATTTCCAGCGCCGCCATCCCCGCCAGCGAGTTGCCCGCCGTGTTCAGCTCCGGCGACCACACGCACACCGTGAACTGCCCCGGCACCACCGCAACGATGCCGCCACCGACGCCGCTCTTGCCGGGCAGACCGACGCGATAGGCGAAGTTGCCGGCCTCGTCATAGAGACCGCTGGTGGCCATGATCGAGTTGACTTGCTGGGTCTGGCGGCGAGTAAGAATCTGTTCGCCGCTGTGTTTGCAGAAACCGTCGTTGGCCAGGAAGCAGAACGCCCGGGCCAGGTCGATGCAGCTCATGCGCAACGCGCAGTGACTGAAGTAGCTGCGCAGCACCGCTTCCACGTCGTTGTGGAAATTGCCGAAGGATTGCATCAGGTACGCCATCGCCGCGTTGCGCGCGCGGTGCTGGTACTCGGAGTCGGCGACCTTGCCGTCGACCATCACCTGCGGGTTGCCCGACAGCCGCCGCACGAAGTCGCGCATCGACAACGCCGGTGCCGCAAAGCGCGACTGGTTGATGTCGCAGATCACCAGCGCCCCGGCATTGATGAACGGATTGCGCGGACGGCCGCGTTCGAACTCCAACTGCACCAGCGAGTTGAATGGCTGGCCGGATGGCTCGTGGCCCAGACGCTCCCAGATCGCCTCGCCGGAATGTTCGATGGCCTGCACCAGGCTGAACACCTTGGAAATACTTTGCACCGAGAACGGCGTCTCGGCGTCGCCGGCGCAATACATCTCGCCGTCGTTGCCATACACGGCGATGCCCAATTGATTGGCCGGCACGGTGCCGAGTGCGGGAATGTAGTCAGCCACCTTGCCCTGCCCGATCAGGGGCCGGACAGCGTCAAGGATCTCGTTCAACAGCGCTTGCATGCCGGGTTCCGAAGTCTCGCCCCATGGGATTGCGGGGACACCGTGGCTAGACGCTGCGCCCGGCAATCGAATCACACCGGCGCTCTGTATCGCAGTGTGTACGGCCCGACGCCCGACACATCCCGCGCACAAATCCGGCCCTTCGCGACACATCAGCGATACAGCCCGGCGTTCAAATGAACCTGTCGATCGGCAGCCCCGATCAAGCCTTTGAACTCAAACATCGCATCGGAGATTCACCATGACCAAGCGCTCGAAAACCTCCCTGACCCTCGGCCTGCTGCTTGCCGGTGGCCTGGCCCTGTCCAACGCGGCTTCGGCTTCCGAAGCGTTCAGCGTCAAGCAACTGGATCACGGCTACAGCCAGTCCCAGGCCAAGGCCGACTCGGCGGAAAAAACCTCGGAAGGCAAATGCGGCGAAGGCAAGTGCGGCGCCGGCGAGTAACCCTTTTCACGGGGCACGTTGGTGCCCCGTTTTCTTTCGAATGAATGGAGCCTTCCCATGACCACAGCTCTCTCGTCGGCCGTCAAAGGCCTGCACTGGAACCTCGACCGCGCCGGCCAGTGGCTCGCGCCGCTGACCTTGCGCCTGTTCATCGCCTGGGAGTTTTTCGAATCGGGACTGGAGAAATTCAACGGCCAGAACTGGTTCGAAGACATTCAGGAGCGGTTTCCGTTTCCCTTCGACCACTTGCCGGCGACGCTGAACTGGGAGCTGTCGATGTGGGCAGAGCTGATCTGCGCGCTGGCGATCCTGATCGGATTCGGCACGCGGATTTCGGCGATTTCGCTGATTGTCGTGACCGTCGTCGCCACCGCTGCCGTGCACTGGCCGGCGGACTGGTCATCGCTGAGTGAACTGGCCCAGGGTTACGCGATCACCAACAAGGGCTTCGGCAACTTCAAACTGCCGGCGATCTACCTGGCTGCGCTGGTGCCGCTCGTATTTGCCGGGGCCGGCAAGTTGAGCGTGGATGCGTGGCTGGCGCGGTTTTTCTGGAAACGCGCCAGCCGCTGAGGATCAATGCGCCCGGTCCAGCCCCGCCAGCAACGCGCTGTCTCGGCTGTAAATGTCCGGCGCGTAGAGCACGCGACCCTGGCCATCGACCTGTGCCGTCCAGTAAGTCATGAGGATCGGCACCGGATTGCTCAGGCGGAATTCATGGGTGGTGCCGGTGGCGAGCAAGGTGTCGGTGCGCGCCTTCTCCGCCGGGCTGAGCAGGAAATCGCGCAGCTTCATCGGATGCTCGACCCGCACACAGCCGGAACTGAACGCCCGTGGCCCCTTGTCGAACAGCGCCTTGCTCGGCGTGTCGTGCAGGTACACCGAGAACGGGTTGGGGAACCGAATGACCATCTGCCCCAGCGGGTTGCGCGGCCCGGCGTCCTGACGCAGAAGGATGTTGCCGGGATTGTCCCAGTCGATGTCGGCGGCGGCCAGCGGCTGGCCGTTGGCGTCGAGCACTTGCAGGTTCTGGCGGCTGAGGAAGGTCTGATCCTTACGGATTTCCGGCAGCTTGTCTTCCTTCCAGATGGTCGGCGGCACGGTCCAGGTCGGGTTCAGGGTCAGACGCGTGACCCGGGATTTGAGCAGCGGGGTCTGGCGTTCGGCGCGCCCGACCTGGGTGCGGGTCTGCCACACCGGCAGGCCACCCTGATAAAGCGTCAGCTCGGCAGCGGCGACGTTGACCAACAAACCGTCCGGCTCCATGTCCTGGGCCATCCAGCGGAAACGTTCAAGGTTGACCCGCAACTGTTCGCGGCGGGTCAGCGGACTGATGTTGAGCTCGGCAATCGTTCCCGGCCCGACCACTCCGTCGGCCTGCAACGAATGGTTGGCCTGAAAGCTCTTCACCGCCTCCACCAATACGCCGTGATAAGCGTTGTCCGGCGTGCCGACCACACTGCTCAGGTAGCCTTCGCTGTAGAGCCGGCGGGCCAGTTCCGGCACGCGTTTGTCTTCCATGTCCGGACGCAGCAACGGGCCGTTGCCCACCGACGTCCATTGGGGCAAGGCTTTCAGGCGTTGAGCTGCGTAGAGATGGCGCAAATTCTGATACTGCGCCAGCTGCGGTCGGGCCAGATCGAAGGCAGCCGGAACGTTGTGCACGCCCGGTACGGCGATGGCGAGCAATTCGGCCTGTCGGTCGCGTGGCGTTTCGTCGGAATGCCACAGCGGTTCGAAGTGCGATTGCAACAGGCGGCCGTAATGCAGATCCTGCAGGGCTTGCAGGTAGTAACGGCTGATCTCGATGTCGGCGCACAGTTCGCCGTCCTGCGGGGCGGTGAGCGCCACCGGATAGCGTTTCGGATTCAGGCCATCGTCGGCCAACAGCTGCAATTGCGCATGCAAGGCCGGCAATTGCCCGCCATCGGCCCACACCGGCAGCCAGTCCTGCTGCTGGTAGAATGCGCGCAATTGATCCAGCGCCGGGCCGTTGAGGCTGGTGCCGATCGTCGGGCACGCCTGGGGCAGGCTGATCAGCGCAGCCTGCAGCGGGCTCTGTGGCTCGATGGGCATTTCCGTCGGCACGGGCGGCAGCGTCGGGAGTCCCGGCAACGGCTCTTCGGCGCAAGCGACAAACGGCGCAGCGAGCAAACAAATGCTCAAGTAGCATGCGTACTTTTTGAACAACTGCTTTACTCCAATCCATGGCCGTCTTGATTGACGGTCAACCTTACCTCAGGTGCGGTGCACAGTCAGGCCCGATTCGCGGGCTTGCCGGGAACGACTGGACGTCAGGAGCCTAAGTGCCAAACAAGTAGCAAGTGGAGACTCACTTTAAATGTTGACGTTTTTGCGCCGACTTCTGCTGACTGCCACCGCCCTTGGCGTGCTGACCAGCCCAGCCTTTGCCGCCGGCACCACTTCGCCGGTTCTGTACACCAGCCTCGCGCACGCCGCTCCGGAACTCAATCCCCAGGCGCTGAAAGGTGCCTTGAACGCCATGCAATGTGCGATCAACAACGGCGCGAAGCAGTCCCGTCACCTGGCGATCATCGACTATTCGCAGCCGTCCACCGAGCGTCGGTTGTGGATCTTCGACCTGACCCGGAAAAAACTGGTGCTGCGCGATCTGGTCGCCCACGGCTCGAACTCCGGGGAAAACTTCGCCACCCGGTTCTCCAACCGTGAAGGCAGTTTTCAGTCCAGCCTCGGCCTGTTCCGCACCCAGGAAAGTTACCAGGGCACCCACGGTTACTCGCTGCGCATGGACGGTCTGGAACCGGGCGTCAACGACATGGCCCGTGACCGCGCCATCGTGATCCATGCCGCCGACTACGTGAACCCGTTCTGGAGCAAACGTACCGGTCGTCTGGGCCGCAGCCAGGGTTGCCCGGCCGTGCGACCGCAAGTTGCCAAACGGGTGATCGACAGTCTGAAGAATGGCCAATTCATGTTCTCCTGGTACCCGGATCAGCAGTGGCTGAAATCCTCGCCGTACCTCAACTGCCAGCCACAACAGATCGCGAGCATTCTCAGCACCCACGCCAGCTGAATACTCTGTGGGAGTGCGCTGGCTCCCACAGGTTCGGTTTATTACAGATTTGTCATCGAGTTGTCGGTTTGCCGAGCGGATCGCCCGGTAGCTTGAAGTTGTCCCGGCCCAAACGCCGATCAACTTCAACGACTCGAGTGACCCATCATGAAAACCCTGATCCTCGCCTTCACCGCCCTCCTCGCCACCGGTTCCGTGTTCGCCGCCCCTGCACCGGACGCTGCCGTCATTCATGACAAAACCGGTTTCTTCGTGCACCTGGATGTCGACAAAGTCCTCTCCAGCACCGATATTTCCCAGGCTTGCGGCGTGATCCCCGCGCGACTCAACTACCTCGACCACCAGGGCCGTGAACATGTGCTGGACTATCAAGTGCAAGGCAGCGGCTGTATCAATGACAATTGAGGCACAGTGCCCATGAATATCCTTGTTGTCGAAGACGAACCCAAGGCCGGCAACTACTTGCTCAACGGCCTGCAGGAACTGGGCTACAGCGTGAGTCTGGCCCGGGACGGCGCCGACGGTCTGCACCTGGCGCTGGAGTTCGACTTCGACGTGATCGTGCTGGACGTGATGATGCCGAAAATGGACGGCTGGGAAGTCCTGCGCCGGCTGCGCAAGGAGACCGACACGCCAGTGCTGTTCCTCACCGCCCGCGATGACATCGCCGACCGGGTCAAGGGCCTGGAACTGGGCGCCGACGATTACCTGATCAAGCCGTTTTCCTTCGCCGAACTGGTGGCGCGCCTGCGCACCCTGACCCGGCGCGGGCCGATCCATGAAGAGGAGCAATTGCAGGTGGCCGATCTGCAGATCGACGTGCTCAAGCGTCGGGTCACCCGCGCCGGCAACCGGATCACCCTGACCAACAAGGAATTCGCCCTGCTGCAACTGTTCGCCACCCACACCGGCCAGGTGCTGTCGCGCTCGCTGATCGCCTCACGGGTGTGGGACATGAATTTCGACAGCGACACCAATGTGGTCGATGTCGCCGTGCGCCGCCTGCGGGCGAAGATCGACGATCCGTTCCCGCTCAAGCTGATCCACAGCGTGCGCGGCATCGGCTACCGCTTCGATACCCAGCCATGAAAATCGCCGGCACTTACTCCCTGACCTTGCGTCTGGCGCTGGTCTTCGCCGTGCTCGCCTTCGCCGCGCTGGGAGGCCTGGGCGCGGCGCTGTACAACCAACTGGAAGCTGCTCTGATTCGCCGCGACGACATCCAGTTGGTCAGTCGCGTCGATCAGTTGCGCACCTTCCTCAACGACAGCAACACCCTGGAGCTGATCAAGAACAAGCCGGCGCTGTTTCAGAACATGCTCGGCAACCGCGAAGCCTTGCTGACCATCGGCGCACCCGGCCAGCCGCCGTTGCTGGTGGTCAACCCCGGCAACCTCGCCACTCCGAACTTGCCCGCCGTACCGATCGATCACCCGATGGCCCTGAGCGATGTACAGCACTTGCCGAGCGTCGACGGTGTGCCATTTTCGGCGGTGGCGGCGACCATCGACTCGGGCGATCTGGGCAACCTGCAGGTGCTCACCGGACGCCTGATGACCGAGCGCACGGCAATGCTCGCCAATTACCGGCTCAGCGTGTACGGCCTCGCATCATTGGCGGCGATTGTGCTGGCGCTGGTCGGCTGCCTGCTGGTGTATCGCGGACTGCTGCCGTTGCGGCGGATTGCCCGGCACGCCCACGGGATCGGCATCGCCAACCTCGGCGAACGCCTCGACCGCCACGGCACGCCTCGGGAATTGCAGCCGATGATCGAAGCCTTCAATGCGATGTTGGACCGGCTCGACCGAGGGGTTGCGCAACTGAGCCAAGTCTCCACCGACATGGCCCACGAACTGCGCACACCGATCAACAACCTGCTCGGGGAAACCCAGGTCGCGCTGCAACAGAACCGCAGTGTGGACGCCTATCAGCAGTTGCTCGCCTCCAACGTCGAAGAACTCGAACGGCTGGCGCGGATGCTCGACAACATGCTGTTTCTCGCCCGCACCGACCCGGCCGGCGCGCTGAGCCAGCGGCAGGAACTGGACGCCGGCGATGAGATGCAACGCATTGCCGATTACTTCGAAGGCCTGGCCGCCGATGTCGGCGTCACCATCGAGGCCAGTGGCAGCGGTGTGATCTGGGCCGAACCGATGCTGCTGCGTCGGGCCCTGGCCAACCTGTGCGCCAACGCGATCAAGTACGGCGCGGCGGATTCGACGCTGCAGGTCGAAGCCATCGCCGAAGCGGACGGCAGCTACCTGCGGGTACGCAATCAGGGCGCGACCATTCCGGCGGAACATCTGTCGCGGTTGTTCGAGCGCTTCTACCGCGTCGATCCGTCCCGCGAGCGCTCGGCCCAATCCAACGGACTGGGCCTGTCGATTGTCGCGACCATCATGCAGTTGCATCAGGGCCGCTACAGCGTCAGCAGCGCCGACGGCATCACCTGCTTTGAACTGTTCTTTCCGGCCCGACAACCCCGCGACTGATTTCGCCAAGGTGTCCCTGTGGGAGCGAACTGCTTGCGAATGCGTTGTGTCAGGCACTGATGAAACTGGCTGACGGGGCGTTAACGCGAGCAGGCTCGCTCCTACTAGGGAAATGGCGGTGCCATTGTGTGCGCGAAGTCTGCGCCTAACGCGCGTCCCCGCCTGCGGGTTTGTAGAACAGGAATTTCCTGGTCTCGGCGGTTTTTCTGTATTCCTTGGCCCAACTTGGATGAACATTGCGGTCGTGGAAATACAGCGCGCCGCGGGTGCGATCGGTGAGCTGGCGGTTCAGCGCCTTGCCGGCGATTTCCTTGGCCAGCGCGTATTCGGCATCTTCCTTGACCTGATCCGGACGCCCGTCGCACCACCAGGAAAACTGGCAGCTCTTGGTTTCCGAGCCCTGCTTGACCACCTCGCACACCGTGCCCGGAAAGCCGTCATGCCCGAGGCGATTCATCACCACACTGGCCACGCCTTCCATGTCGGCATTGTCCTTGCCCTTGGCTTCCCAATAGATACTGCGCGCCAGACAGGTGATCGGGTCGTCCAGCGGAGCGGCGCCAGCGGGGTCGACCGCCTGCGCTTCGGTCGGGGTGATGGCTTCGGATTTGGGTGCCGGGGGCGCGTCGGGTTTGTCGGCGGCCTTCTCTTCCAGAACCTCGGCTTTCGCTTCGGCCTTTTCCTTGATCGGTGCCTGATCGGTGGCCAGTGCCGCGCCGCTCAGCAAGGTCAACGCAAGACAGCAAAGCAACCCGTTCAATTGCATGATCATTCTTCCGGCAGGGCCCGATGCGGGCAAAGTGTTACGTGGTTGAGACGCCCGGATCCCGGGCTCTTCGCGAAGTGTAGACGGCAATTTTCACGGCATCGTTCCGCAGAAAAATCCGCGTCGTGAAGAAAAAGACATTGCACGAACCGGGGCCCTTTCGCGCATGATGTGCGCACTCAGCCCAAGGGAGATTTCCATGCGCTTCATGCCATCCGTTCTGCGACTCGCCGCGTTGTCCGTGGGCCTGGCGCTGGCCACTTCGGCCATGGCCACCGACGAGTCGCAATTGATCGAATCGATCAACAGCTACCGCAGCCAGCCGCAGCGTTGTGGCAGCCAGGCGTCCAGCGAATTGCCGCCGCTGTCGGCCGATCCGCGCCTGATTCTGCCGGCCAGCGGCGTGGTGGATTTGCAGCAGGCGATGTCCAGCGCTCGCTACCCGATGGTCAACGTGCAGGCGATTACCCTGAACGGGCCAAGGGATGCGGCGTCGGCGATGAAGGCGATTCAGGAGAGTTTCTGTCAGGTGGTGCTGGATCCGCAGTTCGTCGATATCGGCGTCAGTCGCGCCGACCGTGACTGGCGCATCACCCTCGCCCGACCACTGCTGTCCGCCCGCCTCGGCGACGGTCAGGCGGAAGGCCAGAAACTCCTCGAACAACTCAACGCCGCCCGCGCCCAACCGCGCCAGTGCGGCAGTCAGGCATTCGCAGCGACAGCGCCGCTGGCGTGGAACTCGGTGCTCGGTGGCGTTGCCCAGGAGCATAGCCGCGAGATGGCCAACAACAATTATTTCGACCACAAGGACCGCAACGGCGGCACTCCCGGCGACCGCGCGGAACTGGCCGGTTACAGCGGCCAGCAGGTCGGCGAAAACATCGCCGCCGGGCAGGACACGGTGCAGAAGGTCGTTGCCGGCTGGCTCGCCAGCCCTGGCCATTGCGCCAACCTGATGAACCCGCAGTACCGCGAGCTGGGCGCTGCCTACGCAGTCGATCCGAAGAGCAGCGCCGGGATTTACTGGACTGCGATGTTTGGCGGGGAGTAAATCCCGCGCAATAAAAACCGGAGCCAGGCTCCGGTTTTTTTATGGTCAATGAGTCCTCATTCCCGCCGCATACATCGCCAGTTTCAGCAGGCTCGCCACCACCGCCAGCGAGACCACGCTGCCCAACCAGATCAGCAGCAGCCAGCCCAGACGCTTGTACCAGGGGCTGGATTTCACCTCACGCGAATCAATGGTAGCCATCGCCAATCCTCACTTTGCCGCGGAACACGTAGTAGCTCCAGAAGGTGTACATCAGGATCACCGGCAGGATGAACAGCGCGCCGATAAGGGCGAACAACTGACTGGTGGCCGGTGAAGCCGCCGCCCACAGGCTGACCGACGGCGGGATGATGTTCGGCCAGAGGCTCAGCGCCAGCCCGATGTAACCAAGGAACATCAGCACCAGGGTGAACACGAACGGCCAGTGGGTGTGGCGCTGACGCAGCGAACGCAACAGCCCGAACAGCGCCAGCACCGCCAACACCACCAGCCCGGCGAACACGGTCAGGTGCGCATGGTTGAACCAGCGGCCAGCCAGTTCCGGATGCAGTTGCAGCGTCCACGCGCCGATCACCACCACCATCGCCAGCAGCAGCCACGCCAGCGGACGGCTGTAGTGACGCATCCGCGATTCGAGCATGCCTTCGGTCTTGACCAGCAGCCAGGTGCTGCCGAGCAAGGCGTAAGCAATCACCAGACCGACGCCGCAGACCAGCGGGAACGGCGCCAGCCAGTCGAGACCACCACCGGCGAACTGTCGATCCACCACCGGAATCCCCGCCACATACGCGCCGATCACCACGCCCTGGGAGAACGTCGCCAGCAGCGAACCGCCGATGAATGCCCAATCCCACAGATGACGTTTTTCAGCCGGCGCCTTGAAGCGAAACTCGAACGCCACACCGCGGAAAATCAGCCCTGCGAGCATGAAGATCAGCGGCAGATACAGCGCCTCCAGAATCACCCCGTAAGCCAGCGGAAACGCGCCGTACAACGCCGCGCCGCCGAGCACCAGCCAGGTTTCGTTGCCGTCCCAGACCGGTGCGACGGTGTTCATCATCACGTCGCGTTCCTGCTCGTCGCTGATCATCGGGAACAGGATCCCGAGGCCTAGATCGAAGCCGTCCATGATCACGTACATCATTACCCCGAAGGCAATGATCACGCCCCAGATCAACGAGAGATCGATACCTTGAATACCCATGACTCAACGCTCCTTTTTCAGTGGATCCGGGTCGCGGATTCGAGGTTGTCGGTGACCGCCGACAGTGGCCGGCGCGGGGTCTGCACCTGAGTGCCTTCGGGCGGATGTTCGTGGTGCGGCTGCGGGCCCTTGCTCACCAGTTTCATCATGTAGCCGATACCCACGGTGAACACCGAGCAGTAGATGACGACGAACAGCGCCAGCGAGGTGCTCATCTGCGCCACCGAGTGATGGGACGCCGCGTCATGGGTTCGCATCAGGCCGTAGACCACCCACGGCTGACGCCCGACTTCGGTGGTGATCCAACCCGCCAGCAGCGCGATCAGGCCGCTCGGCCCCATCAGCAGCACCAGCCGCTGGAAGCCGCGATGCCGGTAGACCTTGCCATTGCGCCGCAACGCCAGGCCCAACACACCGACGAGGATCATTAACATGCCCAGCCCGGCCATCACGCGGAAGCTCCAGAAGATCACGGTCGAGTTCGGCCGGTCTTCTTTCGGGAAGCTCTTGAGCGCCGGTATCTGCTTGTCGAGGCTGTGGGTGAGGATCAGGCTGCCGAGGTACGGAATCTCGATGGCGTATTTGGTTTTCTCCGCCTGCATGTCCGGGATGCCGAACAGCACCAGCGGGGTCGGCCCGTTGTCGGCGTTTTCCCAGTGGCCTTCGATGGCGGCGATTTTTGCCGGTTGGTGTTCCAGAGTGTTCAAGCCATGGGCGTCACCGACCACCGCTTGAATCGGCGCCACGATCAGCGCCATCCACAGCGCCATGGAGAACATCTTGCGCACCGGTTGGGTGTCGTTGCCACGCAGTAAATGCCAAGCCGCCGAAGCGCCGACAAAGAACGCCGTGGCGACGAATGCGGCAATCGCCATGTGCGCCAGACGGAACGGAAACGACGGGTTGAACACGATCGCCAGCCAGTCCAGCGGCATCACTCGACCGTCAACGATTTCGAAGCCTTGCGGAGTCTGCATCCAGCTGTTGGAGGCAAGAATCCAGAAGGTCGAGATCAGCGTGCCGATGGCGACCATCACCGTGGCAAAGAAGTGCAACCCTCGGCCGACGCGGTTCCAGCCGAACAGCATCACCCCGAGGAACCCGGCCTCGAGGAAGAACGCGGTCAGCACTTCATAGGTCAGCAACGGCCCGGTGACGCTGCCGGCAAAGTCAGAGAATCCGCTCCAGTTGGTGCCGAACTGGTACGCCATGACCAGCCCCGAGACCACGCCCATGCCGAAGTTGACGGCGAAGATCTTCGACCAGAAGTGGTAGAGATCGCGGTAAGTGTCGTTACGGGTTTTCAGCCACAGGCCTTCGAGCACCGCCAGGAAACTCGCGAGACCAATGGTGATCGCCGGGAAAATGATGTGGAACGAAACCGTGAACGCGAATTGAATTCGCGCCAGGTCCAGTGCCTCCAGGTTGAACATGATGATGTCCTCATCCAGGCTGAAAAGCGGCAGCACACGGCCGGGCCACCGCCAGGCGCGAACGCCTGCAGCCAGTCAAAATGCAAAAGGGTTGGATCGCGTGAGTCGGCTACGCCACCGACGACGGGATCAGGTTGCTCGCCTCGGCCGCTTCGAGGCGGATCGCCACGAACTTGGAGGTCGGCGTGTAGGTGCGGTCACCGTAGCTTTCCAGCGGCACCAGCGGATTGGTTTCCGGGTAGTACGCGGCAGCCTGCCCGGCCGGAATGTCGTAGGCGATCAGGGTGAAACCGCTGACCCGACGCTCACGCTCGTCATCCCACAGCGCTACCAGATCAACCTTCTGTCCCGGTTCAAAACCGAGCCGGCGGATGTCCTGCTCGTTGGCGAACACCACGTCGCGCATCCCGTATACACCGCGATAACGGTCGTCGAGGCCGTACAGCGTGGTGTTGTACTGATCGTGAGAACGCATGGTTTGCAGGATCAGATGCGGTTTGACCGGCAGGTTGCGCACGCCTTCGCTGATCAGATGTTCCGGCAGCACACACGGGGTGAACTGGGCCTTGCCGGATTCGGTTTTCCAGATCCGGTCGGAAGCGTTGTTGCCGAGGTGGAAACCACCCGGGATCAGCAGCTTCTCGTTGAAATTCTCGAAGCCCGGAATCACGTCGGCGATCAGGTTACGGATGCGCCCGTAGTCGCCTACCGCCCATTCCCAATCGATCGGGTGTTTGCCCAAGGTCGCGGCAGCGATCCCGGCAATGATCGCCGGCTCGGATTTCAGGTGCGCCGACTTCGGTTTCAGTTGACCGAACGACAAGTGCACCATGCTGAAGGTGTCTTCCACGGTCACGCCTTGCGGGCCTTCGGCCTGGACGTCGATGTCGGTACGGCCGAGGCACGGCAGAATCAACGCATCACGCCCGGTCACCAGATGGCTGCGGTTGAGTTTGGTCGAGATATGCACGCTCAGGTCGAGTTTGCGCATCGCGGCGTGGGTGCGCGGGGTGTCCGGCGTAGCTTGAGCGAAGTTGCCGCCGAGCCCGATAAACACCTTGGCTTCGCCACGTTCCATGGCACCAATCGCCATGACCGTGTTGTGGCCGTGCATCCGCGGCACTTTGAAGTTGAAGCGTTTTTCCAGGGCGTCCATCAGCTCGGTCGGGGCCAGTTCGTTGATGCCCATGGTGCGGTCGCCCTGCACGTTACTGTGGCCGCGCACCGGCGACAGCCCGGCGCCCGGACGGCCGACGTTGCCGCGCAGCAGTTGCAGGTTGATGACTTCCTGCAGAGTCGGCACCGAGTGCACGTGCTGGGTCAGGCCCATGGCCCAGCACATGATCACGCTCTTGGCCCGGGCATACATGCGCGCGGCCAGTTCGATGTCATGCAGCGGCACGCCGGACTGCTCGACGATATGCTCCCAGCTCGTGGCATCGACTTCGGCCAGGTAGCTGTCGAGGCCCGACGTGTGCTCGGCAATAAAGGCGTGATCGAACACCGGTTCGCCGCCGATGGCCTGGGCTTCGCGCTCCCACTCCAGCAGGAATTTGGCCATGCCGCGAATCATCGCCATGTCGCCGCCCAAGGCTGGGCGGAAGTACGCGGTGTTGGTCGCTTCCCAGCCGTTGCTGAGCATCTCGATCGGGTTTTGCGGGTTCTGGAAACGCTCCAGCCCACGCTCCTTCAGCGGGTTGATACACACCACCTGCGCGCCACGCTTCACCGCTTCGCGCAGCGGTTCGAGCATGCGCGGGTGGTTGGTGCCGGGGTTCTGGCCGATCACGAAAATCGCATCGGCGTGGTGCAGGTCTTCATAGACCACCGTGCCTTTGCCGACGCCCAGGCTCTCGCCCATGCTCACCGCGCTGGCTTCGTGGCACATGTTCGAGCAGTCCGGGAAGTTGTTGGTGCCGTAGGCGCGGACGAACAACTGATAGAGAAACGCCGCTTCGTTGCTGGCACGACCCGAGGTGTAGAACTCGGCCTCGTGAGGCGATTTCAGGCCTTTGAGGTGCTTGGCGATCAGCGCGAAGGCATCGTCCCAGGTAGTTTCCACATAGCGGTCGACCCGCGCGTCGTAGCGCATCGGATGGGTGATCCGGCCCTGGTATTCGAGCCAGTAATCGCTTTGTTCGGCCAGGGTCGAGACCGTGTACTTGTTGAAGAACGCCGGATCGACCAGGCGGCCGGTGGCTTCCCAGTTCACCGCTTTGGCGCCGTTCTCGCAGAACTTCAGCATGCTCGCGCCGGGCGCTTCACCCCAGGCGCAACCGGGGCAGTCGAAGCCGCCGTTCTGGTTGGTCTTGAGCATGGCGCGGATGTTTTTCAGGGCGTTTTCACTGCCCAACCAGTTCTTGGTGAGGCTGATGACAGCGCCCCAACCCGCAGCGGCGCCCTTGTAGGGTTTGTAACGGTCGACTTGTGACATGGGACTTCTCCATGACGATGCACACAGGCAAAAACCTGATCGGGTTTAAACAGCGACGACTGACTTTCAAGTTAAAAAAGCGGTCGTTTCGTTTGACGGGGCCAAGGATAGGAACCGCTGCAAAAACTTGTCTAATCGCTATTAATGACTGCGTTATCGAAAGCATCTATCACGGACTTAAACCCTTTAAATACGGGCACTTGCAAAACTAAGAAGGGAAAAACAGCAAATAATTATTTCATCATCGACAGCATCAATCGGCCGGTCATTAAGAGTGATTGGACTCTGTCTCAAGTTGCTCATAACCTGCGCCGACCCAATCCCTTCAATAGCGGATTTCACCCAAGCGAGGCTGTCATGTCAGAGCGCGTCTTGATCGATGGTTACAACCGCCGCGTCGACTATCTGCGCATGTCGGTCACCGACCGCTGCGACTTTCGCTGCGTGTATTGCATGGCCGAAGACATGCAGTTTTTGCCGCGCCAACGGGTGCTGACGCTGGAGGAGATCTATCAACTGGCGCAGAGCTTCGTTGCGCTGGGCACCCGCAAGATTCGCCTGACCGGCGGCGAGCCGTTGATTCGTCCCGGCGTCGTCGGCTTGTGCAAGCAGATCGCCGCCCTGCCCGGCCTGCGCGAACTGTGCCTGACCACCAACGGCTCGCAGCTCGGCAAACTGGCCAGCCCGCTGTTCGACGCCGGGGTCAAACGCCTCAACGTCAGCCTCGACAGTCTTGATGCCGAGCGTTTCAAGCAGATGACCCGCACCGGTGACCTGGCCCAGGTGATCGACGGCATCGACGCCGCGCGCGCCGCCGGATTTACCCGCACTAAACTCAACTGCGTGGTGATGCAGGGCCGCAACGATCACGAGATCAACGATCTGGTGCAGTTCGCCATCGAGCGCGATCTGGATATTTCCTTCATCGAGGAAATGCCGCTGGGGATCATCAGCGAACACAGCCGCGCCGAGTCGTTCTTCTCCAGTAACCAAGTGCGCGAACGAATCGCCGAGCGCTACACCCTGATCGACTCCGCCGAATCGACCCAGGGCCCGTCGCGCTACTGGCGGCTGGCCGAAGCGCCGCACATTCGGCTGGGGTTCATTTCGCCCCACAGCCACAACTTCTGCGGCACCTGCAATCGGGTGCGGCTGACCGTCGAGGGGCGTTTGCTACTGTGTCTGGGGAACGAGCATTCGGTGGATCTGAAAGCGGTGCTGCGGGCCCACCCGGGTCAACCGGAGCGGCTTGAGAAAGCCATCATCGAAGCGATGAAACTCAAGCCTTACCGGCATAACTTTGAAGTGAACGACGACGTGCAAGTGGTGCGTTTCATGAACATGACCGGCGGCTGATCCGCCACGTTTGCAAGGCAGAGAGCCGCATGATCATCCGACCCAAGGTCAATCAATTCGCCATTCTCTTCACCCTCAAGGGCTCGATTGCCAAGCGCATCGCCCTGCGCACCCTGATGGTCACACTGCTGGCGTCGGCCATCGTGCTGGTGGAAATGCTCCACCCGAGCAACTTCACCAAAGTCAACGCCACGCCGTTCACCCTGCTCGGCCTGTCGCTGTCGATCTTCATGAATTTTCGCAACAACGCCTGCTACGACCGCTGGTACGAAGCGCGCAAGGCCTGGGGCGAAGTGATCGTGCATGTGCGTTCGGTGATTCGCGAGACCCATGTGATCCGCGAATCGGCCCAGCGTCGGTTATTGCTGCTTAACCTTTGTGGTTTCGCCCACGCGCTGAATGCGCGACTGCGCCGGGAAGACGAAGCCGCCGCCAGCGCTCAATGGATCACCCCGCAACACGATGCGCAGGTGCCGGATTACAGCGGGCGGATCCTGCAAACCGTCGGCCAGCAATGTTCCGATCTGCATGAAGCGGGCGATCTCAGCGAATGGCGCTACATGCTGCTGGCCAATCACCTGACCAGCCTGACCCAGGCGCAGGCCGTGTGCGAGCGGATCAAGAACACGCCGCTGCCCTTCCCTTACACCCTGCTGCTGCACCGCACAATTTACCTGTTCTGCATCCTGCTGCCGTTCGCCATGGCCGAACCGCTGGGGTGGCTGACGCCGCTGTTCACGGCGATTGTCAGCTACACCTTCTTCGGCCTGGATGCGATTGCCGATGAACTGGAAGACCCGTTCGGCCGGGATGAAAACGATTTGCCGACCGATGCGCTGGTGCGGGGTATCGAGCGGGATATTCTCTCGGAGCTGGGGACTGAGCCGTTGCCGCCGGCGCTGAAACCGGTGGACTACGTCCTCAGTTAATCAACTGCCTCCCCTTCCGGGGAGGGAGACTCATCAATCCAGATGCGCCCAGGTCATGCGGAACGAAGCGCCGCCCCACGGCGAGTCGCCGACCTCGACCTGCCCGCCATGGGATTGCGACACCCGTCGCACCAGCGCCAGGCCAAGTCCGAAACCACCCGTGCGGCGGTCGCGGCTGGCGTCCAGGCGCGAGAACGGTTCGAAGATTTTCTCCCGCCCTGCCAGCGGCACACCCGGCCCGTCGTCGTTGACCTGAACTTCGTACTGATCGCCGATGCGCACCAGCGACACTTCGACCCGCTGCTCGGCATAACGAATGGCATTGCGCAGCAGATTGATCACCGCACGCGCCATGAACCGCGGTTCGATCCGCACTTCATCGACCCGGCAATCTACGATCAACAGCTGCACCCCGGCGGCCTCGGCTTCCAGCGCCACGCTGCCGACCACGCTGTCGAGCCAGTTGGCAGCCTGAATGTTTTCGCGGGTGATCACCGTCGCGCCGCGTTCGAGGCTGGCGTAGGTCAGCAGCTCGGAGACCATTTCTTCCAGCTCGCCGAGGTCGGCGTACATGTCGGCGATCAGTTCGCGGTTCTGGCTGGCGTCCGGTTGTTGCTTGAGCTGGTCGAGTTCGAACGACAACCGGGCAATCGGCGTGCGCAGTTCGTGGGAGACCGCGTTGGTCAGTTCGCGCTGATTGGCGATCAGGCCTTCGATGCGCGCGGCCATCAGGTTGAAGTGACCGGCGAGGTCGCGGATGTTCGAGCGTTTGGACAGCTGGATCCGCACCGAAAGGTCGTTGTCACCGAAACGCTCGGCGGCGAGGCGCAGTTTTTCCAGATCGCGCCAGTGCGGACGAACCCAGAAGTACAGGACGATGCCCAGCAGCACCGCCAGCATCAGGTAAGCCCCGGCAATGTAGAACGGCATCAGGCTCGGCTCGGGCGGCAGTTTGATGCTGAGCAACTGCGAACCACCGTCGATATTGCTGATGAACTGGGTGTAATCGTCGCGGATCACCAACAGATCCTGAGCCAGTTCGGCTTTCTCCTGATCGTTAAGGTTCAGTTGGTCAGCCTCGACCAGGCTCAACGTCAGCCCGTAGTGCGGCCGCAAGGCTTCCAGTTGCGCCTCGCGCGCCGCGCCCTGCTGGTCGCGCATGTGTTCGACCAGCGACCACGCTTGGCCGCGAACCGCCTCACGGTTGTAGGCCTGCATCTGGTTGTCGAGCAAGGCGTTGAAGGTGTGCTCCACGGTTTGCAGCGCCGCCACCAGCCCGACCGTCATCACCAGAAACAGCCCCAGAAATAACCGCAGCATCTACAACTCCCACGCGAACGGATTGAACAGGTAACCCTTGCCCCACACGGTCTTGATGCAGACCGGCTCGCGAGGGTTGTCCTTGAGTTTGTTGCGCAACTTGCTGATGTACACGTCGACGCTGCGGTTGAGGCCATCGAAGGCGATGCCGCGCATGCGGTTGAGAATGTCATCGCGCGACAGGATCTTGCCGGCGGCGCTGGCCAGCAGCCACAGCAGCTCGAATTCCATGGTGGTCAGCTCGATCAGCTCGCCCGCCAGACGCACTTCGCGGCAACTGCGGTCGATGATCAGATTGCCGAACTCCAGCGAACTCACTACGCCGCTTTCCGGTACTTGCCGGCGTTGCAAGGCACGCAGGCGCGCGAGCAAAACAGGTGGCTTGATCGGTTTGATCACGTAGTCGTCGGCCCCGGACTCCAGGCCCAGAATATGGTCGAGGTCGTCTTCCTTGGCCGTCAGGATGACGATTGGCGTGTCCGACACGCTGCGGATTTCCCGGCACACGTGCAGGCCGCTCTGCCCCGGCAGCATCAGGTCGAGCACCACCACTTTGGGCTTGAATTCGAGAAACGCGGCCACGGCCAGATCGCCGCGATGCACCGTGCGTACCTCGTAGCCGTGTTGTTCGAGAAAGTGGGCGATCAGTGCGGCCAGCCGCTCATCGTCTTCCACCAGCAGGACTCTGCCAAAACCCAGGTTATCCATAACAACCGCCGCCAACCGCTTTGTGAAGTGGGCGACATTATGCGGGCATTCAATGGCGAGACGTTTATCGCAGGCAGCAAAAACCGGCCTCTGGGGCCGGTTTTCGTTGATGTTTCATACTCTTAAGAGTTTTTAACAATTCATGCCGCGACGGGTACGCCACTGTGGAAACGGAATTCCTCGTCCGGTGACTCGATCAGGTCCTGCTCGGCGGCGCGGACTTTCTCGATCACCTGGGCGATGTCCTTGGCGTCACCGTACTGGTAGGCCAGTTTCAGATAACCCTGGAAATGCCGGGCCTCGCTTTTCAGCAGGCCGAAGTAGAACTTGCCGAGTTCTTCGTCCAGATGCGGCACCAGCGCTTCGAATCGCTCGCAACTGCGCGCTTCGATAAAGGCGCCGACCACCAGGGTGTCGACCAGTTTCACCGGTTCGTGGCTGCGCACCACTTTGCGCAGGCTCGAGGCATAACGGCCGGCGTGCAGCTGGCGCAGTTCGATCTTGCGTCGCTTCATGATGCGCATCACCTGCTCGTGGTGCACCAGTTCTTCCCGGGCCAGACGCGACATCATGTTGATCAGATCGACGTGGGAATGGTACTTGGCGATCAGGCTCAACGCGGTGCTGGCGGCCTTGAACTCGCAGTTCTTGTGGTCGATCAGCAGGGTTTCCTGATCGGCCAGCGCGGCTTCAACCCAGGCATCAGGCGTG
This sequence comes from Pseudomonas sp. GW458-11-26-14-LB4, assembly GCF_059423925.1. Classification (NCBI taxonomy): domain Bacteria; kingdom Pseudomonadati; phylum Pseudomonadota; class Gammaproteobacteria; order Pseudomonadales; family Pseudomonadaceae; genus Pseudomonas; species Pseudomonas sp. GW458-11-26-14-LB4. The sequence continues at coordinate 140,046 of NZ_JBWKYU010000014.1, forward strand.
CGGCAACCAAGGAATTCGTGGATTTCGGGAAGGATCATGGGGCTCACGGTCAAAAGGTGTTCGAGCGAAGGGCGCCGATTATACCGGCCTGCCCGCAGACCACCAGCGGCCCGCGTTGATATGCATCAAGTCGCAGACGGATGCGCAGCAACTATAGTTGTGCAACGCCGTGCCTTTTCATTGCTGGAGACTCACTCATGCAAGCCATTCGCAGCATTCTGGTGGTCATCGAACCCGAACACGCGGAAAGCCTGGCGCTCAAGCGCGCCAAGCTGATCGCCGGGGTGACCCAGGCCCATCTGCACCTGCTGGTCTGCGACAAGAAGCACGATCACGCCGGTATGCTCAGCGTGCTCAAGGCCGCGCTTTTGGCGGACGGCTACAGCGTCACCACCGAACAGGCGTGGAACGAGAGCCTGCACGAAACCATCATCGACGTGCAGCAGGCCGAAGGCTGCGGACTGGTGATCAAGCAGCACTTCCCCGACAGCTCGTTGAAGAAGGCCCTGCTGACCCCGGCGGACTGGAAACTGCTGCGCCACTGCCCTACTCCCGTGCTGCTGGTGAAAACCGCCGGTTCGTGGAAGGACAAAGTGATTCTGGCAGCGGTCGACGTGGGCAATGCCGATGGCGAACACCGTCATCTGCACACCACGATCATCGACCATGGGTTCGACATTGCCAGCCTGGCCAAGGGGCATCTGCACGTGATTACCGCCCATCCGTCACCGATGCTGTCGGCGGCGGACCCGACGTTCCAGCTCAAGGAAACCATCGAGGCGCGCTATCGCGAGCAATGCCGGGCGTTTCAGGCTGAGTTCGACATCGATGACGAGCATTTGCATGTCGAGGAAGGTCCGGCGGACGTGTTGATTCCGTTCATGGCGCACAAGCTGCAAGCGGCGGTGACCGTGATTGGCACCGTGGCGCGCAGCGGTGTGTCGGGGGCGTTGATCGGCAATACGGCCGAACAGGTGCTGGATCAATTGGAGAGTGATGTGCTGGTGCTCAAACCCCAAGAGGTTGAAGACCATTTGGTGGAGTTGGCGGTGAAGCATTAAGTATTAGGGCGCCTGTAAGGCCGTTATCGCTGGCAAGCCAGCTCCCACAGGGACTTAGGTGTGCACTCCAGGGAGAGCTTTACACCATTATTGTGGGAGCTGGCTTGCCAGCGATAGCAATAGGTCAGTCGCCGAGGGCGTCCTTGAGGAAACCGGGTGCGATGTAGCGCTGATAGTGCGCTTCCGACAGCAGGAAAAATTCCCGATCAATGGCATCGCGCAGTTCCGGCAGGTTCCAGTCGCGAAACTCCGGCAGCAATACCATTCCGTAGGCTTCCAGATTAATGATCACCCGCGCGCCCCGGGCGATCAGTTGATAAGCCCAGCAATATTCCGACTGATGCGGCACGAAGCGGATCTTGCGCTGTTCCAGTTGCAGACGCAGGCGCGCCGGGTCGAAGACCTCGACCTTGCTCGCCATCACTTGTGACAGCAATTGCTCAAGACGCAGCCACACCGCACGCTTTTCTTCCTCGTTGTAACCGTTCCAATGGATCACTTCGTGGTGGAAACGCTTGCAGCCACGGCACACCAGATCACCGTAAACGGTGGAGCAGAGGCCGACGCAGGGGGTCTTGATGGTCTGATTGGGCATAAATGGGCAGAACACTTGAAACGCGGAACAGGTCGGCATGTTAGCCCTTTGTCCGCCATTCATCACCCCTCAAACGTCAGGGGCAAGCGCTGGATCAAGGTTTGCCCGAGCCGCGCACAACGCAACCAAAGTCCAATAGAGCGCGACTTACCTTTAAATTTTTTTTGCCGTAGAATCAGCCAGCCTTTTTAGGCGCCAATGTCCGTTAGAAGCTGTTTTCAAAGCGTCACGAGCACAGTCGTTCCTTCAGAGCGGTGTTGGCGTAGGGTTTTTCCAGCGGGGAAAAGCCCAACGCCAACCCTCATCAGCTCCCCGTTCTGCAGGCGTAAAACTTTGAAAGCAGCTTCTGTAAGGAATGCCCGGTAATTCTGGCTAAGCGGCCCACAACGCCACGCAGCGCATGAGTACGAGCATTTCGGGATGAGCGTCCCGGACACCCATTTGGGACCACTGATGAGGGTAATAACTGTGCTTGAAGCCTACCGCAAACATATCGAAGAGCGTGCAGCCCTGGGTATCGTTCCCCAGCCGCTTAACGCCGAACAAACTGCAGGCCTGGTCGAGCTGCTGAAGAATCCTCCGGCTGGCGAAGAAGCTTTCCTCGTTGACCTGATCACCAATCGCGTACCACCAGGAGTGGACGAAGCCGCCTACGTCAAGGCCGGTTTCCTCTCCGCACTGGCCAAGGGCGAAGTCTCCTCCCCTCTGCTGGACAAGAAACGCGCTGTAGAACTGCTCGGCACCATGCAGGGCGGCTACAACATCGTGACCCTGGTTGAACTGCTGGACGACGCCGAGCTGGCACCAGTGGCCGCCGAAGAACTCAAGCACACCCTGCTGATGTTCGATGCCTTCCACGACGTGGCTGAAAAAGCCAAGAACGGCAACGTTCACGCCAAGGCCGTGCTGCAATCCTGGGCTGACGGCGAGTGGTTCAAGAAGCGCCCTGTGCTGGCCGACAAGATCAGCCTGCGCGTCTTCAAGGTGACCGGCGAAACCAACACCGACGACCTGTCCCCTGCCCCAGACGCCTGGTCGCGTCCCGACATCCCGCTGCACGCCCTGGCCATGCTGAAAATGGCCCGTGACGGCATCGTTCCGGACGAGCAAGGCAAGACCGGCCCGATGAAGCAGATCGAAGAAATGCGCGGCCAGGGCTTCCCTATCGCCTACGTCGGTGACGTGGTCGGTACCGGTTCCTCGCGTAAATCGGCGACCAACTCGGTGCTGTGGTTCTTCGGCGACGACATCCCTTACGTGCCGAACAAGCGCGCTGGCGGTTTCTGCTTCGGCAGCAAAATCGCTCCGATCTTCTACAACACCATGGAAGATGCCGGCGCACTGCCAATCGAGTTCGACGTATCGAACATGAACATGGGCGACGTGATCGACCTGTACCCGCACGCTGGCAAAGTCTGCAAGCACGGTACCGACGAAGTCATCACCACCTTCGAAATGAAGACCCCGGTCCTGCTGGACGAAGTCCGCGCCGGCGGCCGTATCCCGCTGATCATCGGCCGTGGCCTGACCGAGAAGGCTCGCGCCGAACTGGGTCTGCCAGCGTTCGACCTGTTCAAGAAGCCGGAAGCACCGGCTGAAAGCACCAAGGGCTTCACCCTGGCGCAGAAAATGGTCGGCAAGGCTTGCGGTCTGGCAGAAGGCAAAGGCGTTCGTCCTGGCACCTACTGCGAACCGAAGATGACCACCGTAGGTTCTCAGGACACCACAGGTCCAATGACCCGTGACGAACTGAAAGACCTGGCGTGCCTGGGCTTCTCCGCTGATCTGGTGATGCAGTCCTTCTGCCACACCGCGGCTTATCCGAAGCCGATCGACGTGACCACCCACCACACCCTGCCTGACTTCATCATGACCCGCGGCGGCGTTTCCCTGCGTCCGGGCGACGGCATCATCCACTCGTGGCTGAACCGCATGCTGCTGCCGGACACCGTCGGTACCGGTGGTGACTCGCACACCCGTTTCCCGATGGGCATCTCGTTCCCGGCCGGTTCCGGTCTGGTCGCGTTCGCCGCTGCCACCGGCGTCATGCCGCTGGACATGCCGGAATCGATCCTGGTGCGCTTCAAAGGCAAAATGAAACCTGGCATCACCCTGCGTGACCTGGTTCACGCCATTCCTTACTTCGCCATCCAGAACGGTCTGCTGACCGTCGAGAAGAAAGGCAAGAAAAACGCCTTCTCCGGCCGCATCCTGGAAATCGAAGGCCTGGAAGGTCTGACCCTGGAACAGGCGTTCGAACTGTCCGACGCCTCGGCCGAACGTTCGGCTGCCGGTTGCACCATCAAGCTGTCGAAAGAATCGATCACCGAGTACCTGCAGTCCAACGTCACCCTGCTGCGCTGGATGATCGGCGAAGGCTACGGCGATGCGCGTACCCTGGAGCGTCGTGCTCAAGCAATGGAAGCCTGGATCGCCAACCCGCAACTGATGGAAGCCGATGCCGACGCCGAATACGCCGAAGTCATCGAAATCGATCTGGCCGACATCAGCGAGCCTGTACTGTGCGCGCCGAACGACCCGGACGACGCCCGTCTCCTGTCCAGCGTTGCTGGCGAGAAGATCGACGAAGTGTTCATCGGTTCGTGCATGACCAACATCGGTCACTTCCGCGCTGCCGGTAAGCTGCTGGATCAGGTCAAGGGTCAGCTGCCAACCCGTCTGTGGCTGTCGCCGCCGACCAAGATGGACGCTCACCAACTGACCGAAGAAGGCTACTACGGCATCTACGGCAAGGCTGGCGCACGCATGGAAATGCCAGGCTGCTCGCTGTGCATGGGTAACCAGGCACGCGTTGAGCCGAACAGCACCGTGGTGTCGACTTCGACCCGTAACTTCCCGAACCGTCTGGGCGACGGCGCGAACGTCTACCTGGCCTCGGCTGAGCTGGCGTCCGTTGCTTCGATCCTGGGTCGCCTGCCGACCGTCGAGGAGTACATGGAATACGCTGGCAAGATCGACAGCATGGCGGCCGACGTTTACCGCTACCTGTCCTTCGACCAGATTGCCGAGTTCCGTGAAGCTGCTGCGAACGCCAAGATCCCTGTCGTTCAAGCCTAACGCTGCAACGCAATGAAAAACGCCGCCCATCGCGAGATGAGCGGCGTTTTTTTATGCCTGCCGGATGGGGCCTCGCCCCGCGCTGATCGTTCCCACGCTCCGCGTGGGAACGATCATCTTGGGAGCGAACCTGCCCGCGAAGATCGCAGGCACAAAAAAGGCCGACCCGCGAGGCAGATCGGCCTTTGTGTTTCACAAGATCAATCGGGATCTGGTGTTGAACCTCAAGCCGTCAGCGAATAGATCAACGCCGAAATCGCCACCAGACCCACTGCGGTGACAAACACGTTCGACATCTGCCCACGATAACGGGCCATCGCTGGCACTTTGCGGATCGCGTACATCGGCATCAGGAACAGGATCGCCGCGATGACCGGGCCACCGATGGTTTCGATCATGCCGAGGATGCTCGGGTTCAGGGTCGCCACGATCCAGCACACTACCAGCATGAACGCCGCCACAATGCGATCCAGCGACTTGGCGCCCGGACGCTTGCCGCTTTTGACGATCAAGCCTTTCAGGCCTTCGCTGGCACCGATGTAGTGACCGAGGAACGACTTGGAGATCGCCACGAACGCAATCAGCGGCGCCGCGAACGCGATGGTCGGGTTGCTGAAGTGGTTGGCCAGGTACGACAGGATCGACAGGTTCTGCGCCTTGGCTTCAGCCAGTTGCTCCGGCGACAGGGTCAGTACGCAGCTGAACACGAAGAACAGCACCATCACCACCATCAGCAGATGGGCGCGGGACAGGATCTGCGAGCTGCGCTCGTCAGCGTGAACGCCATAACGACGCTTCTGATCCACCGCAAATGCCGAGATGATCGGCGAGTGGTTGAACGAGAACACCATCACCGGAATCGCCAGCCACAGCGTGTGCAGCAGCGCCCACGGTGCCGGCACTTGCGAAGCGGTGGTCAGGATGCCGCCGTTCCAGTGCGGAATCAGGTACACCGCCAGGAACAGCAGCGCAACGATGAACGGATACACCATCAGGCTCATGGCCTTGACGATCACTTGCTCGCCGCAGCGCACCACGGCCAGCAGGCCGAGGATCAGCACGAACGACAGCAGCGCGCGCGGTGGCGGCGTGATGTGCAGTTGGTGTTCGAGGAAACTGGCGACCGTGTTGGTCAGGCCGACGCTGTAGATCAGCAGGATCGGGAAGATCGCGAAGAAGTACAGCAGAGTGATCAGCGCGCCGGCCTTGATGCCGAAATGCTGTTCCACCACGTCAGTGATGTCGGCGCCTTCGCGACCGGAAAGCACGAAGCGGGTCAGGCCGCGGTGTGCGTAGAACGTCATCGGGAAGGCCAGCAGCGCGAGGATCACCAGCGGCCAGAAGCCACCCAGACCTGCATTGATCGGCAAAAACAGGGTACCGGCGCCGATGGCCGTCCCGAACAGTCCCAACATCCAGGTAGTGTCATGGCGATTCCAGCTCGACAGTTCGGCTGGTGCTGCCGCTTCAAAGCGTTGTTCCACGCTATTGGCCTGATCATTCATCCGGTCGGATCTCCGCATTCCGGTCACTTGCCACTCGGTCAGGACGCGTCGGAAAAAACCGACAGACATGCTCCGGCCGAAACAGGGGCGCGATTCTCCGCGATAAATGAGCAGAAGCAAAGACTTAGCTGAGGAATGGTTGTACGGAGCAGATCGGAGGCTTGTCGCTTTTGAGAAAAAGCCTGTCGGCGCCAGATACGCGACATGTCGTTTTATGACATGTACCGGCGCCGAATGAGCCATGGGAAAGCCCGATCAGATCGATCGGGCCAATATGAAGCCGAGGAACATGCAAAAGATGCCCAGACCCATCAACCCCCAGATCGGGCGCATTTCTTTCCTGTCTTTGATACGTATTTTTTCGGCCCACTCATCGTGTTCCCGTTCCAGTTGTTCCATTCTGGCTTTGGCGTCATAGGTGCTCATGTTGATTTCCTTTTGAGTCATGTGTCTGAAGATTGCGAAAACGAACGCTCAAAACTTGAAAAAGACGCCTGCCAATGCCGCGCTTGCCGTCAACACGCCGGCCACCACCGCAACTGGATAAAAATACGTCTCCCACTTCAGCTTCTTCTGTTCCGCCATAAGCTTCTGCCGCTCAGCTATCAGTTTTCGCGTCTCGTTATGCAGCCTGTCGAGTTCCAGGTTTTCGCGGTTGTTCTGAAGCATTGGCCTTCCTTGGCTGATGGCAATTTCCGTCCGGATTACTGCTTCGTCATGAAGAACGCATCCCGTCCTGCTCTCTATAATTCCGCGCTTCTCACCCCGCCGTATAGCGGATAAATCCGGCAGCACTCGTAGGCAACATCCGTAAATCCCGCAGGACGGTGCGTCCATTTCCTAACGTTTTTAAACAACCTCACCGACTGGCATTTTTCGGCTATACCCAATGGCGAATTGACTGACATCCCCGTCCAGTCCCCCCGCCTGTGGAGCCATCCCATGCCTCTCGTCCGCGTCGACATCAAGAAAAACCCGGACCCGACGTTCGCCAAACGCATTGGCGAAGTGATCTACGCCGCCCTGCGCAGCGAGATCAATGTGCCGGAACACGACAATTTCCAGGTGCTGGCCGAGCACGACGACCAGCACTTCGTCTATGACCCGCAATACCTGGGGATCCAGCGCAGCGACGGCATCGTGTTCATCCAGCTGACCATCAGCGAAGGCCGCACCGTGGAGATGAAACAACGGCTGTTCCAGACCATCGCGCGCAACCTGAACCAGCAACTGGCCGTGCGTCAGGAAGACGTGTTCATCAATCTGGTGGAAGTGAAAAAAGAGAACTGGTCATTCGGCAACGGCATCGCCCAGTACGTGACGTGATCCAGTGACCGCCAGCGCCGACATCACCTTCTGACGAACCACCCGCGCGCTCCCCGCATCAGCTCCTACACTGCCTGATGCGGGGCAGTGCCGGCCATTGCCAAAACGCTCTGGAATCAGCACTCTGAACCGACTTTTGCGCCCGAAGACCGACGATCACAGGAGCCGAGCAATGCCCGCCACCGTTCTGGTACTGGTTGAAACCATCAATGACTATTTGCCGATTCTCGAGCGTCAGGGTTTTCACCTGATTCTCGCGCCGACCCCTGCCGAACGCGCGCAAGCCATCGCCACCCACGGGGCACGGATCGACGCGGTGCTGACCCGTGGCCCACTGGGTTTATATGCTGAAGAAATCGCGGCCTTGCCCGCGCTGAAAATCATCTGCGTGATCGGCGCCGGTTACGAGCAGGTCGACCTGCAGGCCGCCAGCGACCGTGGCCTGACCGTGACCAACGGCGCAGGCGTCAACGCTTCGTCGGTGGCCGACCACGCCATGGCGATGCTGCTGGCGCTGGTGCGGGACATTCCGCGCTGCGATGCCGCAGTGCGTCGCGGCGAGTGGCCGAAGATCATGCGCCCGTCGCTGGCCGGCAAGCGTCTGGGGATTCTCGGTCTGGGCGCAGTGGGGATGGCGATTGCCAAACGCGCAGGCCTGGGCTTCGACATGGAGATCAGCTACCACAACCGTCAGGTGCGCAGTGACGTGCCTTACGCGTTCTGCTCGACCCCGACCGAACTGGCCCGGGCCTCGGACTTTCTGGTGGTCGCCACGCCCGGCGGCATCGGCAGCCAGCATCTGGTGACCCGCCCGGTGCTTGATGCCCTGGGGCCCAATGGTTTCATCGTCAACATTGCCCGCGCCAGTGTTATCGCCACTGCCGACTTGATCGCCGCACTGGAACAACGTCGAATCGCCGGCGCAGCGCTGGATGTGTTCGATCACGAGCCGCAAGTGCCCGATGCGCTGAAAAACCTCAGCAACGTGCTTCTTACCCCTCACGTCGCCGGGTTGTCACCGGAAGCCACCCAAGGCACCGTTGAGCTGGTGGGCAAGAATCTGGTGGCGTTCTTCTCCGGCCAACCGGTACTGACGCCGCTCCAGCTACCGCCAAAACTCAACAACCAGCGCGTGCACTAAAGCACGCCGAGCAAGGTCCACAGACGCCGGGATTCGGCGTCTGCCGAAATCAGCTCGCCGAGCAGCTCGCTCAACGGCTTGTTGCCCCACTCGACCCCACGTCGGATCAGATACGGCACCGGGCTGTGGGGTTCGGTGCGGGCCAGGTACTCGGCGATCAGCAGCAATTGCCGATAAGCCTCTTCTCGACTGGCCGGTTCGCGCGGCACTGGCGCGGCTTCGGACGTGGCCGCGACAGACGCTTCAACCGGTGAAACCGCGACCGGCGCAGGCGGCGGTGCCGACAGTGGTTGTTGTGGGTGCATGGCGATGAACTCCTGAACCAGTATCAACAACGCTTGAAGGGTGTCCTGCAACGGCCCGAGCCCCGGCCCCTGATCTCCCAGATACGCATCGCACCAGGCATCGAGACGCTGCAGGTGTTGCAGGCTCAGCAGCAGATTGCCTTGATGGCGCAGCCAGAACGCCATGGGCGTGGCACGCACCTGCTCGATGAGTTTCTTGTGCTCGCTGCGCGCCGTTTCGGCCGACGCCTTGGCGCCTTTGGAATCGTTGGCCTGCACCTGCTGCACCTGAATCCGCCGCCAGGTTTCGAGGGTGTAGCCCTCAAAATCGCTGTTGTTGGCGCCAAATAAAGGCACCCGGGTCAGCAACACTTCGCTGTAGCGACGCACTAGCCATTCCAGCGGAATCGCCCGCCACGACTGGTCACCGTCGTCGGCCTGCGGATGCAGATGTTCGGGATAGCGCTCACACAGACCGGCAATCAGCGCCAGACTGCCCGGCAGTCCATCGAGTGCCTGCAAATGCAGCCAGGCCTCGCCCAGCCAGGCACTGAGCATCAGGTCCTTGCTGCGCTCGAGCAATAACGTGGTGGTCAGCCGCTCGACTTCCGGCCAGTTGGCCCGTTTCAGGGTCGACTGCCAGACACCCGTGGGCAAACTCGCGTCGTCCTCGCGGCGCAGATCGCGCAACTGGTCGTACTCGCGCTCATAGCGCAGATCCGCACCACAGGGCGCGTCGTCGCTGATGGGCGCGAGCAACTGATCGATCAGGTCCGGCAACGGGGTCGATGGCAGGCTCACAAATCCTCCTTCTGGACTTCAAGGGCGGCGGTGGTGCCGGTCACCTGGAACGGTGAACGCGGCGCGCGGGTCGGCAATGGTGGAATCGAAAGCGGCAGTTTCGAGCCCTGGCTCATCAGCGACACGCGCACGAACATCCGGGTGAATTCGCTGGTGACGCTCTCGTTCTGCGCGGTAACCGGCAAACGCAGGCTCAACGGAAAATCGGTGTAATCCATGCTCGGCTGGCGCTGCACCGAGAAGTGCGCGCGCATCAGGCGCAGCAGCGACCACGGCCCGCCATACTCCCAGCCGGCCTCCAGATCACGCACCATCAGGTTCGGTTGCAGCGGATCGTTGACCGGGCGCTCCTTGCCGTTGCGCGCCCAGCGCAGGGTCAGACGGATCGGCTGGCCGGGCATCCAACGCAGGTTCGGCTGATCGGCAGCGGGATAGCTGATCTGCTGATTGCCGGCCAGCAAGCCCCAGGCAATCACTTGATCGGCGCCCTTCTCTTCTTCGCGGTCGGTGCGCCAGCGTACATCCAGCTCGACGCCTAGAATGCCGCTCTTGTCGCGCACGAACAGCGGTGTCAGCCAGACGCTGGCCTGTTTCACCCGGTTGAGAAAATCTTCTGCCGCCAGCCGCTCCGGGGTCTGGCTCAGGACCAGTCCGGCCTGGGCCACCGGCAAGCGCTTGTCGATGATTTCCAGAAAGTGCTGGACCCGCGCCGGGTCGGCATCCTGCGCCTGCACGCCGCTGGCAAACGGAAAGCGGTCGGCCAGGTATTGATTGAAGTAGGTGGCCAGCTCGTTCCACGCGGCGGCCGCCTGTTGCTGTTGCAGAAACTGGCAGCGTTGCAGGGCCGACTGTTGCAACTCCACCGCCCGCATCGCCAGGGTGCCGCGCCCGCCGGTCAGATTGGCGGTCTGCAACACCTGCACACAGGAGCCGGTGTCCATTTCAATGAAGTCGCGGCTGACCAGTTGCTCGATCTGCGCCGGCGAACTGGCGGGGTTGGAATCCTTGTACTTGAGCAATTCGTCATTGAGCGCGCTGAACTGGGTCACGCGCTCGTAATCCAGCGCCGACAGATTGCCCTGCTGGGTCTTCAGCCATTCCAGCGCCGGGGCGCGACGCTCGGTGATGCCGAGCATGGTGTTGAATTGCTGCTTGAGGCTCAGCTTCAGATCCTGCACATCGCTGGCGCCGTAGAGTTGCAGGCCAAGGTTTTTCGAGCCGTCCCACTGGCTGATTTCCGTACGGCCACCGAACAGCGGCTGCGCGGTGATTTCATCCAGCCCGCCAACGATCTGCGCCATCGCCCGGCGGTTCAGCGCCCCTTGCAGACGTGCCGCCAGATCACTGCGATGGACTTCGATAAAGGCTTTTTGCAGGTTCATCGCCTGCACGGCCTGCACGTTGAACACCGCGTAGGGATGAGTCTGGTCATCGTGATCCTTGAGACTCAACCACATCGCTTGCGCGGCGGCAGTTTCGGCCGCTTGCAGCAATGCTTCGCGATAGGCCGGCGGAATGCGCGGCAACTCTTCGGCGACGTAGCTCTTGTAGCTGGCGAAATAATTCAGCGACTCGTTGAGGTCATCGCCGTCCACGGTCTGACCCTGCCTGTTGACGCTGTCCTGACTGGCGCGCAGGGCAATCGAGACGAAGTCACGCTTGAATAGCGCCTGCACCGCGTTGTTGAGCTTGACCACCTGATCCTGCAACGCCAGTTGCCCGCTGCCCTGCTGCACCAGCAGATTGCCCCGCGAACCCACCTGGGCGATCCATTGATCGCGAAAACTCTGCTGCAACTTGCCGGCCTGCGCATCAAGCTGCTGCTCTACGGGCGGGCCCAGCAATGAACTCTTGCGCACCTTGTCGAGAAATTCGCGATAACCCGGCACCAGTTCCTGACCCTTGCCGCGACTCCAGGTCGAGTTGGTCAGGGCGATCGCCGCTTGCAGGTCGTCGATCAGCGCGCGCAGGTCTTCCAGTTCGGTGAGGCTGTTGCCACTCCCGGCTTCAAGCTGTTCCAGATGCAACTTGAGGTAGCCGGCCTTGCTGACGAAGTTGTCGGCCAGAAAATACTGATCGAGCCAGCGCTCCATCAGCCCGGTGAAATTACTCACGATCAACGGCCGTTCAACGCTCAGATCCAGCGCCTGCAAGTCGCCGCCATCACTGGCTGCGAGCAGCCGGTTGTAGTAGGCGGCATGGGGCAAGGTGCCGGCGTTGAGGTTGAGTGACAGCGCGCTGTTGCTCAGCTGCGCCAAATCCTCCAGCGGCGTCCGCTGATTGTTCTGCACCTGAGCGAACAACTGGTTCTGTTGTTCCAGACGCAAGGCCCGCTCGACCAGATCCGTGGCCTTCTGATAATTCTGCCACTGCGCCGGGTCTTCGCTTTCGACGCTGGTGCGCCGGTCGGTGGCGCGGATCGCCTTGATTTTCGCCAGCTCCGCGACCAGCAGATCGTGCAGCGGTTGCAGCATGTGGCGCTGGGTCGACTTGAACACTTCCTGTTCGAGTCGCCCGTCCAGCGAGGAAAACCACGACGTCGGAAAGGCCAGCGAAACGTAGTGCCAGTGCGGCGCCCGTTCCAGCACCCGCCAGAAGTTCTGCACGTTGCGCCGGGTCGGCTCGACCCGATGCTCGTCGTCGGTGACCGTCACGTAATTCTTCTGCGCGCCTTGCAGCAGCCGCGCCAGTTCATGAGCGTCCTTGACCGATGCGTGCCAGACCCAGAGCATCGCCACCGCCCAGACCACACCGACCACCAGCGCCACCCCGGCGGTGACTCGCTGCCAGCGCTGGCGCAAGCGCATCAGGCGCGGCACGCCTTGGGCCAGTCCGCGTTCGCCGACGATTCGCTGGCGCCACAACTGACGCACAAACGCACTTTGCTGCAGGCCGCTGTCATCGGCAGAAAAACCGTCCAGCGCATCGTCGGCCGGCTGATTGGCCGTCAGGTAAACGCCACGAAAACACGGTGCTTCGCCCTGAGCGTTGCCTTGAAACACTGGCTCCAGCACGTTCTGCAAACCACGGCGCAGGGTTTCCAGACGTTCCGGCAAGGCGTACAGATCGGCACTCAGATGCCCGGACAAGGTGCCGATTTCGATCACCGCTTCCGCCACCGCGCGGTGCAGCCGATCCAGCGCCTGATCACTCCATTGCCCCTGCCACACCGCATCGCGGGCATAAGGCGACGACCAGCCCAAGGTGCGATCGCGGGCCTCGTCCGGCAAGGCGCTGATCAGCTCCTGAAATCCCGGCAGTTCTTCCAGCCCGGTGATGACCACGTACACCGGCAGGCTCAGACCAAAGCGCTGCAACAGATCGATGAAACGCCGACGCGCCGCCAGACCGAGCTGCGTGGCCTGTTCCAGATTGCTCAGCCGACTGACCGGCACCGTCCAGATCACCCCGTCCAGCGGCCGCTTGCTGCGCAGGCGCAGGATCAACCCGAGCAGGCGCCACCAGCCGCCGCGTTGCAGGTGCATGCCGTCTTCCGGCAGGAACAGCGCCTGCGGCACCACCAGCACCGCGCCTTCGGAGTCCGACCACCAACGGCCGAACCACGCCGGTTTGTCGGTGGGTTGCAAACGCCACTGACTGGCGAGTTGCGCACCCTGGGTTTCATCGCCGAGCATCAGCAGCCACGGCATCTGATAACGGTCGTGGGCGCCCTGCTCCTGTTCCATGTGCCGCACGGCGGCGTAGAAACTGCGGATCGCCGCGCCGCTCTGGGTGCGCAGCCACCACACCGCCACCGCGATGATCACCAGCAGCAGGAGGATGGCGACCGCCCAGGCCACGATCGTCAGGGTACTCATGAGTCTTGCTCCGGCGCCGTCAGCGTGTCGGGCGCCTGCAACACCGGCTCCAGTTCCTGACGGATGTCGCGCCACAGAAACTGCCCGAGCCCGGTCAGCAGCAGAATCATCGCCAGAATGCCCAGCGCCAGACGAAAGCCGTCGGGCAGCACCGTGCGCACCGGCAACTGCAAGGGTGTCGCCAGCGAAGGCTGTACCAGACGCTGACTGACAGCGGCGTAATCGGCCTCCTCCTGCCAGGCAAACGTGAACAGCGCCCGCCGCCATTTTTCCCGTTGCACCTGACCCTGCTCACCGCGCAGGCGTCCGTGGAAACCGAGGATCAGACACTGCAAATAGACGTTGGCCAGATCGCGGGTGGTGGGCTGCTGTTCATCGAGCAGGGTCTGGATCGCCGCCGGCACTTGCTCGCCGGCCTGACGGCTGGAATACAGTCGCGACTCCAGAGGTTTTTCCTGCCACGCGCTCTGGCCCGGCCACGGGCTGAACAACAGGGTCTCATCGACCAGCGCGACAAAGGCATACACCAGCGCCTTGACCTGATCGGTCGCCGAATCACCCACCTTGGCAAACGCGGTACGCCACAGCCGTTGCGAAGCCTGGGTCGAGAGTTCGACCACGGTTTCGACCAGCGCCGCTTCGTCCTCGCTGTCCTTGGGCAACTGGCTCCAGTCCTGCGACCACTGCTGCCAGGTGTGGCGGAACGCACTGCTCAGCGGAGCGTCCTGCAACCCGAGGCTTGCGGCACTTCCTTGCGACATACGACGTTCCTTGTGTGATCAGGCACGTTCACTGTTCTGGGCGACAAACAACACCACTTGCCACGGACTGCTGGTCAGCCGGGTGGCCGGCGCGGCAATCATCAGCGGTAGTTGCGCGTCGAACCAGCTACCTTCGGCGGTCACCACGAACAGCCGGGTGTCGTCGCCGACGCTGTAGGCCACCTGCTCGCTGCGGCTCATGGCCTGATGCGTCAGACCGCTCATGCGCTGGCGGCTGAGCAACGCGATGTGCGGCGCCGAAGCGATGATCGCGCCGCGCAGCCATTCACCGGCCGCCTGCTCGCTGGCACCGTTGGGCATGCGCAGGCCGATGACCAGACGCTGGCTCGGTTGCTCGTCCGGCAACTGAATGGAAAAGCTCTGCTCGCCGCGCTCGAACGCGATGCTGCGGTAACCGGCGCGGATCAGTTCCAGGGTGTTTTCCAGCCAGTCGAGCAACGGTTCGTAACCACGCTGCAATTCGAGAAAATCCAATGGCGCAAAGGCCGGTACGCCCGCCAGCGGATCCAGCGCCGACCACGCACCGGCGAGTCCCAGCAGTTGCACATAAACACTTTGCGGATGAGCGACACGGCTGATCAGCGCCCCTTCCACTTCCGGCAACCGCGCCCACAACGCCGTCATCTGCCGGCGGATTTCCAGCGCGTCATCCTGATTGCCGGCCTGCAGCGCCTGGCGCAATCGCCCGCCGAGAAACAGGCACTTCTCCCGCGCCCGCGCGCAGAGCCCGGCCACCCGTCGACCCAATGGCGATTCCGGCAACAGGACCGGTGTCGGCGGCGTATACGGCAACGGCAGGAAACCGCCGCCCTCCTTGCGGATTTTCAGCAGCGGCAGGCAGATCGAATCGGCTTTGTTCAGTTGCGTACACAGCCGTGGATTGGGACGCCACACCGTGATCGATTCAGGAAATTCACCGCTGGTAAGATCCGGTAACGCCTCGCCGACCACCGATTGCAGACGCCCCTTGAGTGGTAGTAACTGTCCGGCGCGCCACAGCGGACTGATCGCCAGATAAACCGTCACCGTCGCATCGTCCGTGGCGTCGATCGCGGCAGCGACGTCCAGCTCCAGCGTCGGGTCAACGCCGACTTGCAGATTGACCGGCAGACCGTCCGGCATCGTCCCTTGCAACGACAGCACCCGCACCACCCCGGCGCTCATCGCCGACGGGTCGAACTCCATGTGACTGACGCCGAAAAACCACGGATTGCACGCCTGAGCCAGATGCGCGCCGAGCGCCTCGGCCCGCAGGCCCTGTAACTGAAAATGCTGTGGCAGCAATTGCATGCCTTCATGCCAGCAGACCGCGTCAGGTAGCAGACTCATACGACTCCCTTCGACTGCACCGCGAACCGGCGGCGGACGGTGTGTTTCAGTTTTCCTTGCTGACCAGGCTCATCTCGCGACTGTCGAACTTGAGCCATGCGTCGCTCTGATCGTCCAGCCGCAGGCGGTGCGCTCCGGGAGTGTTATAGCTGGCGAAGACCAAAAGTCCAGCCGCCCGCTTGCCCCCCAAAGGGAACGGCTGGCGGTCGATGAATTGCCCCGGCACCAGCTCCAGCCCCCACACGCTCATCAGCTGACGATAGTCGCGCTGGTACTGCTCGCGCTCGGCAAACCACTGACGGGCACTGATGCCCGACAGTTGCTTGAGCAGATCCGGATCGTTGACCGCGATGAAATCCACGGCTATCGGGGTGTCGTCATTGGCCTTGGGAGCGACGTCGAGGGTCAGGCTGTCGAGATCGACTTTCGGCCCGAAAAACGAACAGCCGGCGAGCAGCGCAAACCCGATCGTTAGAAAAAGTCGTGCAGACAAAATGAATTTTCCTTTTCGCCAGTCAGTCCAAAAAAGTTTTTCGCTTGCATTTTTATAGACCTGTTCTAGCGTCTTGGGTAGTTCGGTTCCTACAGCCGAATGAGGAAGGTTTGTCAAAGGAACGACAGGTCATCTGCCACCCTTTCTAACCTGTGGTCCAGCAAGGGAAAGCGATGAACGGGCCTCCCCGATGCATTGCGCCCGCTCATCGCATCGGAGTCCGCCGACATGGCAGAAAGTACCCAGCACAAGCTCGACCGGGTTCGCCCGCCCCGCGTGCAAATCACCTATGACGTCGAAATCGGTAATGCCATCGAGAAAAAGGAATTGCCGCTGGTGGTCGGCATCCTCGCCGACCTCTCGGGCAAGCCGCTCGAACCCTTGGCAAAACTGACCGAACGCCGTTTCACCGAAATCGACCGCGACAACTTCAACGACGTCCTCGCCTCCATCGCGCCCCGCGCCACGCTGCAAGTCAACAACACCCTCAGCGGCGACGACAGCAAGCTCAACATCGAACTCAACTTCAAGCACATCGACGACTTCGACCCGGTCAAGGTGGTGGAGCAAGTCACGCCGCTGCGGCGCCTGTTCGAAGCCCGCCAGCGCCTGCGCGACCTGCTGACCAAACTCGACGGCAATGACGATCTGGACAAGCTGCTGCGCGACGTCATCGCCAACACCGAAGGCTTGCAAGAGATCAAGTCGGCCCGCCCGGACACCGCTGTCCCGGCCGCTGATGCCGAAGCTCCGGCCGAACCGCAAGCCTGATCGTCCACCTGACCGAGGAAGAATTCGCCATGCCCGCCGCCGCCCAGAATCAAGCCAGCGAAAATGCTGCCGCCGAGACTTTATCCCTGCTTGATCGAATCATCGCCGAGGGCCGCATGGCCCATGACGACAGTCAGCAGGATTACGCCCGCGACATGCTCGCGGAATTCGCCACCCAGGTACTCGACGAAGGCATGGCCATCGACAAGGACACCGTGGCGATGATCAACGACCGCATCAGCCAGATCGACGAGCTGATCAGCGCCCAGCTCAACGAAGTGCTTCACCACCCGGATCTGCAAAAACTCGAAGCGTCCTGGCGTGGCCTGCACATGCTGGTGCAGAACACCGAAACCAGCACCCGGCTGAAACTGCGCCTGCTCAACGTGACGCAGAAAGAGCTGCAGAACGATCTGGAAAAAGCCGTCGAGTTCGACCAGAGCGCGCTATTCAAAAAGATCTACGAAGAGGAATACGGCACCTTCGGTGGCCATCCGTTCAGCCTGCTGGTAGGTGACTACACCTTCGGCCGGCACCCGCAGGACATCGGCCTGCTGGAGAAACTGTCGAACGTCGCCGCCGCTGCCCACGCGCCGTTCATTGCCGCCGCCAGCCCGCGCCTGTTCGACATGAACAGCTTCACCGAACTGGCGGTGCCGCGTGACCTGTCGAAAGTGTTCGAGAGCCAGGAGCTGATCAAGTGGCGCTCGTTCCGCGAAAGCGAAGACTCGCGTTACGTCTCCCTGGTGCTGCCGCACTTCCTGCTGCGCCTGCCTTACGGCCCGGACACTTCGCCAGTGGAAGGCATCAACTACGTTGAAGACACCAACGGCACCGACCACAGCAAATACCTGTGGGGCAACGCCGCGTGGGCGCTGTCGCAACGTATCACCGAAGCCTTTGCCAAATACGGCTGGTGCGCGGCGATCCGTGGCGCTGAAGGCGGCGGCGCGGTTGAAGGTCTGCCGGCGCACACCTTCCGCACCAGCTCCGGTGATCTGTCGCTGAAATGCCCGACCGAAGTGGCGATCACCGACCGCCGCGAGAAGGAACTCAACGACCTCGGCTTCATCGCCCTGTGCCACAAGAAGAACAGCGACGTCGCGGTGTTCTTCGGCGGCCAGACCACCAACAAATCCAAGGTCTACAACACCAACGAGGCCAACGCCAACGCACGGATCTCGGCGATGTTGCCGTACGTGCTTGCGGCCTCGCGTTTCGCCCATTACCTGAAGGTGATCATGCGCGACAAGGTCGGCAGCTTCATGACCCGCGACAACGTGCAGACCTACCTCAACAACTGGATCGCCGACTACGTGCTGATCAACGACAACGCACCGCAGGAAATCAAGGCGCAGTACCCGTTGCGTGAAGCGCGGGTGGACGTCACCGAAGTCGCCGGCAAGCCTGGTGCCTATCGCGCGACGGTATTCCTGCGGCCGCACTTCCAGCTCGAAGAGCTGACCGCGTCGATCCGCCTGGTCGCGACCCTGCCGCCACCGGTAGCCGCCTGACCTGCCTGCGCCCGCAGGATTTCCTGCGGGCGCGCCCCTGTTTGCCTGGCACGACACCTTTCAGGAGTTTCAAGCGATGGATGCAATCATTCTCGACCTCGGCGGCGACATCAAAGGCGACAGCCTGCTCGAGGGTTACGCTGACAAGATCGAAGTCATGTCCTACAGCCACAACGTGGCGATGCAAGTCACCAACGACGTCAGCAACTCGGAGCGCACCTCCGGCAAGCCTCACGTCGGCGAGTTCACCCTGACCAAATTCGTCGACACCTCCACACCGTCCCTCAACGAATACTGCTGCGCCGGCAAGCCGATCCCGGAAGCCAAGATCACCATCGGCCGTAACGCCGCCGAAGGCAGCGGGCAACTGCTGCCGTTCATCATCTACACCCTGACCAACGTGGTGATTTCCAACGTCAGCGTCAGTGGCGGTACCGGCGGCAAACCGGTGGAAACCCTGTCCCTGAACTTCACCAAGATCAAATGGGAACTCACCGCGCAGAAAGACGACGGCACCAAGGAAGGCACGGCTGCCTCGACCTGGGACATGGCCGCCAACAAGCTCGTCAGCTAACCCGGCGGCGCGGCCATGGCAGGCACCGGCTTACTTCCACCGCTGTTCGAACGCCTCGCCTGGAGCGAGGGCGACGGGGCGCGGGAGTTCGATCGGCAGGATTTGCTCGACTCGGTGCACACCGAGCTCGGGCGCCTGTTCAACACCCGCCGTGGCCCGCGCCCCCTGACCTCCCCGCCCAGCGTCATCGACTACGGCATCGCCGACTGGAGCGCCCTGCAACAACAGCGCAGCGATGACCGGCGTCGTCTGGCGCGGGACATTCGCGAAGCCATCACCCATTTCGAACCGCGCCTGCTGCTCGGCGAGGTTCAGGTCAATCCCCTGCCCGAGCACCCGCAGCGTTTGAGCATTCGCCTGACCGGTGAATTGCGCAGCGGCTCGCAACACTGGCCGGTGGCATTTGTCATCGAGCCCGGCAACGAAGGGCTGGAGGTGCGCCATGAGCGACTCGATTGACCCGCAATTGCTCGACTACTACCAGCGCGAACTGACCTGGCTGCGACATGCCGGCGGACAGTTTGCCGAACGCTATCCGAAAGTCGCACGACGGCTGGAACTGTCCCCCGGCGAATGCCCCGATCCGCACGTCGAACGATTGCTGGAAGGTTTCGCCCTGCTCGCCGCACGTCTGCAACGGCGGCTGGATGACGACTACGCCGAATTCAGCGACGCGCTGCTCGAACAGCTTTATCCCCTGGCCATGCGCCCGTTGCCGTCGTGCGCGATCGTCCAGTTCGAACCGGACCCGAGCAAAGGCAACCTCGACGGCGGCTATCCCCTCCCCCGGGACACGCCATTGTTCGTCACCACCAGCAAGGGCGAGAGCATTCACTTTCGCACCAGCGCCGCCGTGCGTTTGTGGCCAGTCGAAGTCAGCGAAGCCTTGTTGCTGGGTAGCGATGAAGCCCAGGCGCTGACCGGTGTGGCGCAGTCCCGCTCGGCGTTGCGCCTGAGTCTGCGTTGCCTCGGCGACAGTCAGTGGTCCGAGCTTGGCATCGAACACTTGCGCATTCACCTGGCCGCATCACCAGTGATCAACGCCAGCCTCTATGACCTGCTCGGCGCCCACGCGGTGCAGGTGCTGGCCGGCTCGCCGGGGAGCATTCCCGCCGGCGTGAAAGGTCTGCCGAAGATGGTTGGTTTCGCCGACGACGAAGTGCTGCTGCCGGACGAAGACGGCGTGCATCCGGGCATGCGCCTGCTGGCCGAGTACTTCGCGTTCCCGGACAAATTCCACTTCTTTGATCTGCCACTGTCCGGCGTATCGAGTGACAGCCAGACGCTGTATCTGTACATCGTTTTTGATCGGGCCCCGGCCGGCCGATTGCACTTGCAGGCCAGCGATATAGCGCTGGGCTGCGCGCCGGTGATCAACCTGTTCCCGCGCACTTCGGAGCCGCTGCGCCCGGACGGCACCCGCAGTGAGTATCGACTGATCGCCGACAGCCACCGGGAAAACAGCGTCGAGATCCACAGCATCCGCAGCGTGCGCGCCAGCTCCGCCAGCGGTGTGCAACGGCTGCCGGCGTATTTCGGCAGCCAGCACAGCAGCGGTGACCGGCAACGTTACTGGCATGCGCGGCGGGTCAACGGGCAGACGCCGAACCGGCTCGGCAGCGATCTGTTGGTCAGCGTCGTCGACACCCGTTTCGAACCGCAGACCGATCTGCCCGATTACAGCCTGACCGCCGAACTGCTCTGCACCAATCGGCATCTGGCCCAGAGCCTGCCCGCCGGTACGCCGCTGGGTTTCGAACGGCCGGGTCCCGTGGCGTGGGCACGCCTGCGCAATCCGCCGAGCCCGCAAAGCCTGCCGCGACTGAATGGTGATTCGCGCTGGCGGCTCGTCTCGCAACTGACCCTCAATCATCTGTCGCTGGTCGAAGGGCCGCAGGCACTGGATGCGCTGAAGGAAATCCTGACCCTGCACAACCTGCGCGATGAAGCCAGCGCCCTGCGCCAGATTGAAGGTCTGCTGAGCCTCGGTTGCGAACGGGTAATCGGCCATGTCGGCGCCGACGCCTGGCGCGGCTGGCGCAACGGGCTTGAAGTGCAATTGCAGCTCGATCCACAGCATTTCGTCGGCAGCAGCGCGGTGTTGTTTTCAGCGGTGCTCGCGCAATTCTTTTCGGTGTACGCCACGGCCAATCGCTTTGTGCGCACGGTGCTCATGCAGGCAGACAAGGAGGTCAAGGCATGGCAACCCCAAGCCGGCATGCCCCTGTCGCTCTGACCCTGAGCCAGCGCCTGCGCCGTGATCCACAGGCGTTCGAATGGTTGCAGGCGTTGCTGTTGCTGGAGCGCGAACAGCCCCAGGCCGACGCCCTTGGTTCGGGTACATCGCCACAGGCCGAAGCGCTGAAATTGCGCGGGCCGCTGACGCCGTTGTTCGCCGCCAGCCAGATCGAAAGCCTGGAAGAAAACCCCGGTGAACCGCTGACCCTGAACTCGCCGATGTTCGGCCTCGGCGGCCCCGACGGCCCGCTGCCTTACGCCTATCAGGAATGGCTGCAACAACGTGCGCGAGCCAAGGATCATGCGCCCGCCGAGTTCCTCGACCTGTTCCAGCATCGGCTGCTGAGCCTGCTGTACAAGGTGATGCGCAAACACCGGATCGCCCTCGGTTTCACCACGCCCGGCGCTTCGCCCGTGCAGGCGCAATTGCGGGCGCTGACCGGTTTGCTGCCAAAATCCTTGCAGGAACGCCAGGCGATTCCCGACTGCGCCGTTCTGGCCTGCACCGCGTTGTACGCCGATGGCCGCCGGTCATTGGCGGGGTTTGCGGCGATTGTCCGTGAGCAGTTTTCCGTGGCGGTGGAACTGAGCGCTTACGAGGGGGCGTGGCGTGAGATTCCACGTGCCAGCCGCAGCGTCATGAAGGCCGGCGGACGCAATCTGCAGCTCGGCCGCAGTGCTGTCGCCGGTACTCGGGTCTGGGATGAACATGCCGGAATTCGTCTGACGCTGGGGCCGCTGCCATCGACGCAGGCCGCGCGATTCCTGCCGGAAGGCGAAGCGCATCCGGCACTGGCCAGCCTTGCTGCGCTGTATTTCGGCCCGGATCTGGACGTGAAACTGGTGCTGCTGGTACGCGGTGCGGGGCCGCTGCAACTCGGCCGACAAACCCCGGCCCTGCTGAGCTGGAACGGTGGCCTGCAACGCCAGACCAGCCTCGCCGTGCAACGGATCGAAACCCGCCTGCGTCAGCTGGAGATTACCTGAAATGGAACTGGCCAGCCTGATCGGACGCCTCAACCCGGACAACCGCCGCGCCCTCGAACGTGCCGCGCAACGGTGTTTGCAGCGCGGGCATCACTTTGTCGAGATCGAGCATCTGTTGCTGGAGTTGCTGGATATCGAGGGTGGCGATTTTGCTTTTCTGCTGCCGCGCTTCGGGCTGGAGCGTGATGCGCTGACGGCGGAGATCAACAAGGCGCTGGACCTGTTCAAGACCGGCAGCACGCGCACGCCGGCGCTGTCTTCGCACACGCTGGGATTGTTGGAAGACGCCGTGGTGCAGGCGAGTGTGCTGGGGATCGACAGCATTCGTTCCGGCTTGCTGTTGCTGGCGCTGATCGATCGCGACGAACGCCGCAGCCTGCTGCTCAACAGCGCGTCGTCATTGCTGCGAATTCCGAAAGAAGCGCTGCGCGCAAACCTGCTGGAATGGACGGCAAACTCCCGTGAGCACGTTGGCCCGCGCTCTGTGTCTTCGGGGAGTCCAACGCCACGGCAAGACTCGGTGCTCGATCAATACACCCAGGACCTGACCGCCGACGCCCATGCCGGGCGCATCGACCCGATCGTCGGTCGCGATGGCGAAATCCGCCAGTGCGTCGACATTCTTCTGAGACGCCGGCAGAACAACCCGATTCTGGTCGGCGCACCCGGAGTCGGCAAAACTGCCGTGGTCGAAGGCCTGGCACTGCGCATCGCCGCCGGGGATGTGCCGCCGTCGTTGCAGGAAGTCAGTTTGCGGGTGCTCGACCTTGGTTTGCTCCAGGCCGGGGCCGGGGTCAAAGGCGAATTCGAACAGCGGCTCAAAGGGGTGATCGACGCAGTTCGCAGCGCCGACAAGCCGATCATCCTGTTCATCGACGAGGCCCACACCTTGATCGGCGCTGGCGGTGCCGAGGGTGGCAGCGACGCGGCCAACTTGCTCAAACCCGCGCTGGCCCGAGGCGAATTGCGCACGCTGGCCGCGACGACCTGGATGGAATACAAAAAATATTTCGAGAAAGACCCGGCCCTCGCCCGCCGCTTCCAACTGGTGCAGGTGGAAGAGCCGGACGAAACCACCGCCGTGGAAATGCTACGTGGCGTCGCCGCCAAACTCGAACAGCATCACGGCGTACAAGTGCTGGATGCCGCGATCCACGAAGCGGTGAAACTCTCGCACCGCTACATCTCCGGCCGCCAGTTGCCGGACAAGGCCATCAGCGTCCTCGACACCGCCTGCGCCCGGGTCGCCCTCGGCCAGCATGATGTACCGCCGCCGCTGGAGAGCCTGCGCCACCGTCAGCAAAGCCTGAAAGAGGAAGTCGAACGTCTGCGCCGCGAACAAGCCACGGGGCTCGATCACCGCGAGCGCATCACCCTGCTGGAAAGCGAATCGAAGACCAACGTCCAGGCCATCCGCGAACTTGAAACCCGCTGGAGTGAAGAGCGCGTGGCGGTGCGTGAACTGCTCGACACTCGCCGCGAATTACTTGACCTCAGTGAACGCGCCGACAGCGACAAACCGGATGAAGCCACCGACAGCCGCATCGATCACCTCGCCGCCGAACTGCTGCGCCTGGAAGCCGGCCTCGATGCGATTCGCCAGGACGATCCGCTGGTGCCCGAACAGGTCGACGGCAAAACCGTCGCCGCCGTGATCGCCGGCTGGACCGGCATCCCCGTCGGCAAAATGCTCGCCGACGAAGCCCACGCCGTGCGCACCCTCGGCACACGCATGGGCCTGCGAGTGATGGGCCAGAGCACTGCGCTCAACACCATCGCCCAACGATTGCAGGCCTATCGTGCGGGTCTCACCGATCCGCAAAAACCGGTTGGCGTGTTTCTGCTGGTCGGCCCCACGGGCGTTGGCAAAACCGAAACCGCGTATGCGCTGGCCGATGCCTTGTACGGCGGCGAACGCAACCTGATCAGCATCAATCTCTCGGAATATCAGGAAGCCCACACCGTCAGCCAGCTCAAGGGCGCACCACCCGGCTATGTCGGTTACGGCAGCGGCGGCGTGCTGACCGAAGCCGTGCGGCGCAAACCGTATTCGGTGGTGTTGCTGGATGAAATCGAAAAGGCGCATCCGGATGTGCTGGAAGCGTTTTACAACGTGTTCGACAAGGGCTTGATGGAAGACGGGACGGGGTTGGTGGTGGACTTCAAGAACACCGTGATGCTCGCCACCAGCAATGTCGGCGCCGAACTGTTGCTCGATACACCGACTGCACAACTCGGCTCGGAAGCCTTCAACGAGGCGCTGCACAAAGTCCTCCTGCAAGCCTTCCGCCCGGCTTTTCTGGCACGCATGACGGTGGTCGCGTATCGGCCGCTGGATGAGCAGACGCTGGAAGGGATTGTGCTGGCGAAGCTGGAAAAACTGCGGGGCCGTTACAAGGCGGCTACCGGCAAGCAGTTCGAGTTTGATTCGGGAATCGTCAAAGCCGTGCTCGCCAAATGCAGCGCAGCAGGCGCGCGGGATGTCGAGAACGTGCTGATGACGCAGGTGACAGGGAAATTGGCGGAGTGGGTGTTGGAGTAAATGACGTACTGTCATTGAAAGCTAAAAAAATACAGGAGTTAATGGAATGCCGTTACCCAGCGCGCCTCAACAGAGACCTGTTATCAACGTTTTGTCACCGCACAATCCCAACCATCTCTGCATCCTCAGTGTTGTGCTGGGTGTCATCGGGCAGCATGTCACCACCAAGAGCCCGGAAGAGGTACAGGCCTACACTCACCCTGGTGAAAGTACCATTTATGTTGCAGCGAACAAAAATGGCGAGTCATTGATTGCCGCCTGTGAGGTGCTTCTAACCGCCATACACCCCGGTGGTAGTAATGCACTCATGGAAGCGGCCAGAATTCTCCATGTGTTGTTCTCGGAAACGGACCGAGTGATCAATCAGAACATCCCGGAATACGAGTTGCAGGAAAGCTGGCTGAAGAGCAATCAGGTTGGTAATAAAAATGGCAATTGGGCGACAGACGAAAACTCCAAACTGGTCAGATGGAAGTTTCTCGATCGCGCGCCGATCATTCCTGACACCAAACTTTACGTTACCAACATGCTCAGCAAGACCGCGGAGGAAAAGGCAAAGGTCGCCGAAAAAATTCTTGAATTGACCTACAACCCCCGCCTCAACACCAAACAACTCAATAACCTATTGAATTTGGTCAAGGCATTCAAAGAGCAGAAACCATTGCCACGTACGGTGGTGCTGAGCCCGATAACAAAAATAACCAACACTCCTCCAACACCGCATGCCCTGCAATATGTAGAGAATGATGGCTACCATGCGGAAATTTCGCTGATGCGAGCTTTGATTATCGGCAGTGGCTTCAAACCCGTTATCAAGGGAAATCTGGGCGGTAAAAAAGCCGCATGCGCAAAGTGCAGTGCCTGGTTCAGCAAGGTTAAAACGCTGTCGGCGAATCAGATTGATCCTTCTTTTCCAAACGAAGCTGAATTCGGTAATTTGCGACCACAACGACAATCACCTACCAATTGGGCGGCGCCAAAGTTCTCCCCCCACGTTTTTTCCTCGACTGACTTCACTGTTTTCAAAACGGTGTATGAAGGCGCCGGCAAGGTCACGACAAGCGCAGAAGAAGAACTCATGGAATTCACTTGAGGCTGGTCAGCCCATCACAACAGAGTCGCCAACGTCTACGTTCAGGGGATTTAGGGGATTTAAGGGGACAGATTTATTTATGCGAAACAAATAAATCCGTCCCCTTCAGGAGAGCAGCAAGCCTATTGGTAAATTTTCAAGATTGCAGGCCTTTAACGGGACTAACGCCAATGCCATTGAATCCGGAATACAAATCCACCACTGTCAACGTAAACGGTAGCAACGTCACGGTGCCTCTTTATGCAAAGGCAACTTTGACATCGACCAACATGACCGGCGGCTCGGGTCCGGATCAGTCCTTGCGACCACCGGGATTCGTGTCCGGTACTTGCCCGGAACATCATCAACGAGGGCATCTGATTGGAAACAAGCTGGGCGGCAGCGGAACCGATCTTCGGAATCTGGTAACACTGACCGAAGGTAGCAACCATCCAATCATGTATGAGTACGAAGCCATGGTTTACGAGTACGTGAAGAAGAATCCCGGGATCGAGTTTGTGTATCAAGTCACCGCACAGTACGACACCTCGCGCTACTTGGTTGCGCAAGTTGCACCCGGTGGTTCGACATCCGGGGCTGCCAACAATCCTTACTGCCCGCTTCCCTGCCCGGAATCTTTACGAATCGACTTTTTCTACGCAGAAGCACCTGGAAAGTTGAATTACCCATTGATATATCGGGTTTTGACGGAGCATGGTGAAGGCTGGAACACTGGACCGCTCTATATTCTCAACGGCGTGTACAAGTTTCACGAAGGTAGCCCGAAACATGTCGCCCAAGGCTGCTGGGCATCGTGAGGTGACTATGAGCTTCGATATTTTCCCGACACTCGAACACGAGATAAGGCTGAGCCCTCCTGAGCGCGCGGTCACACTGATCGCTGCCTGCAATACCAATGAAATCGGCCGATTCAATGTTCGTGAAACCGTCTATCAAACACTCATTGGCTCCAGACCCGAACAGCGAAAAACTCAGTCCTGGATATTTACCTCCAGTGTGATCCGCGCACAGACGGACAGCCGCGATCGGGTCATGGTGTTTGTCAGCGTCAAGAAAAAATATTTGAAAAAAGTATCTGACTCACTCAATGGATGGAGCTGCCCCCACGGGACGCCAATGCAGGTCATCAAAGTTCAACATGGCATCGCATCCTCACAACTTGTTTTTGCGAATTCTTGATCGGAGGCAATGCGGATGCCCCGCTCCACCGACAGCAACACTACGCTCTCCCTCACCGCCACCTCGCTGTCGGCGCTTTACCCTGAGTCGCTCTCCGGTGAGGAAACCCTGAACAACCTCGGCGTTCAAACCCTCAACGGATTGAATGACGGTACCTCGCTCACCCTCACCAGCGCCGTTGCCACCCACGTCACCACCACCCTGCACAACGACGCTCAATTGCGCCCGTTCGATGCCTTGGTCGCTGAAATTCGCCAACTGCCTGCCGATGCCACCGCCGAGCGCTATCAGTTGGTTTTAAGACCGTGGCTCTGGTGGTTGACCCTGGCCAGCAACAACCGGGTATTCCAGAACCTCGCCACCTCCGACATCGTCACCACAATCTTCAAAGCTCACGGTTTCACCGATTTCAAACTCTCACTGACCGGCAGTTACACCCCACGTGAATACTGCGTGCAGTACGGCGAAACCGATTTCGCCTTCGTCTCGCGCCTGCTGGAGGAGGAAGGCATTTTCTGGTTCTTCACCCACGAGGACGGCAAGCACACGCTGGTGCTGGGTGATAGCAACGATGCTTTCGTACAGATCCCCAACGGGCCGAAGGTCAAGTATCTGGGTCAGCAATTGGGTGAGCGCGAGCTGCACGGCATCCGCTCAGGCCAGGTGTGTCTGCAAGCGGTGGCCGGGGTGTACAAGGCGACGGATTACGAGTTCACCACGCCGACCACTTCACTCTATGGCCAGGCCGAAGCCGTGGCCGGGCCGCGTTCGATCTATGAGCATCCCGGCGGTTACAACGCCAAGGCTCGGGGCGATGCGTTGACCAAGCAGCGGGTCGACGGTTTGCGCAGTGAAGAGAAACGCTTTGTTGGCGAGAGCGACTGTCGCTGGCTGATTCCAGGCCACTGGTTCACCCTCGACGGCCACGAAGACGCGAGCCTGAACATCGACTGGGTCGTCACTCGGGTGACCCATGACGCCAGCCACGAAAGCTATCGCAATCGCTTCGAGGCGATCCCCAAGGCCACGCCGTTTCGTCCGCAACGCCTCACGCCCAAACCGCGCATGCACCCGCAGACCGCCATCGTAGTCGGCAAGTCCGGCGAGGAAATCTGGACCGACGAATACGGCCGGATCAAGTTGCAGTTCCCGTGGGATCGCGACGGCAAGAATGACGAAACCAGTTCCTGCTGGGTGCGCGTGGTGCTGCCGTGGAGCGGCAAGGGCTTCGGCATGCAGTTCGTGCCGCGGATCGGTCAGGAAGTCATCGTGACCTTCATCGACGGTGATCCGGATCGGCCGCTGGTCACCGGATGCGTGTACAACGGCGACAACGCCCTGCCCTACGCCTTGCCGGCGAACCAGACCCAATCCGGGATCAAGACCCAATCGTCGAAGGGCGGCGGTGGTTTCAACGAACTGCGTTTCGAGGACAAGAAAGACGCCGAAGAAGTGTTCCTGCAAGCGCAGAAAGATCTGAAGATCAACGTGCTCAACGACACCACCGCCACCGTCGGCCACGACGAAACCCTCACGGTGCAGAACGCCCGCACCCGCACGGTCAAGGAAGGCGACGAAACCGTGACGCTGGAGAAAGGCAAACGCAGCGTGACGATCCAGACCGGCAGCGACAGCCTCGATGTGAAGGACAGCCGCACCGTGAAGGTCGGCGCCGACCAGAACCACAGCACCGGCGGCAATTACACCGATAAGGTCACCGGCGACTACAGCCTGACGGTGGACGGCAACCTGACGATCAAGGTCAGCGGCACCCTCACCCTGCAAAGCGGCGGCAGTTTCACGATCCAGAGCGGTGCAGATCTGGCGACTTCGGCCAGCACTTCGATCACCCAGAAGGCCGGCACGGCCATGACCAATCAGGCCGGTACTTCACTGGACAACAAGGCCGGAACCACGCTGACCAACGACGCCGGCATCAGCCTGACCAACAAGGGCGCTGCCTCACAGACCGTGGACGGCGGCGGCATGCTGACCATCAAGGGCGGGCTGGTGCAGGTCAACTGACAAGGAGAAGCCATGGCGATCACACCACTGGATCTGCAGCAGGATGACAAACACCTCAAGGGGCGTTTGCAGGACGGTCAACTCGATGGCCCGTTGAACATCAAGGATGACGGGCGCCCGCAGGCGGATCTGAATTACAGCCAGGGCGAATTGCAGGGCACGTCCCTGCTCTATCACCCCAATGGCAAGGTTTCGGCGCAGATGCCGTTTGTGCGTGACAAGCTGCAAGGTATCGCCAGTTTCTATGCGCCCGAAGGCTGGTTGCAGCGCAAGGCCAGCTATCGGCGCGGGTTGTTGCATGGCGAGGCGTTCAATTACTTTCCGGACGGGCAAGTGGCGGAGGCCGAGTTCTATCGCGATGGCGTGCGTGAGGGGCGCTATCAGCGCTTTCATCCCAACGGCAAGCCGGCGGTGGATGCGCGTTATCTGAATGGGCAGTTGATGGAACCGGAGCAAGGGTTTGCCGAGGACGGGCGGCCGCTGGATGCCGATGGCAAACCGATTTCCCGGGTGCGCTGGTGGTTTCGCAAATGGACGGATCCGCAGCAGGCCTGAAAAGCCCCCTCACCCTAGCCCTCTCCCGAAGGGAGAGGGAACCTATCCGGGAATATTGGCGAGTTCCACCGACGTGAAAGATTTGCGCTGAATCCATAATCGGCTCGGTCGATCAGGTCGATGTAAGCCGAATGACACCTCGGTCGGCTCCCTCTCCCTCCGGGCGGTCCGACGTTTCGGGAGGGCTGGGGTGAGGGCCATGGATTTAACGACAAGCGAAGAAGCTCAGGGAATCAACATCTGCATCTGCCCCGGCATCACGATCTTGATCACCCCCGCCCAGTTGCACATCAACGTGCTGTTGGCATCGATCGCCGGCATCCCGCCCAGCAGCAGGGTCGGCGCGCCGCCGGGGATCCACGGCGTGGCGGTCGCCGGAATGCACGGCATCGGCGTCAGTACACCCAATGCTGCAGCCGTGGCGGCGGCGACCATCGGGTTGGCCATGCTCATGCACATGCCGAACGTGGTGACGTTGACCAGCGGAATGTGATCCATGATGTTCGCCGCCGGCATCCCGCCGGTCAGCGTGCGGTTGACCGGCAGCACGTTGAGCACCGCCGGTGCGGCGCCGAAACTGCATTGCAGGGTGGCGCTGGCACAGACTTGCGGGCAGCCCATTTCAAAGCTCCTTCGTGAACAAGGCATACGCGCTAAACCTTAGTCGCCAGCGGCCCGCCGCGCACATTCCCAAAGGTGATTATCGTCCAACACGCTAACCTATAAGACCGAACCGCGCTTGTGACGACCCGAGCGCGCCATTAGATTAGCCAATGATGTCTGGCCTCCAAAATAAGCAGAAGGGATAAGCATGGCGCTTACTGACCAGTCCACCCGTATCCGCTCCGGCGAAGAACTCGATGCCAGCCTGATCGATCCGTACCTCAAGGCGAACATTCCGGGCCTGACCGGCACGCCGCAGATCAGCCAGTTTCCCGGTGGCGCGTCGAACCTGACCTACCTGCTGGAATACCCGGACCAGGAATTCGTCCTGCGTCGTCCGCCGTTCGGCCACAAGGCCAAGTCCGCCCACGACATGGGCCGCGAATTCCGCATTCTCAACCAGTTGCGCGACGGCTTCCCGTATTGCCCGAAAGCCTACGTGCACTGCACCGACGATTCGGTGATCGGCGCCGAGTTCTACGTGATGGAACGGGTCAAGGGCATCATCCTGCGCTCGGACCTGCCGCCGGAGCTGGGCCTCGACTCGGCCAAAACCGAAGCCCTGTGCAAGAGCTTCATCGACCGTTTCGTCGAACTGCACCGCGTCGATTACAACGCCTGCGGCCTCGGCGATCTGGGCAAACCGGAAGGCTACGTCGCCCGCCAGATCAAAGGCTGGAGCGAGCGTTACGAAAAAGCCCTGACCCCGGACGCACCGCACTGGGAAAAGGTCAAAGCCTGGCTCAACGACAAGATGCCGGCCGATCACCCGACCTCCAGCATCGTGCACAACGACTACCGCTTCGACAACGTCATCCTCGACCCGAACAACCCGATGCAGATCATCGGCGTGCTCGACTGGGAACTGACCACCCTCGGCGATCCATTGATGGACCTGGGCAACACCCTCGCCTACTGGATCCAGGCCGACGACCCGGCACCGGTGCAACTGATGCGCCGCCAGCCAAGCCACGCGCCGGGCATGCTGACCCGCCGCGAATTCGTCGACTACTACGCCGAGCGTTCGGGCATCCAGATCGACAATTTCGACTTCTACTACACCTACGGCCTGTTCCGCCTGGCCGGCATCGTGCAGCAGATCTACTACCGCTTCTTCCATGGCCAGACCCAGGACAAACGCTTCGCGCAGTTCATTCACATGAACAAACTGCTGGAGCAGATGAGCCTGCAGGTCATTGCCAAATCCAGCCTCTGATGACGGCGTTATAACAAGGCTTACTACAAGGGAATCCCATGTCCAAGACTCAGTTGTTCGACCTCGACGGCAAGATCGCTTTCGTCTCCGGCGCCAGCCGTGGCATCGGTGAAGCCATCGCCAAACTGCTGGCCCAGCAAGGGGCCCACGTCATCGTTTCGAGCCGCAAACTCGAAGGCTGCCAACACGTGGCCGACGCCATCATCGCCGCCGGCGGCAAGGCCACAGCGGTCGCCTGCCACATCGGCGAAATGGAACAGATCAGCCAGGTCTTCGCCGGGATCAAGGAACAGTTCGGCCGCCTGGACATCCTGGTCAACAACGCCGCGACCAACCCGCAGTTCTGCAACGTGCTGGACACCGACCTCGGCGCCTTCCAGAAAACCGTCGACGTGAACATTCGCGGCTACTTCTTCATGTCGGTGGAAGCCGGCAAGCTGATGCGCGAAAACGGCGGCGGCAGCATCATCAACGTGGCGTCGATCAACGGCATTTCGCCGGGGATCTTCCAGGGCATCTACTCGGTGACCAAAGCCGCCGTGATCAACATGACCAAAGTCTTCGCCAAGGAATGCGCGCAATTCGGCATCCGCTGCAACGCCCTGCTGCCAGGCCTGACCGACACCAAGTTCGCCTCGGCGCTGGTGAAAAACGACGCGATCCTGAAACAGGCCCTGACGCAGATCCCGCTCAAGCGCGTAGCCGACCCAAGCGAAATGGCCGGCGCCGTGCTGTACCTGGCGAGCGACGCCTCGAGCTACACCACCGGTGTGTCGCTGAACGTGGACGGCGGTTTCCTGTCCTGATCCGCTTCTGACGCAAAACAAAAGGCAGCCCAAGGGCTGCCTTTTTCATGCCTCCAGAACCTTCGGCAACTGCCAGCCAAAATGCACCGACAACAACCGCAACAACAAACACGCCGCCCCCGCCAGCAACGCAGCCGCCACCGGCGGCACACCCAGCCTGCGCCCGACAATCAACACCGCCGCGCCGACAAACGCCGAACTGGCATACAGATCCGCCTGCAACACCACCGGCACCCGCGCCAGCACAATGTCACGCAGCACCCCGCCACCGACCCCGGTAATCGTGCCCATCAGCATGGCCACAAACGGCGAGATCCCGAAATTCAACGCCTTCTGCGCCCCGGCCACCGCAAACAACGCCAGCCCCGCCGCATCCAGCACGATCAGCGTCGAACCGGACCAGCCCAGCACCCGCTCATGAAAAACAAATGCCACCCCGCCCATGGCAAACGCCAGCGCCGGATAGCGCCAGTCCGCCACAGCCTTGGGCGGCGCCGCACCGATCAACAGATCACGCGTCACCCCGCCACCGAGCGCAACGATGAACGCAATCACCATCACCCCGAGCAGATCGAGCTGACTGCGCATCGCCGCAATCGCGCCTTCAACCGCAAACACCGCCGTACCGACCAGATCGGCCACCAGCACAATCCACTCGACCCGCGCCTTCACAGGCGCCCGGCTTATTGAGTGACGCAACGGGTCTTGGTGATGTGTCGAGTCACTTGCCCGTCGGCATACGCATCACCGGCGACCTCGGTATTCTCCATGACCTGACAAGTCCGCTCAGGCGGCGGAGGCGGTGCTGCCGGCGGAGGGGGTGGAGGACTGGCGCAACCACTGAGCAGCACCAGACCGACAGCCGACAACAACGAAAAACACACGCGTTTCCCAGGATTGTTCATAGGATGACCCGCGATGAATGGAAGAAAACTCCCGTCGCCGAGCAGGACAACGCCCGGTTATGGAAACCGAACCACTCATTCCTTATAGACCAGTGGGGGGTGAGTGCCAGTGAAATGGTGGGATTGGGGGGGATTGGCTGTCGATTTTGGGCGGAGTTGTTGATTGGATCGTGGATTCTGACAAATCGAGGACAGCCTCAAGATCCAGCCCTCACCCCAGCCCTCTCCCAGAGGGAGAGGGAGCCTACGGGGTTGTTGATTCGAGATACATCGACCTGAACCATCGAGGCGAACTCAGGTTTTGAAGAGCACACACGTCGGCTTCGTGCTCTTCACCACTCACCACGATGAGCGTTAGCTCGAGTAGAGCTTTTGATCGCAGGGCCCGTCGGCAGGCTGAGTGGAGGGATTGATCCGGGGGTGGGAGCGCAGCGACCGTGCGGCGCAGCCGCATGCATCGAGAGGAGGTGCAGCGAAGCAAACCGTAGGCGATGCCCCCGGATCAATCCCGGAGCGAAGGGACATCGAGCCAAAGCGAGGTGCCGAACGTCAGGGTAAAGACTTTTTGGTTACTTTTGAGGCGTTTGTCAAAAGTGACCCGCTGTAAGAGCGGAACCGCCAGCCGCAACACCCGAAGAAACGGATACACACCCAAACCCAAAAACAGCATGGTCGGCCCAAAGGCCGCCAAGCTCAACTGGGCGAGCGCAAAGAATTACTCTCAAGCTCATACCGCAACTCACCAATCAAAGCATCCACCGCCTCTGGAGTTCGCAAGGCACCAAGACTCAACCCACTAATCACCAGATCCACCCGCCCCGAAACCGGCTCATAAAGCTTCACAGTCAGCGAATGATCCCCATCCACCACACACTCACAAGCCAACGGCGAAAAACTACGCTCAAGCCGAGCCCGCAACTGCGCCAGATAAATCATCGCGCCAGCTCCACACGACCAGACTCAACAACCAACAACACATTCATAAAGGGCTGATCCATTAACAGGTTCCAAAAAGACACGATCACCAAAAAAATGCATCGCACCTCAACAGACTAAGAACACCCCGCCCGATCAAACACCCGAATTTGCACCCCCTGAACTAGTGCATTTGCACCTTACCGCAGCCCCCGACCGCCCCCCGCAAACAACCCAC